>JALSSX010000210.1 GCA_026984055.1 Sedimenticola sp. | reverse complement strand
TGAAAAGCGCCGGTTTTTGCGATTGCTGCGCGATTTCACGGTGTTTGGCGATGCGGGCGACGGGATATTCAAGATCATCGCCGGATACCACCAGTTCCACGCGGTGCTCAAGGCGGTGGAAAGCACGGTACGGGCCACCTCTATTACCGGCGATCGCAAGGCGGGGGTGATCTGGCACACCCAAGGCTCGGGCAAAAGCCTGTTGATGGCGTTTTTCGCGGGGCAACTGGTGCGCCGGCCCGAGCTGGAAAACCCGACGCTGGTTATTCTGACCGACCGTAACGATCTGGACGACCAGCTTTTCCAGACCTTCTCCATGTGTCGCGACCTGATCCGGCAAACGCCGGTGCAGGCGCAGGGGCGCGAAGATTTGCAAGAGGTGCTGAACCGGAGCTCGGGCGGGGTGATTTTCACCACCATCCAGAAGTTTTCCGACGCCAAAATGACCGACCGGCGCAATGTGGTCGTGATCGCTGACGAGGCGCACCGCAGCCAGTATGGTTTCAAGGCCAAGGTGGATAAAAAGACCGGCGAGATCAGCTATGGGTTTGCCAAATACCTGCGCGATGCTTTGCCCAATGCCTCGTTCATCGGCTTTACCGGCACCCCGATCGAGGCCGACGACGTGAACACGCCAGCGGTATTTGGCGACTATATCGACGTTTACGACATCACCCGCGCGGTCGAGGATGGCGCAACCGTGCCGATCTATTACGAAAGCCGACTGGCGCGCATCGAGCTGCCCGAGGAGGACCGCCCCCGCATAGATGCCGAGATCGAGGCGCTGACCGAAGATGAGACGTTGACCGAGCAGGAAAAGCTGAAACAGAAATGGTCCACCGTTGAGGCATTGGTGGGGGCCGAAAAACGGGTGAAAATGGTGGCGGCGGATATTGTCGACCATTTCGAGCATCGCGTTGCGGCGCTGGACGGCAAGGCCATGGTGGTGTGCATGAGCCGCAGGATTTGTGTGGCGCTTTATGACCAGATCATCGCGCTGCGCCCTGATTGGCATTCGGATGATGACAACGAGGGGAAGGTCAAGATTGTCATGACCGGCTCTGCCTCGGACCCCAAAGAATGGCAGGCCCATGTGGGCAACAAGGCGCGCCGCGATCTGCTGGCCAAGCGCGCGCGTGATCCCGGTGATCCGCTGAAACTGGTGATCGTGCGCGATATGTGGCTGACAGGATTTGATGCGCCCTCGATGCACACGATGTATGTGGACAAGCCGATGAAGGGCCACGGGTTGATGCAGGCGATTGCCCGCGTGAACCGTGTGTTTCGTGACAAGCCCGCCGGGCTGGTGGTCGATTATATCGGCATTGCCCAGAACCTGAAAAACGCCCTCGGCCAGTATTCTGCAAATGACCGCAGGCAAGCGGGCATTGACGAGGCCGAAGCGGTGGCCGAAATGCTGAAACGTTTTGGCATCGTCAAGGACATGTTCCACGGCTTCGATTATGACGCAGCTCTGGGCGGCACGCCGAAAGAACGGTTGGCCATCATGGCGGGCGCGCTGGACTGGATTTTGGCAGCGCAACACAAGGCTTCTGAGCGGGAAAGCTCGGATGAGGCCAAGAAGAAAGCACACCGCCGATATCAGGATGCCGTGCTGGCGCTTTCCAAGGCCTATTCATTGGCAGCGGCCAGTGACGAAGCCCGCGAAATCCGTGATGAGGTCGGGTTCTTCCAGACCATTCGCGCAGCGCTCGTCAAGTCATCGCAAGCCGCTGGTGGCACGGCTGCGGACAAGCGGCTGGCGGTGCAGCAAATCATCGACAGTTCCGTTGTCTCGACCGAGATCGTCGACATTCTGTCGGCTGCGGGTATGAAATCTCCCGATATCTCCATTCTGTCAGACGAGTTTCTGGCGGAAATCCAGCAGATGGAAACAAAGAATCTGGCGCTGGAGGCACTGAAAAAGCTGCTGAACGATGAAATTTCCTCGCGCAGCCAGTCAAATATTGTCGAGAGTAAACAGTTCTCGGACCGGCTGGCGGAGGCCGTTGCGCGCTATCATACCAACGCCATCAGCACAGTCGAGGTTTTGCAGGAACTGATCAATCTTGCCCGCGACATCCGCGAGGCCAGAGGGCGCGGCGATGAAGAAGGCCTGACCGCCGACGAGATCGCGTTTTACGATGCACTTGCCCAGAACGAAAGTGCCGTCGATGTGATG
>JALSSX010000209.1 GCA_026984055.1 Sedimenticola sp. | reverse complement strand
CTGAATCTATTTGAGCGAGAGTCATCCACCTTGAGCATGGCGAAAAAACGCCGTAAAGCCGCATGGGATGATAGCTACCGCAGTAAGGTATTATTTTCTCGGTGATTTATATGCGTTTGCCCTGCTTGAGCGGCCTCGCTACGCGACTCGGTGAGAAATCCGGGCTAGCAGGCCATTGAAAAATGGCATTTTTCAATGGCCTGCGTGCGGTACAGGGATGGATCGCCATTTTCGATGACGGCAAGTCATTGAAAATGAAGGAACCGGGAAATCGTATTTTCCGATTCCGTCGTTGAAAAAGGCCATGGAAGGATTTTTTCAACAGCCTGCCAGGCGACCATGCAACCGCAGTCGGTGGCCACCCATCGGTTCATATGCACCGAACCCGCCCGGAATCCGCGTTTTCCAGTATCATTGCGCCTTTCCGTTCCAGCCTGTGAAGAGTCCCAATCATGCTGAATCTGCGTGGCGCGCCAGCGCTTTCCGAATTTCGTCTGAGTAAGCTCCGGCAACAGATCGCCGAGCGGCTCGGAGGTTCGCTCGATGTCTATGCGGAGTTCGCGCATCTGGTGGATGTCAACGACTCCTTGAGTGAATCCGACTGGCGCATATTACGTCGGCTGTTGCATTACGGGCCGCATCGGCAGGCGCGGGTGCCGGTCGGAAGCTTGTTGCTGGCGGTGCCACGCCCAGGAACGATCTCGGCCTGGTCGTCTAAGTCGACGGATATCGCACATAACTGCGGGCTGGCTTCGGTGCGTCGCATCGAGCGTGGCGTGGCTTGGTATTTCGCCGATGGTGGATTGACCGATGACGACCAGGCCACGATTTCGGATTTGCTGCATGACCGCATGATGGAGATTCTGCTGCCGTGTTTCGAGGATGCCGAGGTGTTGTTTCGCGAGGCGAAACCGAAGCCACTGATGCGCGTGGACCTCCTCGCCTCCGGTCGCGCTGCGCTGGAGCAGGCGAATGCCACGCTCGGGTTGGCCCTCTCCGTCGACGAGATTGATTACCTGTTTGAGAGTTTCAGCCGGTTGCGGCGGAATCCGACTGATGTCGAGCTGATGATGTTCGCCCAGGCGAATTCCGAACACTGCCGGCACAAGATTTTCAACGCCAGTTGGGTCATCGATGGCGAGCCACAAGCGCATAGCCTGTTCGATATGATCCGGCATACCACCGAATGTTCGCCGGCCAAGGTGTTGTCGGCCTACAAGGATAACGCGGCGGTGATCGAAGGATCGCGTGGGCGGCGTTTTCTGCCGCAAGCGGGGGGGCATCGCTATGCCGGCGTAGAGGAAGACATCCATATCTTGATGAAGGTGGAGACACACAACCATCCGACGGCAATCTCGCCGTGGCCGGGCGCGGCGACCGGTTCGGGTGGCGAAATCCGTGACGAGGGCGCGACAGGTCGTGGTGGCAAGCCGAAGGCGGGACTGTGCGGCTTTTCGGTATCGAATCTGCGCCTGCCGGATAACGAACAGCCGTGGGAGCGCGATCATGGCAAGCCAGATCGCATTGTCTCCGCGCTGGATATCATGCTCGAAGGGCCGATTGGCGCGGCGGCGTTCAACAACGAGTTCGGTCGGCCGAATCTGTGTGGCTATTTTCGCACCTATGAAGCGCGGGTGCCGGCGCCCGGCGGACATGAGCTGCGCGGCTATCATAAGCCGATCATGCTTGCTGGTGGACTCGGCAACATCCGTGCCGGACATGTCGAGAAAGCCCGGTTTCCCGCCGACACGCCCCTGATCGTGCTCGGTGGACCGGCGATGTTGATTGGCCTCGGTGGCGGCGCGGCGTCGAGCATGGCGAGCGGTGCCAGCGCCGAGGATCTGGATTTTGCCTCGGTGCAGCGTAGCAATCCGGAGATGGAGCGCCGTTGCCAGGAGGTCATCGATCGTTGCTGGGAGGCCGGCGACGACAACCCGATCCTGTGGGTTCACGATGTCGGCGCGGGTGGCCTGTCGAATGCCTTGCCGGAACTGGTGCATGACTCTGATCGGGGTGGTGAGTTCGAGTTGCGCGAGGTGCCCAACGCCGACCCCGGGATGTCGCCGATGGAGATCTGGTGCAACGAGTCCCAGGAGCGCTATGTACTGGCGGTGTCGGCCGAGCGCCTTGCCGAGTTCGAGGCCTTGTGCCAGCGTGAGCGCTGCCCGTTCGCGGTGGTCGGCCAGGCGGTCGACGAGCAGGTGATCCGCCTCGGCGACCGCTATTTTGACAATCGGCCGATCGACATGCCGACGCCTTTGCTGTTCGGCAAGCCACCGAAGATGCGGCGCGACGTGGCGCATGTCGCCATCGACTATCCGGCGCTGCGGCGCGAGGACATCGACCTTCGGGATGCGGCATTTCGTGTGTTGCGTCTGCCGACTGTGGCGAACAAGACCTTTCTGATCAGCATCGGCGACCGCTCGATCACCGGCATGGTGGCGCGCGACCAGATGGTTGGCCCGTGGCAGGTGCCCGTGGCCGATGTCGCGGTGACCATCGCCGATCTGTTCGGCTACGCTGGCGAGGCGATGGCGGTTGGCGAGCGCGCGCCGCTGGCATTGATCAATGCCGCCGCGTCGGCACGCATGGCGGTCGGTGAGGCGCTGACCAATCTGGCCGCCGCGCCGATCGCTGATATCGGCGATATCAAGCTGTCGGCCAACTGGATGGCGGCGGCCGGGCATCCCGGCGAGGATGCCCGCTTGTATGACGCTGTGCGTGCAGTCGGCATGGAGCTGTGTCCCCAGTTGGGTATTGCGATACCGGTCGGCAAGGATTCGATGTCGATGAAGACTGTCTGGCAGCCGCATGACGAATCGATACAGATGGCAGCGCCGTTGTCGGCGATCATCACAGGCTTTGCGCCAGTATGCGACGCGCGTCGCGTGTTGACGCCACAGCCACGGCTGGATGGTGACAGCCGGCTGCTGCTGATCGACTTGGGCTGCGGTCGCGATCGTCTTGGCGCGTCGGCGCTGGCGCAGGTATACGGGCAGTTGGGCGATCGGTGTCCCGATGTCGACGATGGCGCGCGGCTGAAAGCGTTCTTCGGCGCGATTCAGCGGCTCAATGCCGACGGCTTGCTGCTGGCCTACCACGATCGGTCCGATGGCGGCCTGTTCGCGACCCTTGTCGAAATGGCCTTCGCCGGGCGTTGTGGCCTGGATATCGATTTGCCGGGCGACGATGCGTTGGCGACCTTGTTCAATGAGGAGCTGGGCGCGGTGGCGCAGATTGCCGCTGCCGACCTCGGTTCGGTCGGTGACATACTGGATGCTGCCGGGTTGGTCGGCTGCTGGCATGACATCGGTCGGCCGGTCGATGATGGCAGCTTTCGCTTTCATCATCGTGGCGAGATGGTATTGGCTGGCGACCGTGTCGCTTTCCAACAAGCCTGGTCGGAGACCACGCGCGATATGCAGGCTTTGCGCGACGACCCGGAATGCGCCGCCGAAGAGTTTGCGCGCATCGCCGAGGAAGACCCGGGCATGCGGGTTACCCTGGGTTTCGACCCGACCGAGGATATTGCCGCGCCGCTGATCGCCAGTGGCGCGCGGCCGCGTTTGGCGGTATTGCGCGAACAGGGCGTGAACGGCCAGATCGAGATGGCTGCGGCCTTTGACCGCGCCGGTTTTGATTGTATCGATGTGCATATGAGCGACATCCTCGCCGGACACGCCGTGCTGGACGATTTTCGCGGTTTGGTTGCTTGCGGTGGCTTCTCCTACGGCGATGTACTAGGCGCCGGAGAAGGCTGGGCGAAGTCCATCCTGTTCAATGTCCGCGCGCGTGATCAGTTCCAGGCATTCTTCGACCGCGAGGAAACCTTCGCGCTGGGGGTGTGCAACGGTTGCCAGATGTTGTCGAACCTACACGAACTGATCCCCGGTACAGGCCATTGGCCGCATTTTGTGCGAAATCGATCCGAGCAGTTCGAGGCGCGCTTCGTGCCGGTGCGGATCGAGGATAACGATTCGGTGATGCTGCACGGCATGGCTGGTTCGATACTGCCGATTGCGGTTGCGCATGGCGAGGGACGGGCCGAGTTCCGCGATGAAGACGCGCGCCGGGCCGCGCGATCCCAAGTCGTCATGCGCTATGTCGAGAATAATGGCGAGGTTGCCAGCCGTTACCCAGCCAACCCAAACGGCTCGCCGGATGGCATCGCCGGGCTGACATCCCGCGATGGCCGCGTGACCATTATGATGCCGCATCCCGAACGCGTGGCGCGCGCGTTGACCAACAGTTGGCATCCGGACGACTGGGGCGAGGACGGCCCGTGGCTGCGGCTGTTCCGTAACGCGCGGGCCTGGGTGGGCTGATGAGGTCGGGTCCGATCCCCGATCGGCGTCGAAGAGGATTCACTCCAGCCACGACACAGCTTCAATGCGTCAGACTTTGCGGCGCTATTGAGGTCGCCAAGCCTGATCTACTGTCAGTATTCTTTACACATCACAAGTATCTAGTAATATAATTCGTTACCGATCCATGATGATGTCGCCTCAAATTACTGATATTCAAGCCGCTTTATTTTTTGTCATAGACTCTGGCGTGAATATTGCATGGATTAACATTGTTCGGTGAAGCGGATTTCTTGCGAGGGGGTTCTGCTTGGCGGGTTCATGATCAATGCTGAGAGCCGAACTCTGGGTAGGCGTTAAAATACTGAATTTGTAATACTTGATTTTTTTGTGAGGGCATAGGGATGAAAAGGCTGGTCGTATTTTTGGTTTTGTTGTTGTCCGGGGCATCCGCGTCGGCGGTTCCTATCATCAGTATCATTACCGGCGCGGATATGGCCGGTATGGAAGTGACGGCAAATTTTTCCAATGGCACTAGCGAAACCGCGACTTGGGTAGTCACCAACGTGCCTCCGACGCCGGTTCCGCCCGGTAGCCCGGTTGGAGACTTCGAGGTCTATGCTGGTGGCGCGTTCGGGAGCGGCTGGTCACTGACCCAGCAGGGTGAAACCTTTGGTGACGTGGATTTGGCCAACAACCTGTTCTTCGGTCAATGGACGGTCAGTAATCAGACCGGTGTATCTCTCGATGGCTTGGTTATCAATGCACTTGTCAACAATAGTGGCATTGTGTTCGATAATGTGTTCGCGACGGAAGTGACGCCGAACTCCGACGTGGGTCGCGCTTTTACACCCAACTCCAGCACGGTAACCGGCACCTATTCAAATGCCCCTTACTTTTCTGGCGGCGATCTGTGGGGTACGCTGTCGCTCTCCTTTGCCCCTGGCTTGGCTAGCGGCGATACGCTACGGTTTATGGCGGATACCGATAAGATTCCCGTGCCAGGTACCTTTTTGTTGGTATTGGTCTGGCCGTTGTTGCGTATCGCGCGCAAGACTGCCGCGAACACGAAGTAGTTTAGAAGGGTTATTACGATATGTGCAGGCAACAGAATCAGGAAGGAAGCGTAGTGAGCCGCAGGGTGTATGTCTCGCCGCGATTGGAGTTGGTTGGTACCTTGACCGAACTTACCGAGGGCTTCTCTGGCAGCATCCCGGATGAACGTGGTGGTCAGACCAAGAGGAATCCCTACCAGGGCTGACACTGCGGTTCTGTGATGGTTGTCGCGGCATGACGGCGGTGTTTTGGGATGACATGGATGCCGCCTGTCTCCATGGGCTCTGCCTGCTGGATGGCGAGATGGCGGCACCGGACGGTTTGTTGGGATTGCGATTGTCATGGCGGGCGCTGAAAAAGCCGGCGGGCGGTTCGTCGTGGACTTTCGTGGATCGGGGTGAGCGCTATACCACCCGGTTCGAGCTATATGAGTGTCCGGATGGCTGGCTGCTCGATGTGGATTGCGAAGGCCGCGGGCGGTTTCTTATCCGTCCGGCGGGCATCGATATCGACTGGGAAGGCGGTACGGGCTTCCAGCATTATCTTCAGTCCATCGGTATAGCCATCTGGCTTGAGCTGCGAGGTATTGTCTGTCTGCATGCCAATGCCCTGGAACACAATGGCAGTGCTATCGGGTTGCTGGCGCCGAGTGGGATGGGCAAGACAACCCTGAGTGCGAAATTGCTCGAGGCCGGGTGGCGTTTTCTTAGCGACGACATGCTGGCGCTGTATCGGCGAGCGTCGGGGTGGACGGTTTTTCCTTCGTGGCCACGGATGCGCATGTGGCCGGATGTTGGGGTCGCGTTGCTCGGTTCGGCGTTCGAGCAGGGCAAGCCAGTGCATCATCGATTCTCCAAGCGATCGGTTGGCGTGGGGGGTGGATGTGTGTCGAACGGAAAGAGCGGTTTTCCTATTGGAACGCTCTATGTGCTGGACAGGGTGGCGGATGCAACGGGGTCCGCCACCCTGATCCCGATCGGCGCGGCCGAGGCAGCGGTCCTTTTGATGCGTAACAGCATTATTGGTAGCGCATCGGTTGCACTCGGCCTGCAGCAGCGGCGCCTAGCATTGATTTCTGAGATATTGACCGAAGTCGACGTGATACGGCTGCGTTATCCATATGGGCTCAGACTCTTGGGATCTGTTTCAAAACTAATCGGACGTGCTCAAAACTAATCGGACGTGGTTGCTATTCGCGATTAATTGAATATTTTCTGGGTCTCGATATAGTTACGGTCAGCCAAACGTCAGATTTTAACATGTGCCATTTTGTTCCTGGTAAGGCAGGAGAAGGGCATGGGGTCACTCCCCGCAAAGACGAGCAACACCGCAGCCAAGGATGAAGGGGGGAAGCAGTAATTCCGTATTTGGCTGGCCGGCCGTGACTATAAATGCAATTCATGCTGCTCATGGATCGTGCGCTTGGCTGGCTAGGAAAATTAATGGATATTTGGGGCGTTCTGTTTCTCGCATTGCTGTTGTCGGCGCTCGTTATCGGGGGCTTAGCTGTCCTGGCGCCCCGTATCGGGCTGACGGACAAGCCCGGTGGCCACAAGCGACATGGGGCGCCGGTACCTCTGGCTGGTGGTAGCGGCATCTATGCCGTTGTTGTTGTGGTGTTGCTTGTCACGTTCGCTCTCTATCCGGAGCAGCATAACCTGATTCTCTCCCTATTGTTGGCGTCGACGGTGTTGTTTGCCGTTGGCCTGGTCGATGATATCCGACCGCTCGGTGTGCGGGTACGCTTTGGAACCCAGGGGCTGGCTGGATTACTGACCGCCTTGTGGGGCGGGTTGATGTTGAAGCAAGTTGGCGCGCTGTTTTCTTCTGATGTCATCATGCTCGGTGCGCTGTCCCTACCGATTACCCTGTTTGCCACTGCTGGAGTGATCAACGCGTTGAATATGGTCGATGGCATCGATGGCTTGTCTGGCTCATTGTCGGTGATATCGCTGTCGATGCTGGCGGTGATTGCCTCGCGCTATCCGGATGCCGAGGTGTATCTGTTGCTGACATTGGCATTGATCGGTGCAGTGGGCGGTTTTCTGTTGTTTAACCTTCGTTGTTTCGGCAGGCACAAGGCTGCCGTTTTCATGGGTGATGCTGGCAGCACCCTGTTGGGTTTCCTGTTTGCCTGCTTGTTCATCGGGCTGTCGCAGGAACCCATGCATGTGATGTCGCCGGTTATTGCTCTGTGGCTGTTCGTGGTACCGCTGTTCGATACGATAGCCACTATGCTGCGTAGAGTATGGCTGGGTAAGTCGCCGTTTCGCGCGGATCGCTCGCATATGCACCACTTGTTGCTCGATGCGGGATTTACTGTTCCGCAGAGCGTTCTGATGTTGGCCGGATTGCAGCTTGCAATGGGATTGGTCGGGTTGGCCGCTTGGTATTATTCCTTGCCGGATGTATTGATGTTTGCGGCTTTCGTTGGGCTGTTCGGTGTCTATTTCTATCTCACTAGCCGGCCCTGGCGTCTAGTGCCGGCGCTACGTGCATTGCATCGTTCCCTGGATCTGCCACTGACGGGTGTTACCGAGGTCTTCATCGGCGACCTGCCCAAAGGCGACGCCGAGCACGCATTGCGCCGCTTGCTAGGTAACCAAGTGGGTTGCTGTGATTATCGTTTATATGCCTATGACAATGGTGTCACTGGACGACGCACTGTCTATGCGGTTGCGCCGGCGGGTCATCCAAAAGATGCCGTGAGGATGATTCGTGACATCAAGGCCCGGGTCGGGGAGGGCGAAGAGATCATCGTGCGCCAGTTCGTGCCGCGCGATGCGCGCAACGACAGACGAAACGACGCTCACCAAGTATCGCGGGATCAGCGCCGCATTGAGCGCCGAGGCGGTCGTCAGCGTAGATTGGATCAGCGTGGCCCTCCACTTGGCTCCCCCGTTCTGGTCAGCGAGAATCCAGAGCTTCAGAGTAATACCGAATCCCTTTCCGCTGCCTTGGTTGCCGATGAGGCGCCGGTGGATGCACGCAAAACCTTGTCCGGATAACGTTGTCGGAATGTGAGTCGGATTTCAGTTCGACAACGAACGTGCTTCAACGCTGCAGGCATTGTGGCGGAATCCATAACACACCTCAGGCGCTGACAATGAATCGTTGGTACGTGGTACAAACCAAATCCCGGCAGGAGCAGATAGCCAAGGAAAACCTTGTTCGTCAGGATTTCCATGTATATCTACCGCAGATCCGGATGGCAAAACGTCGGAGCGGCCGATGGCAAACCGTAACCGAATCACTGTTTCCCGGATACCTGTTCATTGAGCTAGACTTGCTGACACAGAATGTGGCGCCGATCCGCTCCACCCGTGGCGTACTCAGCCTGGTGCGCTGTGGGGCGATACCTCTGCCCGTTCCACGAGCGCTGATGGGGCAATTGTTGGCCGCCTGCGGCGGAGATGAAGCACTGATCGACGCTGATAGCTTCATCAGACCCGGCGACAGGGTAGAACTCGTCGAAGGTCCGATGGCTGGCTTCACCGCCATCGTTCAGGAAAAAACCAGCGAAAAGCGCGTGTTGCTACTCTTGGATCTGCTCGGTCGAAAAAACAAAGTGATCGTCGATATTCAACAATTGGTTCCCGTGCACTGAACAAGCCAGGCAGATCTCCTGCTCGCAACCTAGAGGACGAAAATCCACGGAGCAATAAATGCGCCGCTAGCTGCACGAGCAAGGTGCGACAGACGCGATCCTTCCATCATGTTGCTGGTCGAAACCAAATGAAGAAGCATGGTAACTATTCAGTAGGCAGGGAAATAGTGCTGTAATTGTTCGAATTGCCGGCGAAATGCGTCAGATTCTCGCTTTGCTGGAAATGAAATCCGACGTTCGACTGGCCGTGACTATAGATGACCATTTCTCGAAGCCGTCGCATCCTGCTCACGCCCCTCGCCAACATGCTGTCGGCGACGCGTAGGTGATGCGTTTCAGAGGTGAACCGAGCAATTGTGAGGCGCATATTCCCGGTGATGGATGATTTATCCCGGGTCACGGACCGGGTTATGGAGCGATAAAAGCGCGGCGGGTACTGGGGCGGCTAGGGTAGGGCAAGTGCAGTGTTCTACTGGCCCGGATTTCTCACCCGTTCACTACTGTGACCGCCCAATGCGGCGCGCTGACAGGTGTTCACTCGGTCGGACGGCTCAACGTAGTGTCGACTATGCCTGCGCGGCCTTCGGTCGCGAACGCCAGCCATCACGCTGCCGTCATCGAAAATGGCTGTACATCCCTGTACCGCACACAGGCCATTGAAAAATGCCATTTTTCAATGGCCTGCTAGCCCGGATTTCTCACAGCCTCAGCCACAGCACGGATTTTTGCCAAGGTTTGAGGCATGAGCCAGATCAGGGCCTTCGAACGGAGTGAGCTTGAGTAGAAGTCCGTTTATTGGTGCCGATGTAGCCCGTGGAGCCGGTATAGTGGACCCCAGATTTCGGACGGCGGTTTAAGCTGTCCGGCAAGAATCTGAGGAACGAGAAATGAGCGAGCGAAAGAAACGAAAGGTATACAGTTCAGAGTTCAAGGCCAAAGTCGGTCTTGAAGCCCTCAAAGGGGTA
>JALSSX010000208.1 GCA_026984055.1 Sedimenticola sp. | reverse complement strand
CCGGTAATAAAACGGAACGCCACTGAATCATGGGTCGCCTGCTCCAGCTTGCGACTGGAAAATACCCCGGTCGCATAGCTGTAGAACAACAGCCCCAGCATCACGGCAGGATGAAGGACAGGTGGACGAACAGGGACGGCGGGCGGTGGTACGCAACGGGTACCTGCCGAAGGCGGTGCAACCCAAGGCCAAGTACCCGAAGGCGGTGGCCTGTCTGGAGAAAGACAGGGAGACCCTGTTGGCCTTCTACGACTTCCCGGCTGAGCACTGGGTGCACATCCGGACGACGAACCCGATTGAATCGACGTTTGCCACGATTCGGCATCGGACGGACCGAGCCAAGGGGTGCGTGAGTCGGAACACCATGCTGCCATGATCTACACTGACTGGCGCACCTCATTGGATCGGGTTCAACCTCGTTCTTGCGCGTTCCATTGTTCGAGGGTAAAGGTTTTCAATGCCAGCGCGTGCAGCCCTCCGCTCTTCAGCAGCTCGTCGACGGCTGAATAGACCATGCGCTGCCGCTGGATAGGGCTTTTGCCTTCAAACGCCGAACTGACGACGATGGCATCTAGGTTGCAACCTTCGCCGGATAGGATCACCTGCTCGGCATCCGTGGCCTTTTGGATCAAATCTTTGATCTGCTCTGGATTCATTTCATTGTCTCCTGGGTTAAAGTTCGCGCGTGGCGCTGAACCGGATCTCGGGCCAGCGCTCTTCCGCCAGGCTCAGATTGACCCGCGTTGGGGCAAGATAGACGAGTTGGTCATCGCCATCCAGGGCGAGATTTTCATGCGCCTTGTCACGAAACCGGGCCAACAGCTTGTCGTCGTCGCATTGCACCCAGCGCGCGGTGACGACGCTGACCGGCTCGACGACGGCTTCGACGCCATATTCGCCTTTCAAACGATGCGCCGCGACATCGAATTGCAATACGCCAACGGCGCCCAGGATCAGATCGTTGTTCTTCAGCGGGCGGAAAACCTGGGTCGCGCCTTCTTCGCAGAGTTGTAATACTCCTTTCTGCAAGGCCTTCATCTTCAGTGGATCTTTCAATACCACGCGACGAAACAGCTCCGGCGCGAAGTAGGGTATGCCTTCGTACTTCAGCGCCTCGCCCTCGCTGAAGGTGTCGCCGATCTGGATGGATCCGTGGTTGTGTAGGCCAATGATGTCGCCAGGCCAAGCCTCCTCGACCTGCCTCCGCTCATCTGCCTGAAAGGTGATGGCATTACTGATCTGCACCGTCTTGCCAATGCGCACATGCTTCATCTTCATGCCCTTGCGGTAGCTGCCGGAGCAGACACGCAAGAAAGCAACGCGATCACGATGCGCCGGATCCATGTTCGCCTGGATCTTGAACACAAAGCCGGTGAACTTGGGTTCTTGTGGCTCGACCAACCGTGTGGCGGTGTTGCGCGGACGCGGGCCAGGCGCATAGTCGACAAAGGCATCCAGGAGTTCGCGCACGCCGAAGTTATTGATTGCCGAACCGAAGAACACCGGTGTCTGCTCGCCATGCAGATAGGCGTCCAGATCGAGCTCGTGGCTGGCGCCGCGCACCAGTTCGATCTCGTCACGCAGCTCCTCCGCTTGGTCACCGAGCAATTCATCGAGCAGCGGATTGTCCAGGCCCTCGATGAGTTCGCCTTGCAAGGCCTTGCCACCGTGGGTCGCGGAGAACAAATGGGTGGTGTTGGCGCGCAGATCGAACACGCCGGCGAGACGCTTGCCCATGCCGATCGGCCAAGTGACCGGGGCGCAAGGCATCTTCAACACATCTTCGATCTCGTCCATGATCTCGATCGGGTCGCGACCCTCGCGGTCAAGCTTGTTGACGAACGTCAGGATCGGCGTATCACGCATGCGACAGACATCCATCAATTTAATGGTGCGCGCCTCGACGCCCTTGGCGACATCGATGACCATCAAGGCCGAGTCGACCGCTGTCAGTGTGCGGTAGGTATCCTCGGAGAAATCCTCGTGGCCCGGAGTGTCGAGCAGATTGACGACGGCATCCTTGTATTCGAACTGCATCACCGAGGAGGTCACCGAGATGCCACGCTGCTTCTCCAACTCCATCCAGTCGGAGGTCGCATGACGCGCGGCCTTGCGCCCCTTCACCGTGCCGGCGAGCTGAATCGCGCCGCCGAACAGCAAGAGCTTCTCGGTCAGCGTGGTCTTGCCCGCGTCGGGATGGGAGATGATGGCGAAGGTGCGCCTCTTGCTGATTTCTGTATCCGCTGGCATGGCCGGTTCCGCTCGAAAACCGCCCATTATACCCGACCTGTCAATCCAGCAGCGTCTTCGCGAAGACGAAGGCATCCTCGCGCCGACCGTCGCCAGCCGGATAGTATCCAGCGCGAACACCCACCTCGTTGAAGCCCATCGCCAGATACAGACGGATCGCTGCCTTGTTACTCATCCGGACCTCGAGAAACAGGGTTTCGGCGTGATGCTGGCGCGCCTCGTCGAAACAAGCCTCGAGCAGACTGCGCCCCAGCCCACGACGCTGAAAGTCCGGGTCGATGCACAGATTCAGCAGATGCGCCTCGCCAGCGGCGATCGAGAGCACCGCATGTCCAATGACCCGGCCGTCCAGTTCGCAGACCCGGCACAGATAACCGACATGCAGGCAGTCGCGAAATATACCCTCGCTCCACGGATGGCTGTAGGCGCGGCGCTCGATGGCCATCACCGCCGGCAGGTCGGCGCTGTCCATCGGCCTCGGTTGAAACAGTGGCTCGCTGATCGAGGCGCTCATTCGTCTCGCCCATGAAGGATACGATACACGCGTTGCAGATCGTCCCAGGCTTTCGACTTCTGCTCCGGCGAACGTAGCAGATAAGCCGGATGATAGGTGACGAGCAGTGGCGTATCGGTCTCGGGAAACCGATGCAAGCGCCCGCGCAAACAGCCAACCTTATCGGTGCTGTGCAAGAGATTCCGCGCGGAGACGCGCCCCACCGACAGAATCAGCTTCGGCTGGATCAAGGCGATCTGGCGCAGCAGGAAAGGACGGCAGTGGGCGGCTTCCTCGGCATGCGGATCGCGATTGCCCGGCGGACGGCATTTCAGGATATTGGCGATATACACCTGCTCGCGCTTCAGGCCGATCGCCTGGAGCATCAGATTGAGCAATTGACCCGCGCGACCGACAAACGGCTCGCCAAGGCGATCTTCGTCGGCACCGGGCGCCTCGCCGACGATCAGTAGATCGGCATGCGGATCGCCGACGCCAAAGACCGCCTGGGTGCGCGTCTCGGCAAGCGAACAGCGATGACAAGCAACCACTTCGGCGCGCAACGCCTCCCAATCGAGTCGTTCGATCGGGAGGCCCGTCGGCGGTCCCGTCTCGACTGATTCAGCAGCGGCCGGCGCGAGCGTTTCGGTTTCGCTTGACGCGACACCCCCGCGCGGCGCCCAGGTCTGGATACCCATGGCATCGAGATAGGCCTGCCGCCGCGTACCCATTCAAGCCACCGTCAGACATCCGCGCCTTGCGGATGATCCCTATCCACCGGCGACAGGATCTTGTTGCAGGCATTGACATAGGCCTTCGCTGACGCGATGACGATATCGGTATCCGCGCCCTGGCCGTTGACGATGCGTCCGCCGCGCTCCAGGCGCACGGTGACCTCGCCCTGCGAATCGGTGCCGGTGGTGATATTGTTGACCGAATACAACAGCAGCTCCGCGCCGCTGTTGACGACGTGCTCTATCGCCTTGAACGCCGCATCCACCGGCCCGCTACCCTTGGCCGAACCAGCACGCTCCTCGCCATCCAGGCTCAGGGTCACATCCGCCCTTGGCGTTTCACCGGTCTCCGAACAGACATGCAGGGACACCAGGCGCGCGCGCTCGTTCTCGGCACTAGCGCTGGTATCGGTGACCAACGCCTGAAGATCCTCATCGAAGATCTCGTGCTTCTTGTCCGCCAAATCCTTGAAACGCGCAAATGCCGCGTTCAAATCATCTTCCGAATCGAACTCGACACCGATCTCGGCAAGCCGGCTCTTGAACGCATTGCGTCCGGAGTGCTTGCCCAGCACCATGCGATTATGGCTCCAACCGACATCCTCGGCACGCATGATTTCATAAGTCTCGCGGCTCTTCAAAATGCCATCCTGATGGATTCCCGACTCATGCGCGAAGGCGTTCGCACCGACGATCGCCTTGTTCGGCTGCACCGGAAAACCGGTGATGTTCGACACCAGCCGCGAACAAGGCACGATCTGCGTGGTGTCCAGCATGGTATCGCAACTAAACACATCGCGGCGCGTGCGCACCGCCATCGCGACCTCTTCCAATGCCGCGTTGCCAGCGCGTTCTCCAAGGCCGTTGATGGTGCATTCGACCTGCCGCGCGCCGTTCATCACCGCCGCCAGCGAGTTCGCCACAGCCAGCCCCAGGTCATTGTGGCAATGCACCGAGAAGACTGCCTTGTCGGCGTTCGGGATGCGTTCGATCAGGGTACCGATCAACTCGCCGAACTGTTGCGGAATGTTGTAACCGACCGTATCAGGAATGTTCAACGTCGATGCGCCGGCATCGATCACCGCCTCGAAGACGCGGCACAGAAAATCCGGATCGGAACGTCCGGCATCCTCGGCCGAAAACTCTACGTCATCGGTGTAGCGACGCGCGCGCCGGACCGCCGCGACGGCCTGTTCCAGCACCTGATCCGGCGACATGCGCAACTTGCGTTCCATATGGATCGGCGAGGTCGCGATGAAGGTGTGGATACGCGAGGCGTTCGCCGGCTTCAAGGCCTCACCGGCACGATCGATATCGCGATTCAGCGCACGCGCCAAACCGCAGATACGCGCCTCGGTAACCGAACGGGCAACTGCCTCGACTGCCTCGAAGTCACCGTGACTGGCAATCGGAAAGCCCGCCTCGATGACATCGACACGCAGCTTCTCAAGCGCCTTTGCGATGCGAATCTTCTCATCCTTGGTCATGGATGCGCCCGGACTCTGCTCGCCATCGCGCAAGGTAGTGTCGAAAATAATCAGTTTGTCTGCCTGTGCCATGTTCTGCTCCAATGTCGGCAAGCCTCGCCAACAAGGTGGTATGCGTTCAATCGGGTGTGTGGGTGTAACGTGCGTTATCGCCCTCGCCAGGGGATCTGTATAATTTGCCCATCAGGGCAGTAGCAGCAGGCAGGTCGGCAGGTGAGCGGGCAATACAGCGCCGTCGGCGCGGAGCACCGGGAACGGAACATGAGCTGTATCGCGGAGATCGGTCATATCGAGAACTATGTCAATGTGACAATGAGAATTACCGGAAACTATAGCGGATCGGCCGCCGCCTGCCAAGCAAAAATATTGCATCGCGGACACCCGCCTCTCCGAGCATACCCGTCATGCCCGTAGCCACCCAGCGTTCCGCCCATCCCGCCCGATTCGGCCTGTTCGTGCTGCGCCGCTTTCTGCGCGACGATTGCCCGAGTTCGGCCGCCGCGCTGAGCTATACCTCGCTGCTCGCCCTGGTGCCGTTGATGGCGGTGATGCTCGCGGTGGTCGCTGCGTTTCCGGTATTCGATCAAGCCAGCGAGATCCTGCAAAACTTCCTCTTCGAGAACTTCGTCCCGGCCGCCGGCAAGATGCTGCACCAGCACCTGAACCGCTTCTCTGCGAATGCCTCGCGCCTGTCGGGGCCGGGCATCGTATCGCTGATAGTGGTCGCGCTGTTGCTGATGTCGAGCATCGACCGCACCTTCAACAAAATCTGGCGCGCACGGCAGAAACGCACCACGGTGATGAAATTCCTGACCTATTGGGCGACACTGTCACTCGGGCCGATGCTGATCGGCACCAGCATACTGGTCAGCTCCTACCTACTGTCACTGCCTCTGTTCAGCGCCACGTCCAGCGCGCTGGGGCTGGACAAGGCGCTCTTGCGCATCAGCCCGTTTCTGGCCTCGCTACTCGCCTTTACCCTGCTCTATCAGGTCGTACCAAACCGCCGGGTGCGCTTCGCGCACGCCTTCACCGGCGGACTGGTGGCCGCCATGCTCTTCGAACTATCGAAACGCGCCTTCGGTCTGTACATCGCCAATTTCCCCACTTATCAAGCAATCTATGGCGCATTGGCGACCGTCCCGATCTTCCTCGTCTGGCTGTATCTGTCCTGGCTTGTCACGCTGCTGGGCGCCGAGACGGCCTACTGCCTGGGCATCTATCCATACTATGCCGGACAGCGACGCGCGGACCAGCCAATCAACCTGCTGCACGCGGTGCGCGTGCTCGCGCTGCTGCAACAGGGCCAGCGGAACGACATACCCATGAAGCTGGAAAGCTTGGCCAGAAAGGATATCGGCTTGCTGGAAGAGGACCTGGAAGACCTATTGTACCGGCTACGCAAGACCCACTGGCTGTCACGTTGCGACGACGGCAGTTGGATGCCGACACGTGACATGCGCCTGGCAACCGCGAAGTCACTGCGGGAGAGCACCCATCTGCCGCTACCGGGTCCCGACCAAGTACACCACGCTTGGTTCGACGAACTGGAAAGCCTGATTGCAAACCGGCTCGACCTGCCCCTGAGCAGGCTCTTCGATGCCCTCACATCGAAACCACATCCAGATAATCGAAACTAGCCGTACGATCCAACAGTTGACGGCGGTCGAGACGATACATGCGATCCTGATCCTCGACGAGAAACTCCGCCGCCTCATGATAGGCGCCGCGCTCGATCAGCAGGCCCAACCCGGCGTCCTTCTTGTGACTTTCGACCAGAAGCGCGGGTAACTGGCCGGAAATGGTCTTGCCAACGACGATCGGTTTCACCTTCACCGCCCGGAACTGGCCGTTCAGCAGACTGATGCCAACCCGCGCCATGCGCTCGCCATGCAGTTGAAGCCAGCAGATATAACCGAGATGATATCGGCCATCTGCGTGCCGCAGCAGCACCAAGTCGCCCGGACGCGGTCGTAATTCCGCCTGAGTGGAAAACTCCAGACACATACCGGAAACGCTGTTATCCACTTGGCGCCAGCGTTCCAGGGAAAAGGTGCGTGGCGCCTGACGACCCAAACCAATGGCGTCGGTCATCTCCACGATCGGTTGCAGTTCGAGTTCGACGCCACGCTGTTCCCCCGAATAGAAGTGCGCGACGGCATCCAGCCCCCAGGCAACCTGTAACCAGCCACGCGCGGGTCCACGCGGTGCCTTTCTCGCCGACGGCTTGTTCCAGGCGAGCAGCATCAGCCTCAACAGGCGTTGCGAGGCATCACCCTTCACCCCCCGGGTTTGCGTCGACAGGCGCGCCAACTCCCGGGAGACATAGCGATTCAATTGCAAAACATGCAACACGCGACAATCAGGAGAGGTCTGAGCAGAGTGGCCATGGACCATGGTGCGCGGCAACTGTACCGCCGACAGCGAAAAAACAAAACCAGCACCCACGGCGGTCTCCTTTTCACAAGACGTGATCCGGGAGAGACCCGCGCCGACATCGAGGAAGCGGTATGCGGCCCATAACTCTCCCATCGCCAGCCGCCAGGGATCCAGCAGGCGAATCAGCAGAATCTGCGCAAAACGCATGCTGATCGAAACCTTGACATCCGGATCTTCGCTGCCCGAGGTCTTGGCATACCTGTCCTGCACGCCTTCACTCTCGGCCAACCGATAGATCTGGAAGACCTCCCTCCAGACCTGCAACACATCCTTCTCATGCTGGTCATAGAGAAACAACAACTGGAATGACAGTGCCTCCAGCGCTCGCAGCAGAGCCGACTGCCCGATCTGCCCGCGGCCCAGCACCCTTTTGTTCCGCCAGCGACGGGTGATCACGTACTTGTAGGCATAGCCCAGCTCGACCGCCAACTGGCGCATGACCTTTTGGAATTGCAATGCCTTCGCGGAAAGCTGAAGGCTCCCCACTGACGTATTCCAACAATGATGGCGCAGCTGCTGGAAAGCCTGCCAATAGAGATCCGCCAGCTCTTCATGATGAGACGAATCGACCGGATGGCGGTTCAGCCGATACAAGGCTTCGAGCATCTGTTCCGCCGCCAGCTTCGGCGCCGCGAGCGCCAGATGCTCGACACGTTCCCGCAACACCTCGGGATCCAGCAAGGTACGTGGATCCGCGCTGTCCTCCGGGGCTGGAACCACAAGTTGAATTGTCTGCTTCCCGACCAAATCTCTGCTTCCTTTGAGGCAAGACACCTCATGCCCGCGCTGGCTGATAATCACCCATCCAAAACATGCGCGCAACGCTTCCGAGGTACGGCTAAACCTTCATGATGGGAACTGAAACACCTCGGGTCATGAAAGGTTTTCGGCGGCTCGGCCGCAAAATGTCCCCCGCGAGGCGCCAGACAGGCTCCCGGCATTTCCAGCATGCCCCGTTTCCCCGTGAGTTATGCCGAGGCCAAGCCTACAGGGACATACTCGCGGCGTTCCTGCGGACGCATCACAGGCAACCGATCACCTGTTTTCACGCTATCGCCTCTATGATACTCAAGATATCACGGACAAACACACCAAGACCGAAATGGTCTTTATATTCCCAGGACAAGCCAATCCTGACTGAACTTATCCCTCGCGGAAATACTCATATTGCAGGCTATCGGGTAAACTCCGACGCAACAACTCGAACCTCATTATTCCGAATCAGGTACCCAGGCTATGAAACGATCAGGATCTCTTTTGCTGCTACTCATGCTCATCCCGGCGCTGCTGCTTGCGAGTCCGGTCGATTTCAGCCTCAAGGGCCTGGATGGAAAAACCTACAAGCTCTCCGACTATCGAGGCAAATGGGTGGTAGTGAACTACTGGGCCACCTGGTGTCCGCCATGTCGCGAGGAGATACCCGAACTGGAGGTCTTCTACTCCAATCACAAGGATAGCGACGCCGTGGTGCTGGGTATCGCGCTGGAACGCATCAAGGACGATCGCCTGAAAGCCTTCGTCGAACAGCAGTTCATGTCCTATCCCGTCCTGAAGGCCTCGCCAGAAGGCCGCCCCCCGCTCGGCTCTGTGCCTGGACTGCCGACCACCTACTTGGTCGATCCAAAAGGCGAGATCGTCGCCAAGCAGGTCGGCGGCGTTACCCGCGAAGCGCTGGAGCACTTCATCGACACCCATGGCGATGACAAACCGGTGGAAAGCACCACCGCCCAGGCGGACTAGCAGAATGTTGAAAAAGTCCTTCCATGGACTTTTTCAACGACGGAGCCAGAAAATGCGATTTCCCGATTCCTTCATTTTCAATGACTTGCCCTCATCGAAAATGGCGGTACATCCCTGTACCGCACACAGGCCGTTGAAAAATGCCATTTTTCAACGGCCTGCTAGAGCGACGATGCGCTTCGCTGCTTGCCTGCTGGCCCTCCTATTGGTCGCCATAGAAGCCCACGGCGCGGCGCCACGTGATGCCGAAACACATTTCTTCGACCAGACCCTGGGCGATTTCAGCGAAGAACTGGAAAACGCCCGCGTACAGGGTAAGCAAGGCATTCTGCTCATGTTCGAAATGGACGAATGCCCTTTCTGCCACCGCATGAAGACCACGATATTGAACCGCCCGGATATTCAGGATTACTTCCACGAGCATTTCCTGATATTCCCAGTCGACATCGAGGGCGACGTGGACATGCTCGACTTCAGGGGCCGCGAGGTCACGCAAAAAGATTTTTCCTTCCACCAATTCCGCGTGCGCGCCACGCCGGTATTCGGCTTCTTCGACCTGAATGGCAAGCTGGTCAGCCGCTACACCGGCGCCACCCGCAACGCCGCCGAATTCATGCTGCTCGGCAAGTACGTCGTCTCCAAGGCATACAAGAAGATGTCGTTCTCCCGCTACAAGCACAAGCACAAGCCGCGCTGACGGTCATAATGGAAAAAACACCCCAGATCATGAAAGGTTGCCCATGGGCCGGCCGCGGGATGTCCGGGGCGGGGAGGCCAAACCTACAAGGACGTATTCACGGCGTTCCGGCGGACGGATCACAGGCGACCGACTCCGCGCTTCCATGCTGATGCGCCACTCCGCCAAGGAATCCTTGCCCGAGTCATTGCGCCGGCGCGGCGAGGCGCTCCGTAAACGGATCTCGATAGCGATTCGCCAACGCGGCCCTATGCCGTTCGACCGCTACATGGAACTGGCCCTGTACGCGCCGGGGACCGGCTATTATACCGGCGGACTGAGAAAATTCGGCGCCGAGGGTGATTTCACCACCGCGCCGGAGTGTTCTCCGCTGTTCGCCGGCTGCCTCGCGCGGCAGTGCATGCAGGTACTCCACCCTGGCGACGAGCTGATCGAATTCGGCGCGGGTTCTGGCCAACT
>JALSSX010000207.1 GCA_026984055.1 Sedimenticola sp. | reverse complement strand
TATCGTGTTCGTGATCTGTACCACGGGCATCGGCCTGCTGGTGTCGCTGCTGGTGCGTACCCAGGCCGCAGCGGCGTTACTGACGATGGTCATCACCATGATTCCGGCGATGCTCTATTCTGGCTTGCTGGTGCCGATCGACTCGATGGACCCGTCGACCCGTTTCGAGGCGCACCTGTTTCCGGCGATCTATTACCTGAATATCGTCTGGGGAGCCTTCCTCAAGGGCCTGGGCTGGTCACCCCTATGGGGCAATGTGTTGAGCCTGGTGTTATACGCCGCCATGATCTGGACCCTCGGTCTGCTCGGTTTTCACAAGCGGCCCAGCCGATGATGGCATCCCTGTTGTTATGGTGGGATCGGCTGTTGGCGATGACGATCAAGGAGCTGAAGCAGCTCTCGCGTGATCCGGTGTTGCTGATCGTCATCGCCTACTTCTTTACCATGGACATCTACCTGGCGGGTTCCGGCATCAAGATGAACCTCGACAACGCCTCCATCGTGGTGATGGATCATGATCACAGTGCGATGTCGCGCGAGTTGGTGCACCGCTTTCGTCCGCCATACTTCAATCTGCAAGGAGAGATTTTTAGCGACCAGATGGCGCGGGATCTGCTGGATCGGGGCGAGGTGCTGGCTGTGCTGGATATTCCCGCCGACTTCCAGCGCAATCTGATGCGCGGCAAAACGGTTTCGGCGCAGCTGATGGTGGACGCGAGCAATTCGGTGTTGGGTACGTTGGTTTCGAGTTATGCGGGACGGATCGTGGCGCGTTTTGGCTTGGAACAGGCGGAACGCAAGCTGGGGTCGAACGGTTCGCGATGGCAAGATGCGCCGATCATTCTGGATCGCCACCGGGTCTACTACAATCCAAACCAGAAAGACCCTTGGTTCATGTCGATCTCGGAGTTGTTGACCGTGATCACCATGTTGTCGCTGATGCTTCCGGCCGCAGCGGCCGTGCGCGAGAAAGAGCGAGGAACCATCGAGCAGTTGGCGGTATCGCCACTGACCTCGTCCCAGATTCTTCTGCCCAAGGTGCTGGCGATGGGGCTGGTGATTCTCGCCGGCGCCGCTGTGAGTCTCTTCGTGGTCATCGTTCAGGTGTTCGGGCTGCCTATCCAAGGCAGTATCCCGCTATTCTTCGCGGTGACCGCGCTGTATGTATTCGCCACGGCGGGTCTCGGGTTGTTCATCGCCACGCTCAGCCGCACCCTCGGCCAGGTGGTGATGCTGGTCATTCTGATCATGTTGCCGTTGATTCTGTTGTCTGGCGCCTGGACACCGCCAGAGGCCATGCCGCCCGCGCTGCGCCAGGCAATGTACCTGTCCCCACTTTTCTACTATATCGAGATGTCCTACGCGATTCTGATGAAAGGCGCGGGGTTGAAGATACTCGGGGATTCCTTGCTTGGACTCAGCCTGCTCGGCAGCGTGGTTTTCGGTTTTGGCGTTTGGCGCTTCAGGCGGCAGTTCGGTTAGCAGGCCGTTGAAAAATGCCATTTTTCAACGGCCTGTGTGCGGTACAGGGATGTACCGCTATTTTCGATGACTGCAAGTTATGGAAAATGAAGGAACCGGGAAATCGCATTTCCCGGTTCCGGCGTTAAAAAAGTCCATGGAAGGACTTTTCCAACATCCTGCTAACAGCCCCTGACGTGAAAATACGTGATCGGTTGCCTGTGATCCGTCCGCGGGAATGTCGGGAGCATTTCCAGTGCCCCGCCTTGGATATTCTGTGCTCGGACCACAGGCAATTTTCCTGACAGCGGGGGTATGCGGCTTGCATCGTTGGTCCGCGTCTGCTCATCTTCCAGCCCGAGGACGGCGAAGCTGTAACACAGATGACTGCGGATAGGGGCGGGATGGTGCAAAGTCTCCCGTGTAAGCGTGATCGCTGGGCGATTCGTGTCTTGAATATCGGGATACCGTCGCCATCTTCCGGTCAGTAAATCATAATCATTTGGGAGTGAATCATGACAGCCGTAACCCATGTCGAATTGAATGACGAATCCATCCGTAAGATCGGCCCCTATACCTTGGTCACCGGTGTCTTGCTGGCGTTGCTCGGCACCATCGGTATCATACTGCCGGGGTTGATGTCGCTGTTTACCACCTCGTTTATCGCCGCGTTGTTTCTGATTGGTGCAACCTTCTGGGGCTATCATGCCTGGAAGTCCAATCCACGCGGCGTACTCGATTGGCTGCA
>JALSSX010000206.1 GCA_026984055.1 Sedimenticola sp. | reverse complement strand
GAGCAGGGACCGTCATATCAAGGGTTCCTGTGATAGGCTGAACTCAGCCTCAGTTTCGCATATTCTCGTGACGACAGAACCTAGCCCGGATTTCTCACTGGGTCGCGTAGCAAGGTCGCTCAAGGGGGTGTGATGGCTGGCGTTCGCAACCAAGGGCCGCGCAGGCGTAGTCGACACTACGTTGAGCCGCCCGACCGAGTGAACGCCAGTCAGCGCACCGTATTGGGCGGTCGCAGTCGTGAACGGGTGAGAAATCCGGGCTAGGAACGTCAGGCTTTATTTGCCCGGCATCAATTGACTGGCCGTGGCGATAAAATCGATCCATGGCACACCTCCAATATCACACATTCGGGGCGACAAGCGATGAACTTTTCTCTAACGGACAACCCGGACGGCTTCAACATCCAGGCCTTCGAACCCGGCGAGATACGCATCAACGAGCGCATCTTCACCCGCAACCTGATCCTGACGCCGGAAAAACTCTTGGAGGACTGGCCGGCAGAGGACGCCGGATCATTACAAGACACGCATTTCGAAGCAATTCTCGAACTAGCGCCAGATATCCTGCTACTGGGCACCGGAAAGCGCCAAGTGTTTCCCTCAGCGGCCTGCTATGCGAGCCTGATGCGCCGACGCATTGGCATCGAGATCATGGATACCGCCGCCGCGTGCCGCACCTATAATATCCTCGCGGCAGAAGACAGGCGTGTCGCCGCCGCGCTGTTATTACGCTGATTCATCGCGCCAGCCCCCATACACGCGCACAAAAACTTGCATATGCGACATTAATACGCAATACTGATGCATATACTCAATTTGAGAAAGCGATGGATACCGTATTTCAAGGCACAGCGGAACATGCTTTGAGCTATGCCCCAGAGGTGGATTCGGGCGCGGTGCTGACAAAGGCCCTGCTCAACGCGGGCCGTGCAATGGGTCTGTCGCAGGCGCATATCGGCGAGGTCATCGGCAAGGACCGCACCTCATTGCGGCGCAAGCTCAACCGGGAAAGCAAATCCGGCGAATTGGCTCTGCTGCTGATCCGCGTCTACCGTGCCCTGTACGCGCTGATGGGCGGTAACGCCGGGGACATACGCCACTGGCTGCATACCGAGAACCACCACACTGGTGGCGTGCCCGCCGAACAGATCAAACAACTACAGGGCCTGATCCGGGTGCTGGAATACCTGGATGCGATGCGAGGCCGCATTTGACAGCGTGGCTCGACGACTGCCTGCCCGCTCCCCCGGTCACACTCGAAGGCGTGCTGCTGCGACTGGTCGAAAGCCAGGAGCAGATCGCCACGACCGAACTGGTCGACAACCTGCTGGAGCAAAGCTTGCTGGAGGAGATGCTGGAGACCAGCAAACCGCCGACGCCCCACGGCGGCAAGCCGCACTACCTGCTCTCCACGCCATTCCGCTATCCCCCATTGCGGCACGGCTCGCGCTTCGGCCGACGACACGAACCCAGCCTGTTGTATGGAGCCAGCGAAACCATCACTGTGCTTGCCGAATCCGCCTACTACCGCCTGCTGTTTCTCGACGGCATGCAAAACCCACCAACCAGCGGACGCCTGATCACCCAACACACCCTGTTCGGCGCAAGCTACGCGACCCAATACGGCGCGCGTCTGAATCGCCCACCCTGCGATCGACATCGCAAACAGCTACGCCACCCGGCGGACTACAACGCCAGTCAGCAAGTGGGTAGCGCATTGCGGGAACGAGGCATCCTCGCATTCAGCTACCGTTCAGCCCGCGATCCACGACAAGGCGAGAACATCGCGCTGTTCCAGCCCGAGGCGCTCACCGCCCACGTGCCATTGTTTCAACAGGCGTGGCAATGCGAAACCACGCCTGACGGAGCGGGTTTCTCCGGAGAGGAGGGCTACCTGGCATTTTCGCGCGAAATCTTCCTCTACAAGGGAAGACTACCCTCCCCCGCCGTGTGAAATCTGCGGGACGCACCACGCCGATATCGGTGTGCGCCACGGTCAAACATCGGAATGATCATACGCCCTCCTTCGTTCCTTGAGCATACTGCTCGTCGCTGGGGAGGATGGCCTCACGGGCGCCCCCATACCTTGAGCGGCCTCGCTACGCTACCCGGTGAGAAATCCGGGCTAGAGGATACAGCGCGGTGTCCGACTTGCTGAGTCATGACGAATTGTACAGCCAAGCACAACATCCGCACCACCATGGAACGCGCCAAGACGGAACAAACACCCAGCGCCT
>JALSSX010000205.1 GCA_026984055.1 Sedimenticola sp. | reverse complement strand
CAGTGGCTGGCGGAGAGTTTTTTTCTGTCGAAGAATGAAACCCCGGCGATTCTTGGTGGTCTATCAGGCCTGATAGCGGCATTCTGGCGGATCAAACGACTCTCGACTGTTGCCGCCAAGGCGCCGGATATCGTCATTCTGGATGACTCTCCATCCCGGCGCGTTACCCTTTGACCCTTCCCTTCAGGAGTCGAATCATGCGTATATTTTCTTCTGTTTACCGGCAGTCCGTGGTTTTTGCCGTGCTGATGTTCAGCTTGAACGCGGCACAGGCCCGTATGATGCTGCCGGACTTTACTACCATCGTCGAGCGCGGCGCGCCGGCGGTGGTGAACATCAGCATCATCCAGAATCATGCGGCGGGTCGCATGCTGGGCAAAAACTTCAAGATCCCCGATCTGCCGGAGGACAGCCCGCTGAATGAGCTGTTCAAGCGCTTTCTCGACCCGCATGGTGGCGGCAAGAGGCCGCATGGCTTCAAGACGCGCTCCATGGGTTCCGGTTTCATCATCTCGGCGGATGGTTACATCCTGACCAACCACCATGTCGTCGACGGTGCGGACGAGGTACTCGTCAAGCTCAGCGACCGACGAGAGTTCAAGGCGCGGGTCATCGGCTCGGATGAGAAGACCGATGTCGCCCTGGTGAAGATCGACGCGGATCACCTGCCTGTCGTCAAGCTGGGTAACAGTGACGACTTGAAGGTGGGGGAATGGGTACTCGCGATCGGTTCGCCCTTCGGCCTGGATCATTCCGCGTCGGCTGGCATCGTCAGTGCGCTGGGCCGCAGCCTGCCGAGCGAGAACTACGTACCTTTCATCCAAACGGACGTGGCGATCAATCCCGGTAACTCCGGTGGCCCGTTGTTCAATTTGGATGGCGAGGTGATCGGGGTCAATTCGCAGATCTACAGCCGCAGCGGTGGTTACATGGGACTGTCGTTCTCGATTCCGATCGATGTGGCGATGAATATCGTCGACCAGTTGCGCGCCACCGGGCATGTCTCGCGCGGCTGGCTGGGTGTGCTGATCCAGGATGTCTCTCGGGATCTGGCGGAATCCTTCGGCCTGCCGCGTCCACAGGGCGCGCTGGTCGCGCAGGTGGTTGCCGACAGTCCGGCGGCCAAGGCTGGGTTGGAACCGGGCGATGTGATCCTGGCCTTTAATCATGAGGATGTCGAGGATTCCTCGTCGCTACCGCCACTGGTGGGCGCCAGCCCGATCGACAAGCCGGTTGACATGACCATTCTGCGTGATGGCAAGAAGCGTTCGCTGCGGGTCATCGTCGGCAAGCTCGATGAAGAGAACGACGCCTTGGAGCCGGCTCGCTTCAAACAGCC
The DNA here is from genome assembly GCA_026984055.1 of Sedimenticola sp. GTDB lineage: Bacteria > Pseudomonadota > Gammaproteobacteria > Chromatiales > Chromatiaceae > JALSSX01. Next base: position 9,127 of record JALSSX010000205.1, on the reverse strand, counting down.
AGGGAAAGCCGAGGCGGGCCGCCTTGGGCTGGTCGTCGGCGAGCTGCCCGAGAAGGTGCGCAAGGCGTTGAAGCTCGACACTGACAGCGGCGTGTTGGTAGAGGAGGTTGCCGCCGGACCGGCGCGCGAGGCCGGTATCAAGGCTGGTGACGTGATCTTGATGTTCGATAAGCAACGGGTGCGCGCGCCGCGTGACCTGAAACGTCTGATCGAGAAGGCCGGCGCCGGCAGGACGGTGCCGGTGCTGATCCAGCGGCGCGCCTCCGGGCCGATGTTCCTGGCCTTGCACCTCCCGAAGTCCTGATCCGGCGGGCATGCGGGAGCTGACGTTTTACACCCGGCGGGGATGCCATCTGTGCGAGGATATTGAGCGTCAGCTCCAGCCTTGGCTGGAGAACGGGAGGATTGGTCTGCGGCGGGTCGACATCGACGATGATCCGGCGCTGGCCGAGCGCTTCAATGCGCGTGTGCCGGTGCTGATGGCCGGCGCGCGGGCGATCTGTGAGTATTATCTCGACCCGATCGCGCTCGACGCCTTTCTGTCGCGCGATGGCGCGGCTTCTTAGCGTTCCGGCAGGTACTCCTGTATCATTGGGCGTCGAATTTCTGATATGGCAAAGGGGCTGTAGTGGCCCTTTTTGCATTTATGTATGACAGACCTGAGCCATATTCGCAACTTCTCTATCATCGCGCACATCGATCACGGCAAGTCCACGATCGCCGATCGTTTCATCCAGCACTGTGGTGGGTTGAGCGAACGCGAGATGGAAGCCCAAGTGCTTGATTCGATGGATCTGGAACGCGAGCGTGGCATCACCATCAAGGCGCAGAGCGTTACCCTCGACTACGCGGCGGGCAACGGCGAGACCTACAAACTGAATTTCATCGATACCCCCGGGCACGTGGATTTCTCCTATGAGGTGTCGCGTTCGCTGGCGGCTTGCGAGGGCGCATTGCTGGTGGTCGATGCGGCGCAGGGTGTCGAGGCGCAGAGTGTTGCCAACTGCTATACCGCCATCGATCAGGGTCTGGAGGTCTTGCCGGTCTTGAACAAGATCGACCTGCCTTCGGCCGAACCGGAACGGGTAATCAATGAGATCGAGGAGATCATCGGCCTGGAAGCCGGAGGCGCGGTGCGTGTCAGCGCCAAGACCGGGCTGGGCATCCCTGAATTGCTGGAACGCCTGGTCGCATTTATTCCGCCGCCGCAAGGAGACGAGAATGCGCCGCTACAAGCGCTGATCATCGATTCCTGGTTCGATAGTTTCGTCGGTGTCATCTCGCTGATTCGGGTCATCAATGGACGTATCCGCAAGCGCGACAAGATGCTGGTGATGTCGCACGGACGCAGCTTCCAGGTCGATCAGGTCGGTGTGTTCACGCCAAAACGCACGCCGACCGATTCGCTGGGTCCGGGCGAGGTGGGTTACCTGATCGCCGGGATCAAGGAGATCGATGGCGTGCCAGTCGGCGATACCATTACCTTGGCGGACAACAAGGCGGCCGAGCCACTGCCAGGCTTCGAGGAGATGCGTCCACGCGTGTTTTCTGGTTTGTATCCGGTGAATACCGAAGACTACGAGGCGTTTCGCGAGGCCTTGCAGAAACTGCGTCTGAACGATGCCGCGTTGCATTATGAGCCGGAGACTTCGACGGCGCTGGGTTTTGGTTTTCGCTGCGGTTTTCTCGGCATGCTGCACATGGAGATCATCCAGGAGCGCCTGGAGCGCGAATACGGCCTCGACCTGATCACCACAGCGCCGACCGTGATCTACGAGGTCGCGCTGAACTCCGGAGAGGTGATCCAGATCGAGAACCCGGCCGAGCTGCCCGACCCCAGCCGCATCGATGAGATTCGCGAGCCGATCATCGAGGCGACCATTCTGTCGCCACAGGACTATCTTGGCGCGGTGATGGGGTTGTGCATCGAGAAACGCGGCGTGCAGAAGCAGATGCAGTATCTTGGCGGTCAGGTATCGCTGGTCTATGAGATGCCGATGAGCGAGGTGGTGCTGGATTTCTTCGATCGCCTGAAGTCGGTGAGTCGGGGCTTCGCCTCCTTCGAATATGAATTCAAGCGCTTCCAGGCATCGCCGCTGGTGAAGCTGGACATCCTGATCAATGGCGAGCGTGTCGATGCCTTGTCGGTCATCGTGCATCGTGACGTATCGCAATCCCGGGGGCGCGAGCTGACCGAGAAGATGAAGGAGATCATTCCGCGACAGATGTTCGAGGTCGCCATCCAGGCGGCGATCGGCAGCCACATCATTGCGCGATCCACGGTGAAGGCGTTGCGCAAGAACGTTACTGCAAAGTGCTATGGCGGCGACGCATCGCGCAAGCGCAAGCTGTTGGAGAAACAGAAGGCCGGCAAGAAACGCATGAAACAAGTCGGCAAGGTGGAAATTCCACAGGATGCCTTTCTGGCGGTATTGCGCGTCGGCAAGGACAATTGAACGCTATTATAGGGCACCTCGAAAAATCGAGGTAACTACTCAGCTCACCACTGAAATGCGCCATCTCTGCGTTGGAAAATGGTCATTTACACCTGTAAACTCACATTTCCCGCCTTGATCTGACACATTTCAGCGGCAATCTGAGCAGTCACAGCATGATTTTCCTACTTGCTGAGTAGGTACAAATCGAGATGCCCCAGCAGGATGTTGAAAAAGTCCTTCCATGGACTTTTTCAACGACGGAACCGGAAAATGTGATTTCCCGGCTCCTTCATTTTCAATGACTTGCAGTCATCGAAAATGGCGGTATATCCCTGTACCGCACACAGGCCATTGAAAAATGCCATTTTTCAATGGCCTGCTAGCCCGGATTTCTCACCGGGTCGCAGTAGTGAACTGGTGAGAAATCCGGGCTAGTGTGCGTGCAATAATCCCGATGTTTGGCTGGATGTGACTATTATCTACCCGGCAACCAAAACTGCCTTGTTCAGCGTTGATAATTGGCGGAAAAGTTCGGCAACAGCCTTCAGCGGTCAGCGGAGATTTTTCACTCATCACCATTGATAAGAATATGATAAGCGAGCATGAAGCATGAATTTTGATCTACCCACGGTGCTGGTCGTCGGTACGGCGGCCACTGGTTTCATCTGGTTGACGGATGCCTTGTTCTTCGCCGCCAAGCGCAAGGCGCGCGCGGAAAACGAGGAACAGGCCAAGCCGCCACTGATCGTCGAGTATTCCAAGTCGTTCTTCCCGATTCTGTTGATCGTGCTGATCCTACGTTCGTTCATCTTCGAGCCGTTTCGCATCCCTTCCGGTTCGATGCTGCCGACGCTGGACATCGGTGATTTCATCATTGTCGACAAGAATGCCTACGGCATCCGTTTGCCGGTGCTGAACAAGAAGATCATCGAGACCGGCTCACCGAAGCGCGGTGATGTGTTCGTGTTCCGCTATCCGGTGGATCCATCGGTCGACTACATCAAGCGCGTCATCGGGCTGCCCGGCGATGTGATCGAGTACCGCGACAAGGTGCTGTATATCAACGGCAAGGAAATGAAACAGGTGCCAATAGGGCGCTATACTGGTGTCGGCGGTGGCAAGCGGGCGACCGGGGAGTTGGAGAGTATCGAGGATCTGGACGGCGTCAAGCATTCCATTCTGACCTCGGAATTTCGACCGAATCTGCCTTATGGATGCGTCGTGCTGGCCCATGGGCCGTTCAAGGTGCCGGAAGGTCGCTATTTCGCCATGGGCGACAATCGTGACAACAGTAGCGACAGCCGTTGCTGGGGCACTGTGCCGGACGAGAATCTGGTCGGGCGCGCGCGCTTTATCTGGATGAACTTCGATACCGAGAAAGAGGGCTTCCCGATCGACTGGAGTCGCATCGGTACAGCAATAGAGTAGAGACTATGAATACAATACGCTACCAACGCGGCGTGACTGGCATTGGCTGGTTGACGATATTGATGATACTCGGATTCTTCGTCTTCCTGGGATTGAAGATCGGCCCAATCTACATGGAACACTACAGCATCAAGTCGGTGTTGCACTCCTTCGATGCGGATACCGATCTGGAAAGCAAGTCGACGCGCCAGTTGCGCAAGGCGATACAGCATCGCCTGACGATCAACAGCGTGTACGATTTCGACAACAGCAACATCAAGATCAAGAAGCGTTCGGATCGTTTCAGTATCGATATGTCCTATGAAGTGCGTAAGAAGATGGCGGGTAACATCGATGTGATCGTCAGCTTCGACGACAAGCAGGAGATTCCGTTTCGTTGATGTCGCCAGCGGCACGGTTGCAGAAACGGCTCGGCTTCCGGTTTCGTGATCCAGCCCTGCTCCAGCAGGCGCTGACCCATCGCAGCGCCGGCAAGACGAACAACGAGCGCCTGGAGTTCGTTGGTGACGCCGTGCTCGGCATGGTCGTCGCCGATCAGCTCTACCAACGCTTTCCACAGGCCAGCGAGGGCCAGATGAGCCGGCTGCGGGCCTCGCTGGTGAAGCGCGAGGCGCTCGCCGGGGTCGCGCGCGCGCTGTCGCTTGGCGATTACCTGATCCTCGGCGAGGGCGAACAGCGTAGCGGCGGGCATTCACGCGATTCCATCCTGGCCGACGCGGTCGAGGCGATTCTCGGTGCCAGTTATCAGGACCAGGGCTTTTCGGCCTCGCAAGCGCTGATTCTACGCCTGTGGGCTGATTCATTTGCTGGTCTGAAACTAGAGCAGGAGCGGAAAGATCCGAAGACGCGCTTGCAGGAATGGTTGCAGGCGCGTCAGCATGAGGTGCCGGAATACACCATCACGCGCATCACCGGCAAGCCACATCAGCAAGTTTTCCATGTCGAATGTCGCATCAATACGCTCGATCTCGCGGTCACTGCCAGTGGCGGTAACCGGCGCAAGGCCGAGCAGGCCGCCGCCGCCGCAATGTTGGAGAAACTGTATGGTTGAGCGCCTTCTCGCCGTTTCCCTCTTGGATACCGCTTCGTGACCAAAGCACCCGATACATCCCTCCACCGTTGTGGCCATGTCGCTATCGTCGGCCGTCCCAACGTGGGCAAGTCCACCCTGTTGAACCGCTTGGTCGGGCAGAAGCTGGCGATCACTTCGCACAAGCCGCAGACCACGCGACACAGCATCATCGGCGTGAATACCCTGCCGAGCGCGCAGCTCGTCTATGTGGACACGCCGGGCATCCACCAGCGCGGCGAGCAACCGATGAACCGCTATCTGAACCGTACCGCGAAGGCGGTGCTCGCCGGGGTGGATGTCGTGGTGTTCGTTGTCGAGGCGTTGGCCTGGAGCGCGGAAGACCAGATCGTCGCCGACGCGTTGCGAGATAGCGACGTGCCGGTACTGGCAGTGGTCAACAAGGTGGACACGGTGAAGGACAAGCACTGTTTATTGCCATTTCTCGCCAGCCTGGGCGAGCGCTTGCCGTTCCATGTGATCATCCCGGTGTCGGCGCGCCACGGCCAGCATGTCGACGAGATCGAGGCCGCGTTACTGCCGCTGCTGCCGGAGGGCGAGAACATCTATCCCGAGGATCAACTCACCGACCGCTCGTCGCGTTTTCTCGCCGCCGAGCTGGTGCGCGAGCAACTGACCCGCCTGTACGACAAGGAATTGCCGTATGCCCTGACTGTCGAGATCGAGAAGTTCGAGGAGCAGGGCGAGCTGCTGCGCATCTTCGCGTTGGTCAGCGTCGAGAAGGCCAGCCAGAAAGCGATTCTGATCGGCAAGGGCGGGGCGGCGATGAAAGAGGCCAGCCGGCGCGCGCGCCTGGCGATGGAAAAGCTTTTCGGCAAGAAGGTGTTCTTGCGTGTCTGGGTGAAGGTTGACAAGAGCTGGTCGGCCGATGAGAAGGCCCTCGCCAGCCTGGGTTACCGCGAAGAAGGCTGATGCCTATCGCTTCCGATGTCGCCTATCTGCTGCACCGCCGCGCGCATGGCAACACCAGTCTGCTGGTCGATATCTTCTCGCTGAACCACGGTCGTTTCCCGGCGATAGCGAAGGGCGCGCGAGCGGCAAAACGTGGCGCCAGCGGCTTGTTGCAGCCTTTTTCTCCGTTGCACATGGATTGGTCGGGCAACGGCGAGGTGAAAACCCTGCGACGTTTCGAACGCGCGGGAGATACTACAAGTCGCCGCATCGCGCTGGAAGGCGTGCGTCTCTATTGTGGCTTCTACATCAATGAACTGCTGACGTGTCTGTTGCCGCGCGACGATGCTCACGCTGGGCTGTTCGGCTTTTATCAGCAGACCCTCGTCGCCCTTTCCGGGAACGACGATATCGAACTCGCGCTGCGGCGTTTCGAACTCGGGCTGCTCGATCAGCTCGGTCATCGCGTGAATCTTGAAACCAGCCTGGATGGCGAACCCTTGGTCGACGCGGGTCACTATCTGTTCACCAGCGGCGCCGGCGCGCTGGCCTGCAAGGCCGGGACCGCCGGCGCCTGTCGTGGCTGTACGCTGTTGAGCCTGGCGCGCGGCGAATTCGCCGACGCCGAGGCGCGCGGCGAGGCGAAGCATCTGTTGCGCCGGATTCTCGGGTATCATCTGGACGGTAGGTCTTTGAAGAGCCGCGAATTGTTCCGGCTTACCCGATAATCGAGACCAGGAAGAGGATAGATGGCATACGAAAGACTGTTGGGCGTGAATATCGATCATGTCGCCACCCTGCGCCAGGCGCGCGGCACGCGCTACCCGGAGCCGCTACAGGCCGCGTTATTGGCTGAACAGGCCGGTGCGGACCTGATCACTCTGCATTTGCGCGAGGACCGTCGACATATCCAGGATCGCGATGTCGAGATGTTCGAGCAGGGCTTGCAGACACGCATGAACCTGGAGATGGCCGCGACCGACGAGATGCAGCAGATCGCGCGCATCATCCGCCCGGCGGATTGCTGCCTGGTGCCGGAGAATCGACAGGAACTGACCACCGAGGGTGGTCTGGATGTGCTCTCCCAGCAGCCGAGACTGCTGGACTATTGTGCCTCGCTGGCCGAGGCCGGTATCCGCGTATCATTGTTCGTCGATCCGAATCGGCGCCAGTTGGATGCGGCGGTGTCCGTCGGCGCGCCCGTGGTCGAGATCCATACCGGTCGCTACGCCGACGCCAGCACGCCCGAGGAAGTCGAGCTGGAATTTCTGCATGTCCGCGAAGCGGTGGCGCATGCGCGTAATATTGGCCTACAAGTGAATGCCGGACATGGTCTGGACTACCACAACGCGCGTCGTGTTGCCGCCATTGAGGGCGTGCGTGAGCTGAATATCGGCCATAGCATCGTCGCGCGCGCGTTGTTCACCGGTTTCGAGGAGGCGGTCAGGACGATGAAACGCCTGATCCAGCCGGTCGAATGACATCGTCATCTGGCGTCATGCCTCGCAAGCGGTAGGCGAAGGCGATCACCTCGGCGACTGCTCGATAGAGGGGTTCCGGTACCTCGCTCGCGAGCGGCAATTGCGCCAGCATGGCGCTCAGTTCGGCGTCGTGACGCAGTGGCACGCCATGCTCGCGGGCGAGTTCGACGATATACTCGGCGATATGGTACTCGCCCTTTGCGATGATGCGTGGCGCGTCCCGGCCAGCGTAGTGCAACGCGACGGCGAGTGGACGTGGCTTGGTGTCTGCTTGCTTCATATGTGGATGTCGAGCAGATTGTGTGTCGTGTCGGCGAGGTTCTCGCCGGCGTGGCGTGGTGGGCGCCCAATGCTCGCGGTCAAGGCGCCGATATCGAAGCCGGCTTGGCGCAGACCGGCTTCGAGCAGCGGTAGATGGCGCTCGATTCGTGCGTGCGTCGCCGCTCGTTCGCTCCACAGGCTGGCCGAGGCAGTGTCACCCTGAATGCTCAGACTGACATCCAGCGGACCGGTGGCCCGCATATCGAAATGCATGAGCAGTCGCCAGATCGGCTTGGTTTCCGTCTCGCCCGATGGCGTGTCACGATGCACGTCGAGACGGATATTTTCGAAACGCCCGTCGGCCGTCAGCAGCGGGATGTCGACGCGCAATAACGGGCTGTCCGGTTGCAGGGCTTGCGCCTGGCGGGTCTCTATACCTGCTAGCGCGGCCTCTACCGCTTTCGAGACCACTGTTGGCTCAGCATGGTCGGCGGTTTTCGCGCGTGTGGGCGAGGCTATCCGTTCCGCCAACAGCAACAGCCGCAGCTTCAGATCGCGCGGCGACACCGAATGGCGCAATAGCTGGGCCTCCAAAAAGCCACCGGAGGCTAGTATTGCCTCGCGCGCGCCGGCCGGCGTGGCGAGTTGCGCGGCGTTTGGCAGGGCGTCCAGCAGCCGTTGTATGTTCGTGGCGAGTGGTGTTTCCGCCGGGCTGCCCGCGCCGTCCAAGCTCTGCATCAACTGGCCGAGGGTGTCGCGCCAAGGCAGTTGCCGGGGCAACGATTTGCGTAATAGCGCGGTGGGCGTCGTCGTGTCGTCGTCTGTTCGTGGCAGTATGCGCAGGCTTGGCCGTGGGTCGTCGTTGTCCAGAACCCGCAGGCGCAATGACTGTCCAAGCGTTAGTCCCGCCGGTGTTTCGGCGTGTACGTCGACGCCATCGATCGACAATATCGCCTGATTGGCGGAGAGTATCGCCTTCACCGTTGCGTTCAGTATCTGGCCGGCTTGCCAGTTTGGTGAGTGGCCGCCGACCTCGCCGCCAAGCGGAGGGCGTGGGCGTGCCGCTGGGGTCGGGGAGACCACGCTGACCTGATCGATGGCGGGTGGATTGGGCATGTCCCTGTTTGTCCGGGCATGATGGTGGTTTCTTTACGTATCGGCCGGTATTCAGGAATCTTTTGCGGAGCACGCATGAACAATAATCGATCATCATCCCCGCCCTCGGTTTACCGCTTGCATGTCGACGACATGCGCTGCGAACATTGTGTTGATGCGGTGAAACAGGCGGCGTTGTCCGTGGAGGGTGTCGAACGCGTCGACGTGGACCTGGATGGCGCGAGCGCCGAGATCCATGGCGGTCGACCTCATCAGGTCATCGAGGCGATCGACGCGGCAGGTTATCCGGCCCGGCCGCTCGCTGAAGTCCAGGCGGAATGCCGGCTGCCCGATCTTGCCACCGAGCCAGCCACGAGCGAACCGCTGGCGGTAAACCTGATCGAGAAACAGGCGCGCGTCAGCGGTGGCGAGCCGCAAGCTGT
>JALSSX010000204.1 GCA_026984055.1 Sedimenticola sp. | reverse complement strand
CGATATGCTCGAACCATTCCTGCATCACCCCGGCATTCAACAGGATGCGGGATGTCGGCCGCCATTCCGCGTTGACGAACAGACGCGCGGCATCCCGGCGCACCGGATCCCGGTTGTCGATAAAGGTTGGCGAGGCGACTTCATCGCGGCGCGCGCCGCCGCCCCAGGCGATACGCACGTTGGCGCTCAGCCGGAAACTGTGTTGCAGATCCAGATCATACTGGTTTTCGACCAGATCCTGAATGACATCGATGGGCTGGTCGGAAACGCCGAACAAGCGAGTGACCGCGCTGGGCGGCACGCCAAGGAGTTCCGAGATTGGCGCGGTTCGAAACCGGTCCGGTGCGGCCAGCCGGTTGTGGTAGAGCTGAAGCTTGAATGCCGCGTCATCCTCCAGCTGGCGGGACCAGTCGATCTGCTGGAAGCTGTAGTCGGTGGTCTTCACGCGCAGCGGTTGCACCGTGTCATCGTGAAAACCGGTTTGCAGATCGGTGCGCTTGTAGCCAGCCTCGAACCGGATGGCGTCCGTCAAGCTGGGGGAGTAATCGGCGCGCAGATTGAAAAATCCGGTGCGGAAGTCGTCGTTGCGTCGGTCGAAACCGTCGTGTTGGTCGAAAGACGCCTGGGCGCGAACATCGACATCACCAAACCGTCCGCCCAGGCGCCCGATCGAGCGCTTGCGTCTTTGCGACCCGGCCAGTAGCGACAGCGAGGCGCCGCGATCCTCGATGGCGTGCCGGGTGATGATATTGATCGCGCCGATAAAGGCGTTGAAACCAAAGGCCGAGCCGTTGGGCCCCCGCACTACCTCTATGCGGTCGATCTCGTCAATGGTTAGCGGAATACTGCTCCACAATACCCCACCAAAGGTTGCGTTGTAGATCGATCGGCCATCGATCGTCACCTGCATGCGACGCGCATGCTGGTCACTGAATCCGTGGAAGGTGGCGGTCTGCTCGCCACCGCTACCATGGGCGATCTGAAAGCCGGGTACCAAGCGCAGCGCATCGGTCAACTCGACCGTGCCGGCGGCTTCGAGCATGTCATGGTCTATCACCGTGATCGGCGCGGGGGATTCATTCAGCGGTTGGGTGAGACGCGACGCGCTGAGCACGATGGGGGATTCGGCGAAGAAATCTTCCTCCGAGAGCATCGCGAGTTCCGGCGAATCGCCGCTGGCGGCGCTGGACAGGCACAGCAGACCCGCCAGGCAGCAAATGCGCGGCGAAAAGTCTCGGGCGAAAACGGGCGATGCATCTTGGCGCATGAGGCGGTTACCTGTAACGGCGCGGATCGCGCCTTGCCAGGAACAAAAGGGCATGCACGCGAAAATCCGACGATCTACTGGCTGGGCCAGCTGTCGATGGGTTATTAAACCTGATATGCCGGATGCATCCAAGTCCGTTGTGGTGTTGGAAATTTCAATCGGGCCTGTTTTCAGGACTTCACGCGCCCGGGCGATGGCTGCCATCGTGTTCCCCTTGGCGATCTGGAAGCCGTTATTCGCGAGGTTCCGGCGTCGCCGACAGGCGAGAATCAAAGTTATTCGGACTGGTGTCGCTATGGATAGTCGTCACGCAGAAATCAGGCAACCCTTGGTTCCCAAGCTCGATAGAGGTGACCATGGCATGCGCTGGGTCCATCGTGGCGCGGGGACGCGCCACCATCGGCGATAGCCGACGTAAGCTATTGTCTAGAAGGCTAGCAGGCCATTGAAAAATGGCATTTTTCAATGGCCTGTGTGCGGTACAGGGATGTCCCACCCTTTTCGATCACGATAAGTGATGGAAAATGTGAGCAAAGCGGAAATCGCATTTTCTCTTTTTGAGATCCCTATCGAGAGGTTTCGCGCAATATCGCCGATGGATGAGGGCGCGCGCAACCAACAGGTCGGGGCGACCTGTTGGTTGCCGGGTCAATAATAGGTACAAATCAATGAACAGACTTTCGATCAAGTCCAGATTACTGCTGCTGGCGGTACTCGCCGCCGCAGGCATGCTTACCATGGCGGCCATCCAGTTCAGTGCCCTGAGGAATTTCGAATCGGTTGGCGATGCGCGCTTGCTCGTCGCTAATATCGAGTCGGATATGTTGATGTTACGGCGCAACGAGAAAGATTTTCTCGCGCGCAAAGCGCTAAAATACAAGACGCGCTTCATCGAAAACGCACGTGTCATGCAGACACATATTCGCGAACTGCGAGCTGTGCTGGAAGCCAATGGCATCGATAGCGCCCCAACCCTCGGACTGACGGCTGTCGCCAGTGAATACCAGAAGAATTTCCTCGCGTTGACCGATTTGCAACAACGGGTCGGGCTGAACCCCAAGGACGGACTCTACGGCAGCCTGCGCAAGGCGGTCCATCACGCCGAGGCGCTGATCGATGCCTTGCAAGACGATCGTTTGAGCAAGGACATGTTGATGTTGCGGCGGCGAGAGAAGGACTTCATGCTGCGCCTCGATCCAAAGTATCTGAAGAAATTCGATCAGGATCTGAACCTCTTTTTCGACGATTTGCGCCACAGTGATCATCCACGAGAGGCCAGGCGGGGCATTGAGGCCGCCATGGACAGATACCAGAAGGATTTCAATGCGCTCGCCGAGGCGAAGACGGCGATGGGCTTGACGCCGGCGCGAGGACTGCTCGGCGCGCTGCGCGCGAAGATCCATCAAAGCGAAGGGATGTTGGAGAAACTGGGTGAAGAGACGGGCCGGCATATCGAGAATGCATTGAGCAGGCATCGCACCTGGCCCATCTGGTTGGCTGGTTTTTGTACGTTGCTGATCGTCGCCATGGTTGCCGCGATTGCCATCGGGATCATCCGTCCGGTAGGGCATCTGACGGAAATCATGACGCGCGCCAGCAAGGAACATGATCTGAGTCTGCGCGCTGGCGTCGAGGGTCATGACGAGATTGCCTGCATGGCGGGGATCTTCAATACCATGATGGCGGAGTTCGAATCGTTGATGAAGTCCGTGATGACCTCCTCCCGCCGGCTCGCCACGGCGGCGGAGGAATTGACCGCGATCACCCATGCGGGCCGCCAGGGGGCCGCTCGTCAGAGCGTGGAGACCGGGAAGGTTGCCGCCGCGATGCAACAGATGACGGCGAGCGTTCGCGAGGTTGCGGTCAATGCCAGTCACGCGGCCGAGGCATCGAGCACGGCGGATGAGGAGACGGGTACCAGCAAGCAGGTCGTCAACGACAACATGCGTAGTATCGGCGCGCTGGCCGACGAGGTGCAAAATACCTCGCGGACGATCACGGAGCTCAGCGAGGAGAGCGAGAACATCGGCGCCGTGTTGAACGTGATCCGCGACATTGCCGAGCAAACCAATCTACTCGCGCTGAACGCCGCGATCGAAGCGGCGCGCGCTGGTGAGCAGGGACGTGGCTTTGCCGTGGTTGCCGATGAGGTGCGTTCGCTGGCGCAACGCTCGCAGCAGTCCACGCAGGAGATCCAAGAGATCGTCGAACGCTTGCAACAGCGTTCGGCGCAGGCCGTCGCGGCGATGGAGCAGGGTACCCAGAAGGCCCAGGACGGCGTCACTAAGGCGGAATCCGTGAGCCGTTCGCTGGATACCATCGCCGAGGCGGTTTCCACCATCAACAGCATGAACATACAGATTACCTCGGTGGCTGAAGAGCAGGCGAGTGTTTCCGAGGAGGTCGGTCGAAACGTCACAAACATCAACCAGATCGCCAATGACGCGGAGGAGAATATCCGTCAGATCAGCGCGACGAGCGAGGCATTGCAGGATCTTGCAACACAACTTCAGGATTGGGTCGCGCATTTCAGGTTGGGGTGATCAGGCATCGGGTAAGGAAAAATTGCGTGCGACGGGTTTCGCTTGTATCGTGGCGCGCACCTGGATCGCGATCCCGCTTCAGGTGCTTTAATAGAATATGGAGTGTTATGACGATGGATAATCCTTTTCACGCGCCGGAAGCCGATGTCATCAGCCCGGACGAAGATTACGCGATACTGAAAATACTCGGCTTTTCCGGGCGTCTCGGTCGTCTGCGATATCTGGTGTACAGTGTCGTGAGCATGCTGGCCGTGGGGGTGATTGCCTCTTTCGCCATGGGTATAATCGCCGCAGTTGGCGGACACCCCCCCGCAACGCCGGATGACGAGCCGACACTGGCGATGTTCGCCTTCTATCTGATCGCGGGCTTGCCGATACTGATCCTGTCTCTGATGTTTGCCATGCGTCGCTTGCATGATATGAACCTCAGTGGCTGGTTCGTGCTGCTGATGCTGATACCCTTCGTCAGCGCGATCTTTTCCCTTGTGTTGTTGTTCTGGCCCGGTACTCAGGGTCCGAACCGGTTTGGACCGCCTCCGCCGCCGAATTCCACCGGGATAAAGATTGGCGCGGCATTGGTGATACTCCTCATGGTACTCGGCATTCTGGCGGCGATCGCCGTTCCAGCCTATCAGCAGTATCTGCAACGCGCGGCGGAGGCCACGAGCAGCAGCGGTTTGTGGCTGGAGTGGGCGGCGTCCCGCGTCTGAGCGCGCCGCCGATTGGCGCTGTCACCTGGTAGACAGCATCGTCGAGCATTCCGCGCTATCATTGGTCGGGAGCCATGTGGGTTTCCGCCATGCTTTGTGATCATGGAGACTGAAATCCACCGGTTCATGAAAGGTTGCCCGTGATTCGGCTGCTGGATGTCGAGTCCACGCCGGGGGGGAGGGCGGTATTCACGGCGTTTCCCCCGGGCGTGTCACAGGCAACCGACCGCGTAATTTCACGCCCACAGGATGCCGGAGATGACACCGTTGAAGCTGCGCAAGGTCGCCATCGATACCTACCGCGAGAACGTGGCCTATCTGCACCGCGCCTGTCCGCTCTACCACAGCGAGGGATTTCAGGCGCTGAACAAGATCGAGATTCGTGACGGTTCGGGCGAGCAGCCGGTCATCGCGGTATTGAATATCGTCGACGACGAGAGCATTGTCGCACCGGACGAATTGGGTCTCAGCGAGCAGACCTTCGACCAATTCGGCAGTCTGACGGGTAATCCGGTGAGGATAGACCACGCCTCGCCGCCCTTGTCGCTGCGCGCGGTGCATGCAAAGATCGCCGGCGACCGCTTGTGCCGCGAGGATTTCCGGCATATCTGCGAGGATATCGTCAACAAGCGCTATTCCAAGATCGAGATCGCGGCCTTTCTGGTCGGCTGCGCTGAGAGCGGCATGGAACGTGACGAGATGCTCTATCTGACCGAGGCGATGGTCGATACCGGCAAGCGTCTTGATTGGGGCGAGTCGCTGGTGGTCGACAAGCACTGTATTGGCGGTATCCCTGGCAACCGCACGACCATGCTGATCGTACCCATCGTCACCGCGCACGGCATGCTGATGCCCAAGACATCCAGCCGCGCGATCACCTCGCCGGCCGGCACCGCCGACACCATGGAGGTACTCGCCAAGGTCGACCTGCAACCTGAGGAGATGCGCGCCATCGCGCATCGTCAGCGCGGTTTCATCGCCTGGGGCGGCACCGCCGATCTGTCCCCGGTGGACGATATCCTGATCTCGGTCGAGCGTCCGCTGGCGCTGGACTCCAAGGGCCAGATGATCGCCTCCATCCTGTCGAAGAAGATCGCCGCCGGTTCCACCCATCTGCTGATTGATATCCCGGTCGGTCCCAGCGCTAAGGTGCGCTCCCAGGCGGACGCGCTGAAGCTGCGCAAGCTGTTCGAATACGTTGGCGATCGAACCGGTCTGCAACTGGAGGTGGTGATCACCGAGGGTAGCCAACCGATCGGCAACGGTGTCGGTCCGGCCTTGGAAGCGCGCGATGTGCTGCGCGTGTTGCAAAACGATCCACGCGCGCCGGTCGATCTGAAAGAAAAAGCGCTGCGACTGGCCGGGCGCATCCTGGAGTTCGACCCCGATGTACGTGGTGGCCAGGGTTATCGGCTGGCGCGTGATCTACTGGAATCGGGCCGCGCCTGGCGCAAGATGCGCGACATCATCGGCGCGCAGGGTGCGGTGGCGGAGCCGCCGGCCGAGGCGAAGCTGCAATTCGAGGTTTTGGCGCCGGCCAGCGGTGAGATCGTCGCCATCGACAATCTCCAGATCGCGCACATCGCACGTCTTGCCGGCGCGCCGATGGACAAGGCTGCCGGCCTGTATCTGTGTCACAAGCTCCATGACCGGGTCGAACAGGGCGAGCCATTGTATACCATCCACGCTGAATTCCATGCCGATTTTGAGTTCGCGAAGAACGATGCGGCGCGGGATATCGGTTACACCCTCGGGGAATGATCATGCATACGCAAAACACCATCGTGATCGGTTTTCCTGAGTACCTGGAACAGGCCGAGGCTTTCGCCCGCGCCGCCGGGCTGACATTCGCTTCGCTACGAATCCACCGTTTTCCGGACGCCGAGAGCAAACTGACCCTGCCGCCGGAGCTGCCGGCACACGTTATTCTGTGCCGCGCGCTCGACCACCCGAACGACAAGTTGGTTGAGTTGATCCTCGCGGCCGAGGGCGCGCGCGAACTCGGCGCGCGGACGGTGTCTCTGGTCGCGCCCTATTTGAGTTACATGCGCCAGGACAAGGCCTTCCATCCCGGCGAGGTGGTCAGTCAGCGTGTCCTCGGGCGTTGTCTGGCCGATTATTTCGATAACCTGCTGACGGTAGACTCTCATCTGCACCGGGTGCATGATCTTGGTGATGCCGTGCCGGTTGGCCATGCGATCGACGCGCACGCGACCGCGCCGATGGCGCATTTCATCGAAGCGCATGTCGAAAATGCATTTCTGATCGGGCCGGACGGCGAGTCAGGACAGTGGGTCGCGGACATCGCGAATCACTACCACATGGATCACGCGGTCGCGACCAAGCAACGCCTCGGCGACAACGAAGTGCGTGTCAGCCTGCCCGAGGGCGACTACGCGGGGCGCCATATCGTCCTGGTGGATGACGTGGCCAGCACGGGTCGCACCCTGCTGGAAGCCGCGCGCGCCCTGGCACCGTATCAGCCGGCATCGGTGTCGGTATTGGTCACCCATGCGTTGTTCGTCGCAGACGCCATAGAACGCTTGCATCAGGCCGGAGTCGAAGACATCTGGAGCTGTGATTCCATCCCGCACCCGACGAATGCCGTGCCGCTTGCCGACTTGCTCGCCGAGCGGGTCGCGGCTTTCAGAGAGACGCCACCACGGCCCAATCCGGTGGCGCAGCTCGATATCCTCGCGCAAAGCCCGTGGCTGGACTACATCCAGCATGATCTACTCATCAACGGCGGGCTGCGCCGCATGATCGCGCGCGATGGTATCCGTGGGGTCACCTCGAACCCGGCGATCTTCGCCAAGGCAGTGACCCAGCATGACGGTTACGCCGAGGCGATCCGCGCCTTGCGCCCGACCCACGCCAACGTGATCGATCTGTACGAGGCCCTGGCGTTGCGTGACATCCGTCTCGCGGCAGATCAACTGCTGCCGGTGTACCATGAAACCGACCAGTTGGACGGCTATGTCAGCCTGGAGGTGTCGCCTGATTTGGCCTACGACAGCGACGCGACCATTGCCGAGGCGCAACGCCTGTGGGCCGCGATCGACCGGCCCAACGCGATGATCAAGGTGCCGGCGACCGAAGCCGGCCTGACGGCCATCCGTGAATTGACCGCCGCTGGCCTCAACATCAATGCCACGCTGATCTTCAGCCCGAGGCGTTATCTCGCCGTTGCCGAGGCATGGCGCGCCGGCATCGCGCGTCGCGAGGTGGCGGGTGAATCGTGCATCGGTATCGCCTCGGTGGCCAGCTTCTTCGTCAGTCGTATCGAAAGCCTGGCTGACCAAAGTCTGCAAGAGCAAGCGCCGGCGCTGCGTGGCCGGGTTGCGGTTGCGGCGGCGCGCATCGCCTACCAGGCGTTCCGCGAACGTTTATTCAGTGACGATTGGCAGCGCCTGGTCGACGCCGGCGTCAGGCCGCAACGCCTGCTGTGGGCGAGCACATCGAGCAAGAATCCGGATTACTCGGATATCAAATATGTCGAGGAACTGATCGGTCCCTACACCGTCAACACCCTGCCGCCGAAAACCCTGGCGGCTTATCGGCAGCACGGCCGGCCCGCGCCACGCTTGGAGAGCGGCGTGGACGAGGCGCGCCGGGTGATGGCTGGCTTGCAGGCGCAAGGCATCGACTTCGAGACGCTGGCCGCGCAATTGGAAAAAGAAGGCGTGGAGACGTTCCAGACAGCCTTCCGGCGATTGCTGGAGGCCCTGGAGTCAGTCTGAGATGGCGCTGCTGATTCTGAACGCCGGTTCCTCCAGTCTGAAGTTCGGCCTGTACGAAAACGTCGATGGCGGGCCGGAGCCTCTATGTGGTGGGGCGTTCAGCGATCTGGATGGTCGGCCGCGATTCACTGTCATGGCAAGCGATCGCGCGGCCCATGACGATCACCCCGATATCCGGGGGCATGAACAGGCGTTGCATCACCTGTTTGCCTGGTTGACGCGCGCATACCCCGAGTCGCTCGTCGAGGCCGCCGGTCATCGTATCGTCCATGGCGGTCCGGATCTCGCCGCGCCGGTGCTGCTAGACGACCAAGTGCTGGAAAGCCTGCGCGCGCTCATGTCGTTGGCGCCGTTACACATGCCGCGCAATCTCGCGCTGGTCGACGCCCTGCGCGCGCGCTCGCCGGACATGCCGCAGGTCGCTTGTTTCGACACCGCCTTTCATCGCGGCATGCCGGCGGTGGAACAGCGCTACGCCCTGCCGGATGAATGGTTCGAACGCGGCGTGCGCCGCTATGGCTTTCACGGACTCTCCTATGAATACATCGCTTCGGTGCTGCCCGATCATCTTGGCGAGCGGGCCGATGGTCGTGTCGTCGTCGCGCATCTGGGGCATGGCGCCAGCCTGTGTGCGTTGTACCAGCGGCGCTCGGTGGCGACCAGCATGGGTTTCACCCCGTTGGATGGTATCCCGATGGCGACCCGCCCCGGCGCGCTAGACCCCGGCGTGAGCGTATGGCTGATGCGCGAGGCCGGCTTGTCCGTCACCGAGGTGGACGAGCTGTTGAACCAACGCAGCGGTCTGCTCGGGCTGTCCGGACTGAGCGGCGATGTGCGCGAACTGCTGGCCGACGACAGCCCCGCCAGCGCCCTAGCGATCGACTACTTCGTGCATCATACCCAGCGGCAGATCGCCTCGATGGCGGCGGCGCTGGGCGGCTTGGATGCATTGGTCTTCACCGCAGGCATCGGCGAGCATTCCGTGACGCTACGCCACCGGATCTGCGAGGCCGCGAGCTGGCTCGGCATCCGACTGGACGAGGCCGAGAACGCAACGCAAGGCACGCGTATCAGCGCGCTGGACAGCCGGGTGTCCGCATGGCGCATCCCGACTAACGAAGAACAGATGATCGCAACCCACACATCGCGGCTGTTGCGGGTTACCGGAGGACGTGAAGCATGACTGAAGCACCCCTGTCGTCACGAGAACGCGAATGGCCCCATGTTCGGTGGCGCGCGGCAAACCCGCTTTCGGCCTGGCGGATATTCCCGCTCGCCGATGCGTTGCTGGCGGTGGTCCCAGAACGTGGGGTGGCTGCATGAACCCCAACCCCTACGAGTTACGCTCTGACCTGCCGGAGGAACTCGCCGAGTTGCGGCCGCTGGCGCTGGATCTGCGTTGGTCGTGGAGTCATGTCGCCGATGCGCTGTGGCGGCGTATCGACGAACCGCTGTGGCGGCATACCCGCAACCCCTGGCTGATCCTGCAAAGCGTCAGCGCGCGGCGCCTGCGTGAGCTGGCCGATGACGCCAGCTTCCGGAAACTGCTGCAAACCCTGCGCGCTGAGCAGCACAGCGCGCTCGGTGGCGAGACTTGGTTCGCGCGCGAGCATGGCGACGCCAACCTTGGCCAGATCGCCTATTTCTGCATGGAATACGGTCTCAGCGAGGCATTGCCGCTGTACTCTGGTGGTCTCGGCGTGCTCGCCGGCGACCATCTGAAGACCTGTAGCGAACTCGGTGTGCCATTGCACGCGCTCGGTCTGCTGTACCAAAAGGGCTATTTCCGTCAATCACTGGACGCCGACGGTAATCAACTCGCGTTCTATCCAATCAACGATCCTTCGCTGCTGCCGGTGATCCCGGTGCGCGGCACGGATGGTGAATGGCTCTGCGTGACGGTCGAATTGCCGGGTCGCGGGCTGCGTCTGCGCGCTTGGCAGGCGCAACTCGGACGCGTCGTGCTCTACCTGCTCGACAGCAACGATCCACTCAACGATCCGGCTGATCGCGGCATCACCAGCGAGCTCTATGGCGGCGGCGCCGAGTTGCGTCTGCAACAGGAGATCATTCTCGGCATCGGCGGTTACCGATTGCTGCGGGCGCTTGGCATCGAGCCGAGTGTGTGTCATCTGAACGAGGGCCATGCCGCGTTCGCCATCCTCGAACGCGCGAATGCCTTCGCGCATCGCGAGGGAGTCGATTTCTC
>JALSSX010000203.1 GCA_026984055.1 Sedimenticola sp. | reverse complement strand
AAGCAAAGTATTCCTCGACCGCCAACGGGTCGATGTCGCGATCCAAGCCCGGGTATTTGTATAGTGTCTTCAACTCGGAGCCAAAGATGAATCGCCCGTCCGGCATCAAGCCGTAGTGTAGCGGCTTGATGCCAAGTCGATCGCGTGCCAGAAACAACGTTTTCTTGTTTCTATCCCAGACAGCAAAGGCAAACATGCCACGAAAATGCTTCAGGCAGCCGACTCCCCATTCTTCCCAGGCATGCACGATGACCTCGGTATCCGAATGTGTGTGAAAGCGATGGCCCAGGGATTTCAACTCCTCAGCCGTGGTGGCGAAGTTGTAGATCTCTCCATTGAAAACCACGACGACACTATCATCTTCATTGAACATCGGCTGCTGCCCGGAGGACAGATCAATGATCGACAGACGCCTGTGACCGAGTCCCACGCCGGGCTCGACATGCAATCCACCTTCATCCGGGCCACGGTGGAACTGTGCCTCATTCATGTCATGCAACAACTGGCGCGAAATTTCCCCCGGCCCGCGTGTATCGAAAATGCCAACTAAACCACACATAGTTATTTTTCCCGCCTATCAGGCATCCGCTGGGCCACGCCCGGCGGATGCCTGTGATGCTGTCTTGCGATAAGTGCTTCATATACCGCCGTGTATTCACGCACGGTGTTACCCCAATTGAATCGATTTTCTATTTTCTGTCGCGCGACGCGCCCCATCTCCAACCTCGCTTCCCGGTCGCCAAGCAACTCGACCAAGCGACGCGCCAGCGCCATTTCGTCGCCAACGTCGATCAGATAACCACTCTGACCGTCCTCGACCAGTTCAGGATTGCCGCCTACTCGAGTCGCGACGACAGGCAAGCCGCACGCCATCGCTTCGAGAATCGTATTGGATATGCCTTCGTTGAGCGATGGCAGCACGAAGATATCCAACTGACACAACAGCGCGCCGACATCCGATCGATCACCGGCAAACCAGCATCGATCCGATACCCCAAGCTCGCGGGAAAGCACTTCCAGCATTTCACGCTGGGGACCGTCACCCACGACAATCAAGCCGAGTTGTTCACGTTGTCGCGGCCGTTGCCCACATAGGTCGGCGAAAGCGCGTATCAGCGTGTCCTGCGATTTCACCGCCGCCAGCCTCCCCACGGTTCCGATGAGCAACCCCTCGGGACGAGCAAACGCGGGAGGAAATCCGGCGCGCTTCTTGGCATCCACCGGGTGGAAACGGGTCTGATCCACACCGTTGTAGATCTGCGTCACCTTCGAGCGCGGAATCCCCACGGTATCGCTCAACCAGCGCTGCAGATCCTGGCTCACCGCGATGTAGCGATGAACGAAGCAACTCATGAAACGACGGAAACGGTTATAACCCTTGTGCTGACCGTCCAGATCGAACATATCCCGGCCATGCTCGCCATGTACCCGCCCGGCACGCCAGCGACGCAGGCCCAAGAGCTGCATCTCCAGCGTACCGAAATTACGCGTGTGAATGATGTCTGGCCGCACCTGTCCGAGCAGCCGCCAAAAGCGCCAATACAAGCGAAAATCATGTCCCTCGCGTTTATGGAGTTCATGCACGCTGACCGAGGGATTTGTCACCCGGGAGGCGAAATCATCGGCGCGGGAAAGACAGACGATATGCTGGTCGAAATCCTCCGCGGGCATCCGATTGACGATATTCACCAGACCGTTTTCCAGACCGCCGGTACTCAGGGCATGGATCACGTGCATGATGACGGGCTTGGCTTTTGACATCCGCTCGAACCGTCTTATTTGGCGACCATCAGCCAATCACGCGAGAAACGCTCGAGACGTTCGCGGGCCGCCTGATATTTTTCCCTCGGCGCCGGGGTGAACAGTATCACCTGTAATTCAGCGCGGGTATCACCGGATAGTCGCTTGCGTGTCTGTAACACCTTGGTCAGGTAGGGGTTGGCGGTATTCGTATCGCCGATCTGATACCACTTGAACACCACAAGATCCCGATCGAAGCTACGCAACACCACCTCATCGGCATCGACCGAATGGCCAGGCGAAAGATCGAAATCCACATCGCCACGCGAGACAACGCGCCAGCGCGTATCACCGGGTTCGATCAGCAGATGTTCCGCATTGACCAGTTCGGCGCCCTGGGTTTCGTTACCGAAACTGGCAAGATACAGGCCAACGACATGGCCGCCGTCGCGAAAGTAGGTGATCGACTCCGTCGCCGCGTCCTTGATCGCCGGCTTCCAGCGCCAACCAGGA
>JALSSX010000202.1 GCA_026984055.1 Sedimenticola sp. | reverse complement strand
CACGCCTAACTTGGCGAAGCGCGGCTTGCCGCCAGGCGCTGGATCTGGCAGCGTGTCGACGCGCGCCAGCCGTTCCTTGTCGTCCCGCCCGAGCATCGTGTCGTAACGCGTGCGTTCAAGTCGCGCCAGTTCGGCGTATGTCACCTTGTGGCTTTTCTGGAATAGCGCCAGCCCACGCCAGGTGGCGAGCATGTCGGCGGCCAGTGTCTCAGTGTTGCCACAGCGCGTCGCCAACAGCGACCTCAGTTGCGCTTGTTGCAGAGGCCCCTGGTCCGCCTGGCCATGCCAATGTGTGATATAGCCGGAGAGGAATGCCTCGGGTGTTTCGGCCAGTAGCAGGCGCATCAGAAACAACCGCGCTGGCTGCCGGAATGCGCTCAGCAGCGGCTCGCGATAGGCCGCTGGGATATTGTGCCGCAGCCAGTGGAACATGTAGAGATAGCTCAACGGAAAGGCCAACAGTTCGGCCTCGGGGTGGTCGCCAAGCAGCTCGCGCATCGCGCCACGGGTCAGGCGGTTGGTCTCTGCCTTGAAGCGCTGGCGCATTGTGGCCAGGTAGATCGGTAACAGTGCTTGCTGATCGGCATCGGCGGTGGGGATCGGGAGTGGTGTCGACATGGGTATCGGGTCGCGGCAGTGGTGCTGATGTGATGGTACCACTGGTGACGGATGGATTCTTGTGAAGGGAAACCGTCGTGGCCATGCGGCGAGGACTCACCGGCCGAATAGCCGGATGTTGAAAAAGTCCTTCCATGGACTTTTTCAATGAAGGAACCGGAAAATGCGATTTCCCGGTTCCTTCATTTTCAATGACTTGCAGTCATCGAAAATGGCGGTACATCCTTGTACCGCACACAAGCCGTTGCAAAATGCTATTTTCAGCGGACTGACAGGCGTTTCGTCATCGGTCGCGTGCTGTCCTGGGTCCATTCGTGCAACGAACCGTCGTACAGACGCGCGGCAGGGTTGTCGAGTAGTTCATGTAGCACGAACCACACGGATGAGGCCTCATAGCCGCTGTTACAGTAAGTGATGATTGGTGCTTGCGGATCGATGTCCAGATCGGCAAACGCGGCTTTCAGTTCGTTCAGGGGCAGGAAGCGCATGCTGCCGTGTTCGGGATGCAGGAAGGCGTAAGGGAACAGCCGCGAGCGTGGGAGGTGACCGGGTGCGTAGACGTAATCGCGTTGCGCCAGGCCGATGTGGAAGCGCAGCGGGCGGGTGTCGATTGGCACATAGGGGTTGTTGCCGGCGACGGCTTGTGCAACCAGCGGGGTGGTCGCGAGCAACTTGTCGTTCCGGGCGCCGGCGTGGAACCGGCCGGATTCGACCGGCGTGGCGTCACTAGTCAGGTCTTCCAAGGCTTCGACCCAGGCGGCGTTGCCTCCGTCCAGCAGTGCCACGTTGTCGAAGCCGTAGTAACGGAACTGCCAGTAGAGTCGCGCCGCGCCGGCGACATTGCCGGGTTTTTGGCCGCGATGGGTGATGACGACCGCGCTGTCATCGTGGACGCCATGGCGCGCGACGAATTGCTCGAACTGCTTTCTGTCCGGGCGCATGCGGGTCAGTGACACGCCGTCGATGTCGCGCTTCACGCGCACCTTTTTGACATTGACCAGAATGGCGCCTTCGATATGGCCTTCTTTCACGAAGCTTTCGGTTTCCTTGCGCACGTCGAGTATCACCACGTCATCGAGGTGTGCGCTCAGCCATTCAGCGTCGATCAGGTGGCCGGGAAGGGTGGCGGCGATGGCGTTGTGCAGGCATAGCAGGAGCATGCCGGTCAGCAGTCGGTAATGGGAGCACGGGTTTGTCATCGTTGGTTACTCATTGGGCCGTCGAAATTTTTACAGAGCTTCATGGCCAGCCGCGAGGTGGCCGTGGGGCCGTTCAGATAACGATGAGCAACACGGCCAGGAACGACAGGGAGCGTGTGATCATTCTGTGGTTTGGCCGGCTGCGGCCATGCTGCATCGGCGCGATGCTCGCTATCTTTAATCGCTCCGCTGTCGACCGGGCTGCAGGCGCTCTACGTATTTTCAGCGTACCGTAACGTGTTTCTGCCTCGGGCTGACATATGTCAGTATTTGCCAATATTATCGATATATAATTTTTGCGCGTCGGAGTCTTTCATGACGCGGCTGATCAGGTTGTGGAGTACATCGGGGTCGATGGGTTTCAACAGATATTCGTCCATGCCGGCGGAAAGACAGGCCTCCTTGACATCGCTGGTGGCGCTGGCGGTCAATGCCACCAGTGGCAGGCGGTCTTCGCCTGGCTTCTCTTGCGCGCGTAGCCGGCGGGTGACCTCGATGCCATCCAGTTTCGGCATTCTCACATCGAGTATCGCCAGATCGAAGCGTTGCTCGCTCAGCCGTTGCAGCGCGGCTTCGCCGTTGTCCACCAAGGTGGTGTGGTGGCCGCTCTTACCGAGTAAAGTGGTGATCAGCTTGGCGTTGATCGGGTCGTCCTCGGCGACGAGGATGCTGGCGGTTCCGGGTGGCGAGGCGGTGTTCCGCTCGGACGGCCCTGGTGGATCGTCGGGTGGTACCGTTCGGGCTGGCGCCGGGTCGGGGAGCCGGGTCGGTGTCTCCAGCGGGAGTAGCAGTCGAAAGCTGCTGCCGCTATTGAACGCGGAGCTGACATCCACGTCGCCACCAAGGATGCGCGCCAGTTCGCGGGAGATGGTCGTACCCAGCCCGGTGCCTCCATAACGCCGCGTCACGGAGGTGTTTTCCTGCCAGAAGCCCTCGAAGACGCGTTTCAGCTTGTCGGCGGGAATGCCGGGACCGGTATCGGTGACGACGATGCGCAGCCGCGAGGAGCGGCGCGCGCTGGATCTCCGCAGTATCGACATCCTGACCTCGACCCGCCCCTGTTCGGTGAACTTGATGGCGTTGCCGATCAAGTTGAAGAGGATCTGTTTCACCCGGTTTTCGTCGCTGAACAAGTGTGGTGGCACGTCGTCGTCGGTCGTGCAGATGAATTCCAAGTGCTTCTCCTCGGCGCGCGGGCGTAGCGTATGGCAGACGGCGCCGAGGCATTCGCGGATGTCGAACAACGTCTTGTCGACCTTCAGGTGCTTTGCCTCGATCTTGGACAGGTCGAGAATATCGCCGATCAATGACATCAGCATGCCGGAAGCGGTCTGTATGGATTCCACGTATTCCCGCTGTCGCTCGTCGAGTCGGGTGGATTCCAGGAGTCGGGACATGCCGATGACGCCGGACAGCGGGGTTCGCAGTTCATGCGTCATGGTTGACAGGAAGCGATTCTTGACCTCGGTGGCCTGTTCGGCGGCGATGCGCGCGCTGACGATGATGTACTGGTACATCGGCAGCACGATCAGGAAGATCAGAAAGAAGGTGGTTTCCGTCGGTTCGCGGAACATCCAGCCGTTGATCATAGCGAGGCCGGTATAGGCGAGCACACTGCCGACGGAGGCATACACCAGATGACGCTTGCCGTAGCGCGCGCCATACGAGACGACGATCCACAGATAGAGCAGGCTGAACGGGTTGATGGCGGTATCGGCGGGCAGGGATACCGCGGTTATCGCGGTGACATCGATGGCTAGCGCGAAGAGCTGTCGGGCCGGCCATACCGGCCGGATCAGGGCGCTGAGCAGTATTCCGCTGAATATCGGTAGGGTGAGGGCGAGCACCCACAGGAAATAGTCGAAATTCCCGGTCAGGTGGCCGAGGAACTGCGAGGTCATGATATGGACGAAGGCGGCCAACCAGATGCCCATGCGGACCAGCGCCGTCTGCAACTCGGGGTAATGGTTCAGGTTGGTGATGGTGAAAGGGTTTACCATGAAAGTAACCTGTCAGTCGCCCATGCTTCGTCCGTGGAACCGCCGCGTCATTCGGCGATACGACAGGTACCGCGCGCCGCCGGGTCTCCAGGGTTTTCAGGATCAGCGTCGGCCCGAAAGTCTCCAAATCAATATAAGCATAACCAAACTCGCGACGATTACCATCGCGAATATGATGCCAGCCTCCAGCCAGAGCCATTTTTTATAGTGTTTCGCGTACTCCGGGTTGGGTAGGTCTATCATCCGCCAGTCGCTGCCGCGAATGGATTTGCCGAGTCGCGCGATGCGTCGTTCCTCCGCGTTCAGGTGGATGTTTCGCTGAAGTCGGTTGCGCGCGCCGGCGGCGCTGATCTCGATCAGGCTGGGGTCGGACGCCTTCACCAGCAGCAGTTCGTGACCGGGCAACTGGTAGTTTTGAAGCAGTCGAACCAGTTCCTTGGGCTTGAAGCTGACGAAGAACACGCCGTTGCGCTTGCCGGATTCCCAGCGAGCCATCAGATCGTAGTGATAGTTGCCGGGTTGCGGATGGATGAACACGGTGTTTCCCCGAGGCGCCCGGCTGCGCGCGGCCTCCTTGACGAAATGCGTGATGTCGAGCTGGCAGACATCGCCGATCAGGGTGTCGATGTCTTGCACCAGCGGGATGCCAGCACCGGTGGTGATGGTAAAGGCCAGGTGGTCTGGGAAGCGCTGCTTGAGTCGTTTGTGAATGGAATCGTTCAGACGGTTGTCATCCGGATGCAGTGCCAGCCGGGCGATGCTGTCGCGGTATTCATCGGCGAACAGGCGCAGGTTGTCGCGTTGTTGACGAATGCGTTCGCCAACCTCGTTGGCTGCGCCATTGGCCAGCGCGAGTTGCACCGCGCGCTGGGTGATATCGAAATCGTGTTCGCGCTGGATGGTGCCGGCGATCAGGATGATCGCGGCGACGATCAATAGCAGCAGGATGAGCATAAGGCTCTGGAGACGGGATGCCATTGGGTTCCGAGGGGCAGCAAGAGCGGATCGAGGCATTCTGGTGGATTTCGCCCGAGCTGGCAAGAAATAGCCACGGCCTGTTAGCCAAAACGCCGGAATGATCGCGTGCGGCCCTACGCTCCTGCTGGGTTGCTCGCCCTTGCGGGCGCGTTTTCGCTGTCTCTACCGCGAGGCTATAACGGATGCGCGATAATGTTGTAACATGGTTGTCATATTGCCAACGTGTTCCAGGTTAAGGTTGAAGCATGACCGAAGAAGGCTCCTCATCGGAGATCAAGACCCCGGAAGAGATCACCGACGAGCATTTCGTGCGTGCGGCGCGCTCGTTGGAAGCGATCCTGCTCAGCTACATGGAGATTCAGGACAAGCTGGGCGATGATCTGAAATCGGCGATCCGCTTTGGCATGGTGATCCTCGGGTTGATCGCTATCTCCATCCTCGTGCTGCTATTGACCTTGTCGTCGCAGATCAATCATATCTCGGCTGCGGTCGGTGAGATGAACAAGAATTTCACCTCGATCACCTTGCAGATGGATCAGATGAGTGACGATATCGATTCGATGGGCAAGCGCGTCGCCCTGCTGGAGGGCATGGATGGCCAGATCGACGGCATGCGCCGTAACATGACGCATATCACCGCCAGCATGAAGACCATGCGCGCGACGGTTGGCGGTATCAGTGAGTACGTTGGCTCGGTGCGCAAGGACGTGGATGCGATGTCGGCATCCATTGGGCGCATGGATGCCGAGGTGCAAGGCATGGCGCGCGAGATGCAGCATATGTCGCGCCCGGCGAGGACATTGAACAAGATGTTTCCGATGATGCCGTGATCGTTCGGTTTTTCCGCCGCTCCGCGATGCCGTGGTGTGGCGCTGGTTCCACGGGGGTAGCCATCCATGGGTGATGCACAAGACGCCAAACGCATGTTCATCGAGGCGGTCGGCCGCCTCGGCCGCGAGACCCAGTTCCATATCGATGAGCGTTACCATCATTTCTATATCAACAAGGTCGTCATCGTCACGATTCTGGCCCTGTTGCTGGTGGTGGCGGTGGTGAATGTCTATCTGGTGAGCATTCTGTACAAGGATCTGACCGGTATCGTCAGTAACATGGATTCGATGCGCGAGAACATGGAGGTGGTTTCTGGGCGCATGCAGCATATCACCGACAATATCCACGAGTTCGAGAGGCACATGCGCCACATGGACAATATCTATGCGCATACGGGCGCGATGGCCGAGTTGTTGCCGGATATCAGCGCCGATATGGGCGACATCTCGGTCTCAATGACCTCGATCGACCAAGACATGCTCGGCATGAGCAACGGCATGCGCTATATCGATGTGCGTTTCACAAGCATGACCCAAGGCGTGGGCGTGATGCGCGTCAATATGCGTCAGATCTCCCGACCGATGGGGGCGTTGAATCCGTTCATGCCCTGATTTCCATGGCCACGGCCAGCCAGCCGGATCTCGGAATCAGCGCACGTGCATTTGACGTTGCCTGGCGGTGTTGCTCATTGGGTATCCCGTGGCCAAACCACTGGCAACTCTCATGACGGCGGGGTGTTGTTTCCGTCATGAAAGTGATCTCCCAAAAAACTCGGTGTTGTAACGGCTCGCCGACAGAGGCGAGCCGCCGTTTCATAGGCCGATCAACTCGGCATGCAGGCCATTCGATTCGACCTGTTGCAACAGGTGATCCGAGTTCGTGGCGCTTTCGTCATAGTCCAGCACCATCAGATGGTGGTGTTGATCGTTGATGCAGGCGGTCACGACGCCTTCTTGCATTGCAAGTGACTTCTGTAGCGCGGCGCACTGTTCAGTGTCCAGATCTTCATCGATATGCAGAATGACATTGGCCATGGTCGTTTCCTCTCGGGCTGGGATGGTCTCGGGGTTCATCTCTCTGTATAGCTCAGTTCCGTGGGAAAGCAAGAGCCTTTCTGCCCCATGTGGCATAATTCGCTGTTCAAATGCGCAATCTACCCGGTTTTCCCTTATCCTGTTCCCGTGAGTCCAACTGGCGACCCTGGCGTCCGGCGCTGGCTTGGCGTGTGCCGTTGGCGGTGCGTGCCTGGCTGGCCGATCCGGGTTCGCTGACCAGCCGGGTGATGGCCTGCTGCGCCGGGCGCTTTCGCGTGCTCGTCGTCGATCAAGGGTGGGCCTTGCCGATGCATTCAGAGGCGCGCCTGCTCGGTAGTACGCGGATCGCGCTGTTGCGTGAGGTCTTGCTGTTCTGCGACGCCCGCCCGTGGGTGTTCGCGCGCACCCTGATCCCGGCCGACAGCCTGCGCGGTGGGGCCGGTCGGCTGCGTCTGCTCGGTGATCGGCCGCTGGGGGCGGTACTGTTCGCCGATCCGTCGACCCGTCGCGAGTGCATGGAGGTGGCCAGGCTGTCCGTCGGCGATGCCCTGTATCGGCGCGCGACCTCGGCCTCGGGCGATGCCGATCGCTATCTGTGGGGGCGTCGTACACTGTTCCGGTACGCCGGCAAGCCTCTGTTGGTGAACGAGATATTCCTTCCGGGTCTGGGTTCGGGGTAGAATCGCGACATGCGCGACTATCCTAGATTCTCCATCGATCCGCTGCCCCAGCCTCCGGGCGCCGGCCAGCGCCTGCGCGCTTATCTGCGCCTGATCCGCTTCGACCGACCGATCGGTATCCTGCTGCTGATGTGGCCGGCGTTGTGGGGGTTATGGGTCGCCGGCGACGGCTTTCCCCCGTGGCGGGTGATGCTGATCTTCGTCCTCGGCGTGGCGCTGATGCGCTCGGCCGGTTGCGCGATCAACGATTTTGCCGACCGTGATATCGACGGCAAGGTCGAGCGCACAGGGAAACGGCCGTTGGTGACCGGCGATATCCATGCCTGGGAGGCGTTGGCTGTGTTCGCGGTGTTGTCGCTGTTAGCCTTTTTGCTGGTGTTGCGGCTGAATATCGAGACTATCCGCCTGTCGTTCGCCGCGGTGATCCTCGCGGCGGTCTATCCGTTCATGAAGCGCTACACCCATCTGCCGCAACTGGTGCTCGGCATGGCTTTCGGCATGGCGGTGCCAATGGCGTTCACCGCTTTGCAACAGCAGGTGCCGTTGGTCGGTTGGGTGTTGTTCGCCGCAACCGTTGTCTGGGCGCTGATCTATGATACCGAATACGCGATGGTCGACCGTGCGGACGATCTGAAGATAGGCGTCAAATCGACCGCGATCCTTTTCGGGCGTCACGATCGCTTGATCATCGGCCTGTTGCAAGGGCTGATGCTCGGCCTGTTGCTCTGGGCCGGAATGCTGGCCGGGCGCGGTTGGGCCTACATTGCCGGCCTTGGCGCCGCCGGCTTGTTCTTCCTGCGTCAGCAGACGTTGATCCGCCAGCGTGAGCCGCGTGATTGCTTTGCCGCCTTCACGAGCAACAACTGCGTGGGCATGAGTGTCTATTTCGGTTTGTTGATCGATTATCTTCTGCAACGGGCGGGCAGCTGATTCAGCCTAATTCCTACAGAGTTCTGCTTTTTTCTCGATTTGCCGGCCATTTTCAATGACTGCAAGTCATTGAAAATGAAGGAACCGGGAAATTGCATTTTCGGTTCCGTCGTTGAAAAAGTCCATGGACTTTTCAACATCCTGTTAGAGTGGTCGAATGAGCCGTTTTTTCGATCGCCTCGTGACCTTGCCGATGGCCGCGTGGGTCACGCTTTGGGATATCTTCAGCGTGCTGAAGCCAGCGCGCGTCAGCGTCATCGTGTTGGCGATGGGTTTCTTGTTCTTCGCGTTCTCGTCTCAGGGGCGCGATGTGTTGCGCCTCGGCGTCCACGACGGCGTGCATGTCTTGTTTCTATATCTCGGTTTGATGTTGTGGTCGTTGAGCAGTTGGTATTTTGCCCGTCTGATGCTCCAGTTCCATCTGTATGATGTCGACGAGGACACCGCCACGCCGCCCGCCCGGCACCGTCCGCTGGTGGCGTGAGAACCAATTGCGCGGCCTGATGCGCATGTGGTTGCCGCGTGTGCTCGGCGCCGGCGTCTGGTTCATGCTCGCTTGGTCGTTCTGGCGCGCCTGGGGCGAACCGGCGGCACGCAATCCCGATGACGATATTCTGCTGTGGCATGTCGCTTTCTGCCTGATGGGCGGCATGCTAACGTGGCTTGCCTTGAGCTACCGCTATCGGCTGGTGCGACGCTGGTGGCCGGACGCGGATCCGGCGGCACTCTATCGCCAGCATTTGTCGGGTTTCCGGCAATTGCCGATGATCAGCCGCTGGGTGCTGTTCGCGGCGTTACTGTTGCTGGCTGCGTTGTTCATCGTCTATTGGCGCGCGCCCGGTTTCGCCGCGTGGATCGGCGCCGGCGCGGTGTTGATGCTCGCCGCTGTTACCTGGGTGGCGTTCGGTTCGGCAGTGGTGTGGGCGGGTCACCGTCTGCGCGCGCCATTGGTCACGTTGATTCTGGTGCTGACCTTCGTGTTCAGTTTCGTCAACGACAACCATGCAGTGCGGGTGCTCGATGGCAAGCGTTTCGCGCGGCGTGTCACCGCGCCGGCGCATGCCACCGACTGGCGGCGGCGGGTGCCGGACGCGCCGCTGGATGCCACTGATGTCACCGAAGGTTACTACTTCATCGTTGTATCCGAGGGTGGCGGTATCCGCGCGGCCTATTGGACTGCTGCGTTGCTGAGTCGTCTTGCCGACCAGCAGCCGGGGTTCGTGTCACGGAGTTTTGCGATCAGCGCGGTATCCGGTGGCGGACTGGGCGCAGCCTTGTTCCGCCTGCTCCGGGAGTTGCCGAGCGAACGGTTGCTGGCTGTTGCCTGCCCGTCAGGGATGGGCGCGCGACAGTGCCTTGCGCGGCGAATCCTGTCCGAGGATTTCTTCTCGCCGGGCCTGGCCTATCTGCTATATCCCGATCTGATGCAGCGCATCCTGCCGTTTCCAGTGGAAAGCTTCGATCGCGCGGCGGTGCTCGAAACCCGCTGGGAAGCTGCTTGGCGGGATGTCACTGGCACTTCACGCTTCGCGGAATCCTTCGTGTCCGTCGATGGCCGTGTGCCGGAGGGTCTGCCGGCATTGTTGCTGAACAGCACCGAGGTCGAGAGCGGCAAGCGCGTGATCGCATCGGAACTTGCGCTCGGAGACAATTTTGTCGATGCGCTGGATCAGTTCGAATTAGTCGGGCGCGATCTGCGCGTCAGCACGGCGGTACACAATGCCGCGCGCTTCACCTATTTCAGTCCGGCCGGCGCGGTGAGAAAATCCGACGTCGCTGGCCGGGCATGCCACGACGACGGTCGTGAGCACTGCGCGCGAGCCGGTGACAGCATCGCCCACCTGGTCGATGGCGGTTATTTCGAGAATTCTGGCGCGACCACTGCCGCGCGGCTGTTGTCGATCGCCGCCGCCAAGCGGCCGTTGGTGCGGGTCGCGCGTCCGGTGGTGCTGATGATCACGAATGATCCGGCGCTCGGCGATGGCTGTGAGCCGCCGGCGGATCACCACCGGTACCGCCAGAGCGACGGTTTCGCCGAACTGCTTGCGCCAGTGCGTACCATGATTCGGGCGCGCTCCGCGCGTGCCCGCTTGCGAGATCTGACGCGCAAGCACGGCGGTCTGTTCCTGCAACTCGGCCTGAGCGATGAAGGTGGACCGACGCCGCTCGGCTGGCTACTGTCCGAGCCGGTGCACAACGAGATGGACCGCCAGGCGGCGCGGCGCGTCGAGCGGGTGTTGGCGGCGTTGCGCAATCCGGCGGTGGATTGTCGCTGATGCTTCGAGGACGCCGTTAGCGTGAAAGCACGCGGTCGGTTGCCTGT
>JALSSX010000201.1 GCA_026984055.1 Sedimenticola sp. | reverse complement strand
CTGGCCGTTCTGATACTGGCTTTGGCATCTGATTCATTCCTGTGTCTGCAACCCTGAAATCTATGTTATCTCATACTGGATTTGTATGAGGGGAGGTTGACACACAGGGGATGCGGTCGCCATGAAATCCGCGTTGAGTAGCGGCTCGCCACCATACCAGTCGACATGCAGGGATTGCTTTCGCGAAACGATGAGCCGTTCGCGAATCCATGCCAGTAACGCTGGCAGTTGCCCGGCATCGAGCGCCTGTTTCGAACGGCTTTCATAGCAGTAATAACAGCCCAGATTGCATTCCATCGTCGTCGTGATGGTGACGACCATTGGTGTCTCAACGCGCGCGCGCCAATAGCGCTTTCGGATGATTTCCACCTCATCGCTCGCGGCGGGAACGACGAAGCCGCCTTCATGCAACGGCTTCCATGTGTCTGGATCGAATGCTGCGTGGTCGATCTCCCCGGGCGGTTGGCAGAGATAGTCGGCAAGTATCTCGCTGTCCGCGCCATGCAAGCGAATGATTGCGCCACTCGCGGCATTGAACAGCAAGACATCCGCGGGAAGTGGAATCGAGAAATTGTAGCGTGAGTTCTTGAATCGCTTCATCCGGGGGCCACCATCTTACGGGACGGGATCACCCTGGGTATCCAGGTCGATCAACGCCAGACAGGTGCTCGTGCCGCCACACAGGCGCGCGCCGACACTGATAGGCTTGGTCAGGCGTTCGTCCACGACTCTCACGGTGTTGACTTCGAAGCGCATGCCGGGGCGTAGCTCGACCTTCGGTACCTTTCTTTCCGAGACGATCAGATTGACCGTTGCCCGGGCCTTCCTCGACGCGGATTTCTTCTTCGACTTCTTGGACATGGCTTTTCCTCCTTCTCGATTGAGCCGTCGGGTTCCCGTTCATGAAGAGGAATCTATTTATTGTTCAAGCATAGTCCAGAAATACGCTTGGGTGTTGATTCGTCTCAATCGTTGGCCCGTATTTCTCGCCGGATCGACGAGTCCTCGCTTGTTCCTTGAACCATGACAAATTTTATTCCGTCGGAGATATACCCGGGTATTCCGCTCATTCACAAGGGGTTTCGTGAATACGTCCTTGTAACAGGATGTTGAAAAAATCCTTCCATGGATTTTTTCAACGACGGAACCAGAAAATGCGATTCCCCGGTTCCTTAATTTTTAATGACTTACAGTCATCGAAAATGGCGGTACCCCCCCTGTACCGCACACAGGCCGTTGAAAAATGCCATTTTTTAACGGCCTGTTAGGCTTGACCTTGGCATAACCCACGGAGAGTGGAGAATGCCGGGGGCATTCCCAGTGCCCTGCCTCGGACATTCCATGGCCAAACCACGGGCAATTTTCTTGGTGGCGGGGTGCTGTTTCCAGCGTGGGAGTCAGGCGTCTTCGATCAGCCGTCTTGTCATATGCAGGCGTACCGCCGGTTCCTCGGTAAGCATGTGGAACAGATGGTGCGGTCCGGTCGCCTTGTCGATCAGCTTGTCCAGATCGTCGCGGATCTCGGCGTAGAGTGCCAGCAATATGCGGTCGAAGCGGTGTAGTGCCTGGCTCAGAGGGTCTTTCCGTTGACGCGCGAGGATTTTGTCGGCGCCATCTTCGTACAGGTTGCCGAGGCTGATATGCACCGCGTTAAATAGCGTCACCCAACCGTTAAACCAGAACATCGGGTCGATATCGAAATGCTCGCCGGCCGGCGGACCGTGCTGGATGACCTGTTGGAGCAGGTCTTTTTCCTTCAGCGCTTCGGTTTCGTCCAGGGTCTCGGCGCGGCCGTAGCCGTCGATCGTCGAACTGGTCAGCAGGATGGGCGCGTCGGGTTGGCGACTGAGCACGAAGCTGGCGTCCTTCAATACCGGCGCGGGTGTGTCGGGTTTGTCTGGGTGACGCTTCAGGCGCGCCGATGGCGCGGTCGACAGTACCCGCAGCTGATGGCCACGCGCGCCCAATGCGTTCACTAGGCGTGCGAAGACGCCTTTCTGTAATACGTCCATCGAGAAGTTCAAGCGTGTCTGTTTGTGCAATAGCGCGAGCTGGATCTGCTTGGCGAAGCGCGGCGCGGTCTCGACGATGTTGGCGATCTTCTCTACTGGGATACGCTCGCGCAGGCGGCCCTTTTTGTCGACATACACCTCTTGATGGAATTCATCGAAGCTGATCTGCAACAGTATGCGCGCCCTTGGCCAGTGCGGCGGGCGCCCGTCGATCGCCCCGGCCATGCGTTGTAGCACGTTCTCGGTGGTCGCTGGGTCG
>JALSSX010000200.1 GCA_026984055.1 Sedimenticola sp. | reverse complement strand
CAGCGTGCTGTTGAACAGCTTTCGGTATTCATCCGAGTTGTGGGTGGTGTACGGATGGCGTACGCAGGCATTCACGGCAGCACGAATTCGGGCTCGCTCTTCTTTCGGTACAGTAACGCCTTGGTTTACCAGCAGGTTGTTGACCCGCATGGGCTGGCCGGAAGTCTCCAACCGCTGCTTGCTTCGTTTCACCTCAAAGCCGTTGGCCGTGCAGATTCGCCTGACCCGGCGGATGGCATCGGCCTTTTGCCGATTGTCGAGAAAATGCGCTGATGACAATGTGATGTCATCGACATAGCGCGAGTAACGGATTTCCTTGCTGCTCAGTTCGGTGACGAGTTTGGGCTCATGCCTCCACAGAACCAGGTTCGCCAGATAGGAGCTGGTGGGGGCGCCCTGGGGCAACTGACCATCATAGGTTGTCAGCCGGGTCAGGAATCCCGCGATATCGGGAGGAAAGCGGAAAAAATTCTGCCAGATGTCGTGCACCTGCCGTCGGGTGATCGATGGAAAGAAACCGGCGATGTCCAGGTTGATGACGATACGCGGCCGGGAATGCAGTCGGGCATTGGCGATGCAGTGTCGCGGGTCTTTCCGATCCCGGATACCGCCTTGCAGATAGATTGGAAACTCGACCCGACTGAATATATTCCGGTTGATGCGACGCTGAATATCCTTGAGTGGTGCGGCCGGGTTGTACGTTTGGCGCACGCTGCCATCCGGCTTGATGATCGGCTTCATAGGCCGGTATAGATGGTCCGCGCGCTCGACAACCCACTGCAGATGTCGTGGCGACACATGAAGCGCGCGTGCCAGCGCTTCAATCGACGCAATCGGCCTGCCCTTAAAACAGGGACGGTTCACCGGCCTTATCCCGGATAAGCTGCAGGGCGGCAAAGGAAAGCTTTTCCGCCAACTCCCGATCAACCGCGGAGAGTTCTGCAGTGTCAGAAGCCAGGAACAGCAGAATGCTGGTCGGCACCCCAAGTTGGGCTGCTATGTTTTCCAGCTTGCTAAATGTTGGATCCCGTTTGTTCTGCTCCAGCAGGGAGATGTACGAAGGGGACAGGCCGGCCTTTTCGGCCAGTTCCTCCTGCGTCATCCCCCGCTGGGTGCGGCAGAAGCGGATGGCATTACCCAAATTCATCATGGTCGATGTGCTCAAGGAATTAATGGTTTGCTGTGTTACTCCAGAAACTCGTGGATGATCCGCCGCAACCAATCGAGGCCGACCGCGACGCGCCCGATTACCGCCAGGGTCCGTTCAATCAGGCCACGATCGATAACAACGTCATCACCCGCGGTTTCCAGAAGGAGCGTCATCTTGCCGATGACGGCATCCAACTCCGCTGTAACACCGGGGTCCAGCTCGTCATGCTTGAGTGTGCGGATCCGGAGCAGGATGTCGCGACACTCCTTCAACAATGCCCTCTTCATTTGAAGTTTCTCCTTCCGAACGACGCCACATGGCGCCAGTCGTCAACACCAGCGAGTCGAACGGAACGAGCTGGCCCCGCAAACCATCAACCCAAAGACCAGTCGTAATCGGCTGGTCAACACGGCGCACGGATATCTGCGTACTTGGTGCAATGTGCCAAGCACCACGCACTGTGCACAACGGACGAGGCGGCTTCGCCATCGGGCCGTCCTGCACACCTTATCCGCGCCGGTAGGCCTGAGTGCCCCTTGGCCCCAGGCGGTCACCCCATGGCGGGGTAACCCGGTTTGCGACTCGCTGCTGACGATGTCAGGAGATTGCATTGTCAAAGAGCATCCGGGCGGTGCGCCCGGCCAGTGTATAGAATAAAGGAAATGTGACTGTCAGTCAAACTACCTTACTATAGTGCCGGTTGCCTCGGGGCTACACGGAGCATAAGCGCAGTGAAATTGGAAAATATAGTGTATTTTGGTGCGTAATATGCTAAAAATTTGCAGAATATAGACGATAATACGCCTTGAGAGGCAATCAGACATGCTAATTGAATTCACGGTCCGGAATTTCCTGTCCATTCGCGAGGCGGCCAGCCTGAGCCTGGTCAAGGGCAGTGGTGACGAGTTGCAGGACACCAACGTCATGGTGCCGGATGCGCCCGGCACGCTTCCCCTGGTGCGAAGCGCCGCGATCTACGGCCCGAATGCGGCCGGCAAGTCCAATCTCATCAAGGCGCTGAAAGTAATGGAGAGGATGGTCCGGGAGTCGGCGCGGGAGAGCCAGGCGGGTGAGCCGTTGCCGGTCACCCCGTTTTTGCTGGATGAAGACAGCACGGGGCAG
>JALSSX010000199.1 GCA_026984055.1 Sedimenticola sp. | reverse complement strand
CCGTCCATTCTGGGCGCATCGCTTCGGCCCGGCGCCGGTACTGCCGATGTCGCGCGAAGAAATGGACGACCTGGGCTGGGACAGTTGCGACATCATCATCGTCACCGGCGATGCCTATGTCGACCACCCCAGCTTCGGCATGGCATTGGTCGGGCGACTGCTGGAGGCACAGGGCTTTCGCGTCGGCATCATCGCCCAACCAGACTGGAAGAGCGCCGACGCCTTCCGCATGCTCGGCCAGCCGAACCTGTTCTTCGGCATCACCGCTGGCAACATGGATTCGATGGTGAACCGCTACACCTCTGACCGCAAGATCCGGCGTGACGATGCCTACACGCCAAACGGCCAAGCCGGCAAGCGCCCGGACCGCTCAGTGATCGTCTACGCGCAGCGCGCGCGCGAGGCCTACCGCGGCGTGCCGATAGTCATCGGCGGCATCGAAGCCAGCCTGCGACGCATCGCCCATTACGACTACTGGTCGGACAAGGTGCGCCGCTCAGTACTGCCGGATTCCAAGGCCGACATGCTGATCTTCGGCAACGCCGAACGCGCCCTGGTCGAACTCTCGCACCGGCTGGCCAGCGGCGAGCCGATCGAAGAGATCATCGACATTCGTGGCACCGGCTTCATGCGCGGCGCGCTGCCGGCGGACTGGAACGCCATCGATTCCACGCGCATCGATTCTCCGACGCCGCGCAAACCGGCGCCGCAGATAGATCCCTACGCGATGACACCGGACTGCGCGCGACGAAATACCGGCGCCGATGGCGAAACCGTCGTCGACATCCAGCCACGCCGGCGACCAGACCGCGCGCGCAGCTTCATCCGTCTGCCCTCCCATGACCAAGTCGTCAACGACGATATACTGTATGCGCACGCCTCGCGCGTCTTTCATCTCGAAACCAACCCCGGCAACGCGCGCGCCCTGGCGCAACAGCATGGCAAGCGTTTCGTCTGGCTGAATCCACCGCCGATCCCGCTGAACACCGCCGAGCTGGATCGCATCTACGAATTGCCCTACACGCGCAAGCCACATCCGAGCTACGGCGATGCCAGCAACCCAGCCTGGGAAATGATCCGCTTCTCGATCAACATCATGCGCGGCTGCTTCGGCGGTTGCACCTTCTGCTCGATCACCGAGCACGAGGGACGCATCATCCAAAGTCGCTCGGAAGACTCGATCATCCACGAGATAGAGACCATCCGCGACCAAGTGCCTGACTTCACCGGCAATATCTCCGATCTCGGCGGACCAACCGCGAATATGTACCGCCTGCACTGCAAGGATCCGAAGATCGAATCAGCCTGCCGGCGGCCATCTTGCGTATATCCCGACATCTGCAAAAACATGACCACCGACCACGCGCCGCTGATCCGGCTGTATCGTCGCGCGCGCGCCCTGCCCGGCGTCAAGCGCGTCTTCATCGCCTCCGGACTGCGTTACGATCTGGCGGTACGCTCGCCGGAATATGTCAAGGAACTAGTCACCCACCATGTCGGCGGCTACCTGAAGATCGCCCCGGAACACACCGAGGCCGGCCCGCTGAGCAAGATGCTGAAGCCCGGCATCGGCACCTACGACAAGTTCAAGCAGATGTTCGATCGCTATACCCGCGAGGCCGGAAAAAAGCAATACCTGATCCCGTACTTCATCTCGGCGCACCCCGGTACCAGCGACGAGGACATGATGCACCTCGCGCTGTGGCTGAAACGCAACGATTTCCGCCCGGACCAAGTGCAGGCTTTTCTACCCACGCCGTTGGCGATCGCCTCGGCGATGTACCATACCGGACGCAACCCATTGAAGAAGATCTCGCGCGCATCGGAAAAGGTATCCGTGGTCTCGGCGGCCAAACAGCGGCGTCTGCACAAGGCTTTTCTGCGCTATCACGACGCCGAGAACTGGCCGCTGCTACGCGAGGCGCTGAAGCGCATGGGCCGCGCCGATCTGATCGGCAACGGCAAGAAGCACTTGGTACCCGCTTGGCAACCAGCGGGTACCGGCGACAACGCGGAAGGCCGGCGGCGCAAGCCCAAGCCGCGCGCCACATGGGATACACGCAGACATGCGCCAAGCCACGCGGCGCGACGCCGGAGTCAACCGAAACGCCGCTGAAGCATTGTCCATAATGAAACCGTGGAACAACAGGACGGAAGGCGCGTAGCGCAAGCGATCGATCAGCAACGCATCAACCGGTTTCTCGCCGAAATGACGACTTCCCTTGAAGATTCACCGGCCATCGGGTAGAAAGGAAAGCGTCGTCAACCTCGCGGACAGACAGCATGATCGATCTCAATCAGCAAATTCTTCGCACCGACGCCTCCGGCCTGCCGCTGGAATGGGTGGATTTTCGCGTCGCGGTGAAGCTCCACCTACTCGGACAGATCGTCTATACGCTGGGGCATCATCTGTTCGACGTACACGGCGGTCTGAATGCGATCACCCGCCGCCGCAGCGTCATACCGGTGCATTCAATCATCGCCACCAACAGCCACGGCAAAGCCTACAAGCGCCTCTCCAACCACTTCACGCCACCGCTGAGCAACCACACCCTGTTTCAGCGCGACGGCGGCATGTGTCTGTACTGTGGCGAGCATTTCTCCCGTCCCCGACTGTCGCGCGACCACGTCCGGCCGCTCAGCCTCGGCGGTCAGGACGACTGGAACAACGTCGTCACCGCCTGCGTGCGCTGCAACAACCATAAGGCCGGCCGAACACCCGAGCAGGCCGGCATGGAGCTACTGGCGATACCCTTCACGCCGACGCACGCGGAATACGTCTATCTGCAAGGACACAACGTGCTTGCCGATCAGATGAGTTTCCTGCGCACCCACTTCCCGCGCAGCAGCCCGCTACGCAAGAAGATTGACTTGGTGCTGAATGGCTGACTGGCGGCGAATCGGCGCGGCCATCGGTAACGCGACCGGACAGGATTTCGCGCACGTCACCGCCCGCCCGGTTGGTGGCGGCTCGATAAACCACAGCTTCCTGCTGAACGCCGATGGACGACGCTACTTCGTCAAGCTGAACCGCGCCGAACTCAGTGACATGTTCACCGCCGAGGCCGAGGGCCTGGCGGCATTGCGTCAATGTGGCGCAATTCGCGTGCCGACGCCGATCCACCACAACATCGACGGCGACCGGGCATGGCTGGCAATCGAATACATCGACCTCGGCCCCGCCGGTCGCGATAGCGCATTCGAGGCTGGTCGCCGACTGGCGACGATGCACCAGCGCTGCCGCGCCGAGCGATTCGGCTGGCACCGCGACAACACCATCGGCTCCACCCATCAGCCGAACGCCTGGCGTGACGACTGGGTGGATTTCTGGCGCGACAATCGCCTCGGCTTTCAACTGGAGGAAGCCGCGCGCAACGGCCTGCGTGGCGAGCTGCAACGCCGGGGCGAGGAACTGCTGTTGCGTTTCCCCGCCTTGATCGAGCACGCTCCTCGCCCCTCGCTGCTGCACGGCGACCTGTGGGGCGGCAACATCGGCTACGACGCCGACGGCGAGCCAGTGATCTTCGACCCAGCCACCTACTACGGCGACGCCGAGGCCGATCTGGCGATGACCGAGCTTTTTGGCGGTTTCGGCCACGCGTTCCATGACGGATATCAATCTATTCTAAAGATCGACCTTGGCTATCCGCTAAGGAAGGTGCTATACAACCTGTACCATATTCTAAATCATGCCAATCTGTTTGGCGGTGGTTACCCGGGACAGGCGCTGCATATGATGGAACGCCTGCTCGGGGAGCTGCGTTGAGGGGGACCGAAGGTCGTTGGGTTCCGGTCGTTCACGCGGAACGCCCGAAACCGGCGGCCGCTGGATCAGCTGTGAACATCGGAGCCGTAGGAATACATATGGAACGCAATTCAGTTACCGCGGAAGACCTAGAGCGTCGCAAGCATCCTCGCAAGGGAGTCAGCCTGGATGTCCACGTCATCGGCTCGGTCAAGAAGCAGGAGGTCGTGCTCGAAACGACGATCAAGGACTTGAGCCAGCTGGGCATGGCGATCGCCACCAAGGGTTACGAACTGGTGCCGGGCAAAGTCATCTTGGTATGCCTGTCGCCGAAGGTCAACGAATGCACGCTGAAACGCCTGATACACGCGCGTGTCGCCTATTGCGATGGCTACATCGCCGGGCTGGAGTTCGAGAGCATCGGTACCGAGGCGATGGACTTTCTCCAGGTATTGCTGAAGGACATGCGTTTCTTCGACAAATAAGCCAAGGTCGGACTGCCCCGCCATCCCTATCGGTGATAAG
Organism: Sedimenticola sp.; assembly: GCA_026984055.1. Taxonomy (GTDB): domain Bacteria; phylum Pseudomonadota; class Gammaproteobacteria; order Chromatiales; family Chromatiaceae; genus JALSSX01. The sequence goes on along the minus strand of JALSSX010000199.1, from coordinate 6,384 downwards.
GCGCGCTTAGCTCATGGACGGCATCGATCATCGCCGCCGGTCTCTCCGGATCGATATCCGGATGGATGCCATGTCCCAGATTGAAGACATGCCCGACACCGCTGCCATGGCTCTCCAGTATCCGCGCAACCTCCAGGCGAATCCGTTCGGGCGAGGCATATAACAGACAGGGGTCCATATTGCCTTGCAGCGCGACCTTGTCCTGAACCAGACGGCGCGCGTCGGCAAGACTGATCGTCCAGTCCACGCCCAATGCATCGCAACCGCTGTCCGCCATGCGATCCAGCCATTGCGCGCCGCCCTTGGTGAACAGAATCACCGGCACGCGGCGGCCCTCGGCCTCCCGAGTCAGCCCCTCGACGATGCGCCGCATGTAGGCCAGCGAGAATTCCGCGTAATCGTGTGGCGTCAATACCCCGCCCCAGGTATCGAAGATCATCAGCGCCTGGGCGCCAGCAGCGACCTGCGCGTTCAGATAGGCCACCACCGCATCAGCCAGCTTGGCGAGCAGCGCATGCATGACCGCGGGTTGGTCGAACATCATGCCCTTGGAACGCGCGAAGTTCTTCGTGCTGCCACCCTCCACCATGTAGGTGGCCAATGTCCATGGGCTGCCGGAAAAGCCGATCAGGGGCACCCGGCCATCGAGCTCGCGCCGGATGACCCGCACCGCGTCCATCACATAGCCCAGGTCATCCTCCGGGTCCAGCGCGCCGAGCGCATCGACATCCGCCCGAGCGCGCAGCGGGCGCTCGAACCTTGGTCCTTCGCCCTCGCCAAAATACAGGCCGAGCCCCATCGCATCGGGAATCGTCAGGATATCCGAAAACAGAATGGCCGCATCCAGCGGATAACGTTCCAGCGGTTGAAGCGTCACCTCGCAGGCAAGCTCTGGATTCTTGCACAGGCTGAGGAAATCGCCGGCCTTCTGGCGGGTCGCGCGGTATTCCGGCAGGTAACGGCCAGCCTGCCGCATCATCCAGACCGGGGTCAAATCAACGGGTTCACGCAACAGGGCGCGCAGCAGACGATCATTCTTCAGCTCAGACAAGGAAACGTACCCACGAAAGAAAAAAATCAATCGGCCATTTTACAGGGTTTGTCAGCAACCGCCAGAGCCACTTCCGCGCCACCCGCAAGCACGGAGGATCCGCCACATGCGCGTGATTTTCCGCTTGAACCCACCAGCCCACCGAACGATACTTGCAAGGAATAAGTCAAACCGCCAGAGACACGCATGACTGTAACCACCGACCTGACCAATCACTTCCTGATCGCCATGCCATCACTGGCCGACCCCAATTTCTCACGTACCGTCACCTACGTCTGCGAGCATACGGAAGAAGGCGCGATGGGCATCGTCATCAACCGCATGACGGATCTGCAACTCGCCGACATCCTCGATCAGATGGACATTGAGGACATCCGACCGGAGGCCGCCGAGATCCCAATTTACAACGGCGGCCCGGTACAGGGCGAGCGAGGTTTCGTGCTGCATGCCGGCGAGCAGCGCTGGGATTCGACCCTGCCGATCGCCGACGGCATCTCGATCACGACATCGCGCGACATTCTGGAAGCCATGGCGCATGGCGAGGGACCAGATGAATTCATGCTTGCGCTCGGCTACGCCGGCTGGATGGCAAGCCAGCTCGAAACCGAGCTGGCCGACAACGCCTGGCTGAGCGGTCCGGCCGACAAACAGATACTCTTCTCGACCCCTTCCACCGACCGCTGGCAAGCCGCCGCCAGCCTGCTCGGCGTCGATATGAATCTGCTCAGCGGCAGTGTCGGACACGCCTGAGGCGTCAGTGGCCGCCTCACGAAGGCGTAGCCGCGCCGATCACCGATATCTCACATTGGCGCCAACGCCGGACAGAGCGCATCGAGCAATGACCACACTCTTCGGCTTCGATTTCGGCCTGAAAAACATCGGCGTGGCCGTCGGCCAGACGATCACCGCCACCGCCAGCCCGCTGACGACGCTCAAGAACAAGCCCGACTGGTTCGGTATCGAAAGGCTGATCGACGAATGGCGGCCCGACGCGTTGATCGTCGGCGCACCCTTCGCCGACCCGGGCTACGCGGCATCCCCCCTATTACCGCGCATCCAGCGTTTCGCCCGCCAACTGGAAGGCCGCTTCCATCTACCGGTGCATCTGATCGACGAACGCCTGACAACCCGGGAAGCGGAATCCCTTGGCGGTGAACAGAAATATTTCAGCTCGGGTAGAATAGACGCGCTATCGGCCGCGCTGATCCTAGAAACCTGGCTACATGAAAACCAATGAATAAACTCTTCATGACCGAAACCGCCATCCATGCGCTGTTGGACGGCATGGCGCGCGACTTGAGCCGGCGCATCGCCGAACAAGGCGTAGACGCGCCGCTGATGGTCGGCATCCATACCGGCGGTGTGTGGATCGCGCGCGAACTGGCGCGACGGCTTGCCCTTGCCATGGAAACCCCGCTCGGCGAGCTGGACATCTCCTTCTACCGCGACGACTTCACCCAGATCGGCATGAACCCACAGGTCAAGCCATCGCATCTGCCGGTAGACCTGGACGGGCGCAACATCATCTTGGTCGACGACGTGCTGCATACCGGGCGCACGATACGCGCCGCCCTGAACGAATTGTTCGACTACGGCCGCCCGCGCAGCGTGATGCTGGCGGTATTGATCAGCCGCGCCGGACGCCAGCTGCCGATCCAGGCGGACATCAGCGGTCTGGAACCGGCCATCGATCCGCAAGACCACATCATTCTGAAAGGACCGGACACCCTGGAACTCTATCTCGGCGAGCCTGGCGCCAAGGATCGCGCCGAATAACCATGGAAGCGTTCGGCAATACCCGGCTGCAATTGCGCGACAACGGTCGCCTGCGCCATTTCCTCACCCTCGACGGCATCGGCCGCGAACTGCTGACGGAGATTCTCGACAACGCCGAATCCTTCACCGGCGTCAGCGAACGCACCGTGAAGAAGGTGCCACTGCTGCGCGGCAAGGTCATCGCCAACCTGTTCTTCGAAAACAGCACACGCACCCGCACCACCTTCGAACTGGCGGCAAAACGCCTGTCCGCCGACGTGCTCAACCTGAACATCGACGCCTCGGCGACCAGCAAGGGCGAGAGCCTGCTGGACACCCTGCGCAACCTGGAGGCGATGCACTGCGACATGTTCGTCGTGCGTCATGCCAGTAGCGGCGCGGCGCATTTCATCGCGCGTCACGCCGCGCCGCATGTCAGCGTGATCAACGCCGGCGACGGTCGGCATGCTCATCCAACCCAGGCGATGTTGGACATGTTCACCATCCGTCGTCACAAGGGTGACTTCAGCCAACTGCGCGTCGCCATCGTCGGCGACATCCTGCATTCACGCGTGGCGCGTTCACAGATCCTCGCGCTGAACATCTTGCGCGCCGGCGAGCTGCGCATCATCGCACCACGCACGTTGATTCCGGCCGAGGCGCGCAACCTCGGCGTGCATGTCTATCACGACATGGATAAAGGCCTGAACGGCGTCGACGTGATCATCATGCTACGCCTGCAACGCGAACGCATGCGGGGCGCGCGCCTCCCCAGCGAGCACGAGTTCTTCCAGCGCTATGGTCTCACCGAGCAACGCCTGCGACTCGCCCGACCGGACGCCATCGTAATGCATCCGGGACCTATCAATCGCGGCGTCGAGCTGGATTCACACGTCGCCGACGGCGCGCAATCGGTGATTCTGCAACAGGTCGGCTTTGGCATCGCAGTGCGCATGGCGGTGATGTCAATGGCGCTAGGTCCGGGGCCAGCGCCATGAACGGCGCTTCGCGTTTCAGCATCGTCGGCGGTCGGCTGATCGACCCAGGCAATGACATCGACAGGCTCGCCGATGTGCATGTCGCCGATGGCCGCATCGTCGCGATCGGCGCGCCACCGACGAACTTCCGCGCCGAACAGACCCACGATGCCAGCGGCAAGGTCGTCTGCCCGGGCCTGATCGATCTGTGCGCGCGCCTACGCGAACCCGGCGCTGAGCAGAAAGGCACCATCGCCAGTGAAACCCAGGCCGCCGCCGCCAGCGGCATCACCACACTGTGCGTGCAGCCAGACACCAACCCGGTGATCGACACTCCGGCCGACGCCGAACTGATCCGCCGCCGCGCCAAGCAGGTCGCTTCGGCGCGCGTATTGTCGGTCGGCGCGCTGACCTTGAACCTGGATGGCGAACAACTCACCGAGATGGCCGCATTGATGGATGCCGGCTGCGTCGCGCTGTCCGACGGCGGCGTGCCGATCGACAACACTCGCGTCATCCGCCGGGTGATGGAATACGCCGCGACCTTCGACATCCTGTGCATGCTGCATCCGATGGACAGCAATCTGCGCGACGGCGGCTGCGCGCATGAAGGCGCGGTATCCACCCGCCTCGGCCTGCCCGGCATCCCCGAGGCCGCCGAAACCGTCGCCGTCGCGCGCAACCTGGCGCTCGCCGCGCACACCGGCTCGCGCCTGCATCTGCGCGGCCTATCCTGCGCCACCGCGGCCGTGATGCTGCGCCGCGCGCGCCATGATCGGGTGCGCGTCAGCGCCGATGTGGCCGCGCACCAGTTATTCCTCACCGAAATGGACATCGACGGCTTCGACAGCAGTTGCCATGTGATTCCGCCATTGCGCACTGTGGCCGATCGCGAGGGTCTACGCAACGCGGTCGCGGTTGGCGCGATCACCGCCATCAGTTCCGACCACCAACCGCACGAGGGCGACGCCAAGCTGCTGCCCTTCCCGGAGACCGAACCTGGCATCAGCAGCCTGGAAACCCTGTTGCCGCTGACACTGAAGCTGGTCGACGAAGGCGTGCTGGAACTCGCCCCAGCGCTCGCCTGTCTGACCAGCGGCCCGGCGGATATCCTCGGACTCGGCGCCGGCAGGCTGCATGTCGGCAGCGTCGCCGACATCTGCGTATTCGACCCAAACACCAACTGGCGGCTAAACGTCGACGACATGCTTAGCAAGAGCCACAGCACCCCGTTTCTTGGCTGGGAGTTTCGCGGCCAGGTCCAACAGACCTTCTTTGAAGGCCGACTCACCTTCGAGCGAAAACGATGAAGCATCCGGATCACCGAGAGAGCATCTTCCAGGAAGACGCCGAGATCATCAGCCACGACTGTCATCCCTGCGAGCAATACGTTCTACGCCTGCGCGCGCCCTATTGCGCGGCCAAGGCGCGCCCTGGACAGTTCGTGCATATCCGCTGTGGCGATGCCCTGCCGATGCGCCGGCCAATCTCGATCATGCGCGTCGGTGACGACCGGATCGATCTGTTATACAAGGTAGTCGGCGCCGGCACCCGCCTGCTGAGCCAGCGGCGCGTCGGCGAATCACTAAATCTGCTGGGACCGATAGGCAAACCCTTCCCGCTGAACCCGGAACGCCCGCGCCGACTCCTGATCGGCGGCGGCGTCGGCATGCCACCGATGATCTTTCTCGCCGAAACGCTGAAAGCAGCCGCCAGCGACACCTTCGTGATCCTCGGCTCCGAGATTCCCTTCCCATTCCTGCCCAAGCCCTCGGCATTACTCGTTCCCGGCCTGCCGGACAGCGTCATCGGCGCGATGCCACTGCTCGACGACTGGGGCATCGCCAGCAGGCTGGCGAGCCTGCAAGGCTTCGCCGGCTGCCACCAGGGCTACGTCACCGACCTGGCGCGCGCCTGGCTGGAACACAGCGACCCCGGTCAACTAGCCGATACCGAGCTTTTCGCCTGCGGCCCACATGCAATGCTCGAAGCCGTCGCCACCGTCGCGCGCGACTATACTCTGCCGGCGCGGTTGTCGCTGGAGGAATACATGGCCTGTGGTGTCGGCGGCTGCGCCGGCTGTGTCGTCGAAATCCACACACCACAAGGCCCCACGATGAAGCGCGTCTGCGTCGATGGCCCGGTATTCAAGGCCAGCGAAGTGTTTCCCGTTTAACGCTCATGATCAGGGAACACGCCTGGGGATCTCGAAAAGAGAAAATGCGATTGCCTCTTTGCTCACATTTTCCATCACTTATCGTGGTCGAAAAGGGTGGGACATCCCCGTTCCACTCGAGCATCTCGATTTTTCGAGATGTCCTACAGATCGGATAAGTCCTTTACGTGCAATCGATAACGAAAACCCATGCCCTGTACCGCCATTTTCGATGACGGCAAGTCATTGAAAATGAAGGAACCGGGAAATCGCATTTTCCGCTTCCGTTGTTGAAAAAGCCCATGGAAGGACTTTTTCAACATCCTGCCAACCCGGATTTCTCACCGGGTCGCGTAGCGAGGCCGCTCAAGGTGATGTGATGGCTGGCGTTCGCGACCGAGGGCCGCGCAGGCGTAGTCGACACTACGTTGAGCAGCCCGACCAAG
>JALSSX010000198.1 GCA_026984055.1 Sedimenticola sp. | reverse complement strand
CTGCTGTCAAGAAAGCCGCTCGCAAGGGGCGTCCACCCAAAGCGGTTGCGGTGAAGAAGGCGGCTCGCAAAGGTCGTCCACCCAAAGCGGCAACCAAAAAGGCAGTTCGCGCAACGTTGGGCGATGTGCGTGCTGAAATGAAGGCACGGGTGGCTGATTTGAAAGGCGAGATCAAAACTCTGAAGAGTGAGTTGAGCAGTGCACTCAAGCGTGAGGCCAAGCTCAAGAATCTCTTTGCGAAGCAGGAAAAGGCGGCAGCCAAATTTACTGCCCAGTGGTTGCAAGCTCAACTGAGCAAGATCGAGAATCCGCCTACTCGGAAAAGACGAACCCGAAAAGGGTAGTTTTTTTGGACTGAAAAGCCCGCCATGAGCGGGCTTTTTTGTTTTCTGGCGGGCTGATCGGAGTAAGATAAGGTTATGTGTAATTGCTCGATTATCCGAGCGGTGCTCGCTTCCTGGCTGGTATCGGTATTGTTCTCGCCGTTGGCTGCGGAGATGAAGTCTCCCGCAATTCTTGTCGAACTTCATGATGTGATTGGTCCGGCCTCCCAGGATTGGGTCACACGAAGCCTGGAAAGCGCAGAACAGGCGGGTGCGCCTTTGGTGATTCTGAGAATGGATACGCCGGGCGGACTGGATTTTTCAATGCGCAAGATCATTGCTTCGATACTGGATGCAAATATCCCCATTGTTACCTGGGTCGCGCCAGCTGGCGCGAGAGCGGCGAGTGCCGGCACGTATATTCTGCTGGCCAGCCCCGTTGCTGCGATGGCGCCAACGACACATCTGGGGGCAGCGACGCCCGTCAGGATTGGCGGTATTCCCGATTTGCCGGATTCCCGTTCCGCGGATGAGAAAACAGTCGCGAATGATCCGATGCAGCACAAGATGATCAATGATGCAGCCGCCTATATTCGTGGACTGGCAGAGCGGCATGGCCGGAATGCGCAGTGGGCGGAGTATGCGGTACGTGAGGCAGGAACGCTGACGGCGAGGGAAGCACTGCAGAAAAATGTCATTGATCTGATCGCCGCCGATATTCCTGAACTGTTACAAAAAATAGATGGCAGAAAAGTGTCACTCGGCCATGTCGATACGGTATTGCATACGCAGGGCCTGCCGGTTCGGGTGGTTGAACCGGACTGGCGGAATCGTCTGCTGTCGATGATTGCCGACCCGAATGTCGCTTATATCCTGCTGCTGATTGGCATCTATGGACTGGTTTTCGAATTTTCCAGTCCGGGGCATATCGTGCCGGGCATTGCGGGGGCTATTGCGCTGCTGCTGGCGGCCTATGCCTTTCAGGTGCTACCAGTCAGTTTCACCGGTTTGGCGCTGCTGGTCGTTGGCCTGGTGTTTATCGTCGCCGAAGCATTTGTAACCAGTGGCGGGGCATTGGGCATCGGCGGCCTGATCGCCTTCGTACTGGGGTCTATAATACTCTTTGACGACGAGAATATTGCGGTTTCACTGCCTTTGGTCGGTGGGATGGCGCTGGCGGCAGGCGGTTTTCTGCTGTGGATGGTCGGTGAACTGGTACTGCTGCGGCGCAAACGGGCCGTGACCGGAGCCGAGGGTATGCTGAGTGAGGTCGGTACGGTGCAGCGGCGATTCTCACACCGTGGCTGGGTTCGTGTTCACGGTGAGTCATGGCGGGCCGAGTCGGATCGGCCGTTGGTCAAAGGACAGAAGGTCCGGGTCGTTGATATCAACGGGCTGGTGTTGAAAGTCGAGGCAATCGAGGAATCCTGAATATGTTTGCGTACCTTGTTCCTGTTGTGATTATTGCGGTACTGCTGTTTTCAGCGGTGCATATCGTGCCCGAATATCAGCGAGCCGTGGTGTTTTTTCTGGGGCGTTTCCAGAAGGTCAAGGGGCCGGGCCTGATTCTGATCATCCCGGTGGTGCAGCAAATGGTGCGGGTCGACCTGCGTGTTATCACCATGGATATTCCGACACAGGATGTGATATCACGAGACAATGTCACTGTGCATGTCAGTGCCGTGCTGTATTTTCGGGTGGTCGATCCGGAGCGGGCGATTATCCAGGTCGAAGACTATTACGCCGCCACCAGCCAGCTGGCGCAGACTACGTTACGGTCGGTGTTGGGGCAGCATGAGCTCGACGAGATGCTGTCGGAACGTGACAAGATGAATATTGATATCCAGGCAATACTCGATGAGCAGACATCAGCCTGGGGAATCAAAGTGACCAACGTCGAACTCAAGCATATCGACCTCGATGAGACGATGGTGCGCGCTATTGCCCGCCAGGCGGAAGCGGAGCGGGAACGGCGC
>JALSSX010000197.1 GCA_026984055.1 Sedimenticola sp. | reverse complement strand
TCATGGCGGCTGATCGTGGCCACAATGTGCTCGATCCGGAGCTTTACGATTGTAAGGATGTCGGCGATCTGCTGCCTGACGGATAGGGCCGTGGATTGCTGGATCAGGTAGCCGGTGACGCTGCCGCCGGTCTTGGCGCGTTGCACGATGCCGATCTGGTACCTCGCGACATCAAGCCGGCGAATATCCTGTTTCAAAGTAGCCCGCGCAGCCATGCCGCGATGCTGGCCGGGACCGCGACGCGGGCGCCCACCTTGGCGGCCGATCACGAACAGGTGTTGGTCGGTGATCTCGGTCTGGCGCAGGATATCGTTTCCCAGGGAAGCCTGCCGGAGGTGCTCGGCGGCACGCCACGGCCAGTAAAACGCCGGCGCCATCGCGTGCTCCTTTCGTTCCTGGCGGGGTTTGCATTTATTCAGGCGGCTCGCGGTCTGATAGACTGCGCATTTTTCCATGGAGCCTGTGCCGATGTCCGATCGACCGGTATTGATCGCCACTCGAAAATCCCCGTTGGCCATGTGGCAGGCCGAGCACGTCGCCGCCGCGCTGCAACGGGCGCATCCGGGCCTGCGGGTCGAATTGCTTGGCATGAGCACGCAGGGCGATCGGGTGCTGGATACGCCGCTGGCGAAGATCGGCGGCAAGGGGCTGTTCGTCAAGGAACTGGAACAAGGCATGCTCGATGGCCGCGCGGATATCGCGGTGCACTCGATGAAGGATGTGCCGGTGGATCTCCCGGCGGGCCTGCACCTGCCGGTGATCATGCGCCGCGAAGATCCGCGCGATGCCTTCGTTTCCAACCATTTCGATGGGCTGGATGCGTTGCCGCGGGGCGCCAGGGTCGGCACCTCCAGTCTGCGGCGGCAGTGCCAGTTGGGCGCCAGTCGGCCGGGCCTGGCCATTCTGCCGTTGCGTGGTAACGTGAACACGCGTCTGCGCAAGCTGGATGAAGGCGAATACGACGCCATCATCCTCGCCAGCGCTGGTTTGATCCGGCTGGGTTTCGAATCACGCATCCGTGCGTTCATCGAAGCGGAGCAAAGCTTGCCGGCGATCGGCCAGGGCGCGGTCGGCATCGAATGCCGTGTCGACGATGAACGGGTGAATGCCTTGCTCGCGCCGCTGAACGATGCGTCCACCGCCGTTTGTGTGTGTGCCGAACGCGCAATGAATCACCGTCTCATGGGGGGTTGCCAGGTGCCGATAGCGGGATATGCCACGCTTGCCGGGGACGAGCTGTTCATGCGCGGCCTGGTCGGCGAGCCGGACGGCAGTGTGATCGTGCGCGCCGAGGGCCGCGCGCGCCGGGCCGATGCCGAGGCGCTTGGCGGGCGCCTCGCCGAGGAACTGCTGGCGAATGGCGCCGAGCCGATCCTGAAAGCGCTCTACGCGGGGGAATGAAGGATATGTTGCGTGGCTGGCGCGTCTGGGTATCACGCCCAGCGCGTCAGGCGCGGGGGCTGTGTGCCCTGATCGAGGATGCCGGAGGCGAAGCACTCTGTCTGCCGGCGCTGGAGATTCGTCCGGTGTCGCTCGACTGGTCGCCCGTCGGTGACTCCGACTGGCTGATCTTCGTCAGCCGCAATGCGGTCGAACAGGCGTTCGAGCAATGTCCCGATCTGGCTCGGCGGGCCGGGCGCATCGCGGCGATAGGCCGGGCCACGCGGGCCGCCCTTCGACAACGCAATATCACTGTCGCGGCGATGCCGGCGGCGGGTTTCGATTCTGAGTCGCTGTTGCGACTGGCGGCCTTTCGGGATATCGCCGGGCAGCGGGTGTCGATCGTCAAGGGGTGGGGCGGACGCGCGTTGCTGGCCGATACCCTGCGTCGGCGCGGCGCCCAGGTGGCTTCGATAGAGGTCTATCGGCGCGCACCGCCGGTGTATTCCGCCGAGACGCTTCGGCGGACCTTCGCCGACGGCCTGGATGCGATGACCGCGACCAGTGGCGAAGTGCTTGATAATATGAGTCGGCTGCTCGGCGAGCGGCGCGCGTTGTACGACGTGCCGCTGATCGTCGTCAGCCGGCGGGTCGCGGACAGGGCGGCGCGATTGGGGTTCACCCGGGTCGAGGTCAGTCGTGAACCGGGAGATGAAGCGTTGTTCCAGGCATTGGTCGAGCAACGTGGACGGCATGCGACAGGTAGGCCATGAGCGATAGCGATAATTTTCAGGTAGACGATGATGCCGATCAGCCGCGCGCGGAGACCATCGACGGCGAAGCGGTGCGTGTCGATATCCCCGTTGGCGACGCGACGCCGCCCGCGCGGGCGGCGCGCTGGCCGGGGTTTCTGGCCGTGCTGGCGTTGGCC
>JALSSX010000196.1 GCA_026984055.1 Sedimenticola sp. | reverse complement strand
AAACTCCGCCAATAGAAAGTAGTTGATCCGGGTATCCAGCGGAAACGGTGTGCCACGCACCCCAAGACGCGCCCGCCGCAGTTGAAACGTACTTTCGGCATCCAGGTCCGGGCCGATCAGATTGAACGCCGCATCCTGACCCGCCCAGGGACCGGCAGCCAACGCGCTACCGTCCGTCGACTGGTATTCCGGCTGGATGAACCCCCACAGTCGCGCGCGCGCATCATTGCTTTGCGTGCCCTGCAGCATCAGCCAATTCGCCGCGTCGGCATTTCCCAGCGCGACGCCGCACAGCACGATCGCCCATGTCAGTTTTCTTTTCATCTTTTCCTCTCCCCCAATGTCTCTCGTTATGGCTTGATCAGGATATAGCCCTGTCCGACCAGATCGATGATGCGCACGACACCGGCCGAAACCTTGACGGCGTGCTTGTTCAACTTTGGTTCTTCACCGAGTTTTTTCGTGAACGCACGGATGGTGTTCGAGCAGGCGCTGAAGCGCACGCCATTGTCGACCAAACCCTGGATGCGACCGGCATTGGCGTTGTCCTTCAATAGCAGCCTCAACCCTGGACCGAAGGCGACGATCTCGACATCCACTTTGTCCACGCCATAGTGCTTGATCAGATTGTTGGCCACATTCAACACCAGGGTCTGCTTCATCGGAATCGGGTCGCTGATCTGTAACACCACGCGCAGCTCCGCGAATGGCTTGCTGTCTTCGTCCGCGGTCGCGGGAATCAGGCTGCCCAGCAAGACAGCCACCAGCAGCAATGAAAAAATCTTTTTCATGACATCTCTCTCGTGTATTGGACTCGACAGAAAAGATGATGCGTTCGGCGCGGATATTCCGTTTATCGCGTTTGAAAAATTCAATGGAATAAACCCGGACAGGGCGGCATCCTATGGTCACCAAGAGGGGGAAATAATAATGATCGATTTCTGCATCTCGCTGGGTTTGCGGCGACAGTTGAAGGCGCGGCGTGCCAGATTACATCGCATGGCCAACGCCTGGTGTGGCGACGCCATGCTGGCCGATGATTTGACCCAGGAGTGCCTGGCGAGTGCATTGGCGAAAAACCATCAGTTAAAGGACCACGGAAAACTGGATGCATGGCTGTTCCGCATCCTGCACAATTGCTGGATGATGCATCTGCGCAAACGGCGGCCAGGCTTGGATATCGACGAAATCGACATCCACGACGGCGATACCCCGGAAACCCGGCTGCACAGCCAAGAGATCGCGGCTCGCGTGCGCGCGGCCATTCAGCGACTGCCGCCCGGACAGCGGCAAGTCACGACCCTGGTCGACCTGGAGGAATGCCGCTATGCCGAGGTCGCGGAGATTCTAGAGATACCCATGGGTACCGTGATGAGCCGCCTAAGCCGAGCGCGCGCGGCATTGCGGCGCGACCTGAGCGGCTTGAAACAAGCACCCACTGGCAAGCGGAGCCATCTCAGGAGAGTCAAATGAGCAAGCCAAGAAACCCAACCGGCGCCGACCTAAACGCACTCGCCGATGGCGAGTTAGACAGCCAGCGCAGTGAATCGCTGCTGGCCGCGATGGAATACGACCCGCATCTTCAGGCCGAACTGTGCGAGGTGCATCGCATCAAGGATCTGGTGCGCCACGCCCATGCGCTGGAAGCGGACACGCCAGCCGCCACGCCGCGCCGGCTGGGCCTGGGCAACGCAGTCGCCGCTATGCTCCTGCTCGTCGGTGGCTTCACGGGCGGTTGGTTGCTGGCGCCTCGCCCCTCCGCCATGCCTGGTTTCGCAATGGACCAGGTTACCGCCCACTCGAATCGGGTCATCCTCTATCTGGGCGAATCCAACCCGGCAAAGTTCCGCAAGACACTGGGCAAGGCCGAGGCACTGCTGCAACGCTACCGCGAGGCAGGCATCCAGGTCACGATCGTCACCAGTGCCGGCGGCGTGGATCTGCTGCGCGCCTCGACGACACCTTTCGGCAACGAAATACGACGACTCGCGCAACGCTATGCATCACTACAATTCGTCGCCTGTAACAACACCATCTATCACATGCGCCAGGAAGGAAAGCAAGTAGAGCTACTGGATGAGGCGGACACCGCGCCCTCCGCCGTCGCTTACGTCGTCGATCACCTTAGGGAAGGCTGGCGGTATATCGCGATTTAGCCCGCATGCCTCACCGGGTGAGGAAATGAATTCAGGCCCTGTGTTGGGGGCCAACTCAACATAATCCCCGTTTGTTGAAATGGACAGGTCAAACAGGGTGTCTAGCCCGGATTTCGGGAGTCGTAGCGAGTCGGCAAGGAATGGAGCAAGTATTTCGATCTGTTGAGGCGAAGGATGATGCCAGAAGCGTTCTTTCGCATAAGCCCGCGGGAGCCAAGCCGACACGGACGTATCCACGACGTTCCGGCAGACCGGGCACAAGCAACCGACTGCGTACTTATCACGCTAATCCGACAGCCCCCCAACCCCATTCTCCGGTATAATTCACGGCTTTCAGCCTGCGGAGCGCCCGAATCATGAACGTCACCATCTACGGAAGTGGCTATGTCGGCTTGGTTACCGGCGTCTGCCTTGCCGAGGTCGGCAATCATGTTATCTGCGTCGACATCGATCCCTACAAAATCGAACTGCTGAACAACGGCGGCGTCCCCATCTACGAACCCGGCCTGGACGAGCTGCTCCGCAACAACATCGCCACCGGCAGGCTAGAGTTTACCACCGACGCCGCCCGGGGCGTTGAGCACGGTCTGTTCCAGTTCATCGCGGTCGGCACGCCACCAGACGAGGACGGCTCGGCCGATCTGCAACACGTCCTCGCGGTGGCGAACACCATCGGCAACCACCTCAGCGACTACAAGATCATCGTGGACAAATCCACTGTGCCCGTCGGCACCGCTGAACGCGTCGCCGATACCATCCGCGCGGCACTGGACCAGCGTGACGTCAAAGCGGATTTCGATGTCGTATCCAACCCGGAATTTCTAAAGGAAGGCGCGGCGATCGACGACTTCATGCGTCCGGATCGCATCATCGTCGGCACAGACAACCCGCGTACCGCCGAACTCGCGCGCGCGTTGTACGCCCCATTCAACCGAAACCGTGACCGCCTGCTATCGATGGATATCCGCTCGGCCGAACTGACCAAATACGCCGCCAACGCGATGCTGGCAACCAAGATAAGCTTCATGAACGAGCTGTCAAACATCGCCGAAGCCGTCGGCGCGGATATCGAGTCGGTGCGTATCGGCATCGGCTCGGACCCGCGCATCGGCTATCAATTCATCTATCCTGGCTGTGGCTACGGCGGCTCCTGCTTTCCGAAGGATGTCCGCGCGCTGGAGCAGACCGCGCTCACGGCCGGCTATGCGCCGGAGATACTCGCCTCGGTCGAAAGTGTCAATCGGCGCCAGAAAGACATCCTGTTTCACAAGATTGACGAACACTTCAGTGGACAACTCGAAGGCAAGACCTTCGCCCTGTGGGGTCTCGCCTTCAAACCAAAGACCGACGACATGCGCGACGCGCCCAGCCGTACCTTGATGGAAGCCCTGTGGCGATCCGGGGCCAGCGTGCGCGCCTATGATCCGGCCGCCATGAAGGAAGCCGCGCGGCTCTATCCGAACCAGCCCGGGTTCACCCTGTGCGACAGCGCCGAGGCCACCCTGGACGATGCCGATGCACTCGTCATCGTCACCGAATGGAGCCAATTTCGCAGTCCCGACCTTCGATTGATCAAGAAAAAGTTGCGTTCGCCGGTAGTGTTCGATGGGCGCAACATCTTCGCACCCGAGCAACTTACCAGCATTGGTCTGAGCTACCACGGCATCGGCCGTAAAGTTTCCACACCCGCCTGACCCGCCCCTCTCTCACCACCGAATAAACTGCCTGAGAAACAACAATATAAGTAAATTATAACAATAATAACATAGGGTTATCCCCGATTGACCCACGCGGCGATTCACCGGATACTTCCCGTGTACGCTTGTCGCACTAACACAACACTTCACAACTTACAACAAATCTCAGGATTCCCCCGGCTCCGCATCCGCCAGGGGCAGTCTGGCAAACTCAATGTCCGGAGGACTCCAAATGCTCAACAAAAAGTCCCTGCTGGTCGCCGCGCTCGCCACAGCGGTCTCGGCCCCAGCATTCGCTACCAACGGCTACGCCCCACACGGCGTGGGCATCAAATCCAAGAGCATGGGCGGTGTCGGCATCGCCCTGCCGCAAGACTCCATCGCCGCCGGCCTGAACCCCGCCGGCATGGTGCATGTCGGTAACCGCTTCGATATCGGCGGCGAATTCTTCCGCCCAATCCGCAGCACCACGATCACCGGCAACGGCCAACCTGGGCAATCCGCCGATGGCTTCTACGATGCCAGCGCAAAGAAGATTTTCTTCATCCCCGAATTCGGCTACAACCGCATGCTGAACGACAATATGTCGGTTGGCGTATCCGTTTTCGGCAACGGCGGCATGAACACCGATTTCGTCAGCGTCATGCCGCTGCTGAGTTCTCCACGCCTGCCGGACGGCAGCCCGAACCCGTTCGCCGAACGCTCCGGCATCAACCTGGAGCAGTTGTTCGTCGTCCCATCCTTCTCAATGAAGATCAATGACAAACACTCCATCGGCATCGGCATCAACCTGGTCGTCCAGCAATTCGGCGCCAAGGGCCTACAAAACTTCGCCGCGCCCGCCGGCACGCCATTCCAGGTTTCCGAATCACCCGACAAGGTCACCCATAACGGCGACCGCGATACCTCTTATGGCATCGGCGTGCGCATTGGCTGGCTCGGCCAGCTCACCGACCGCTTGGCAGTTGGCCTGACCTACCAGTCCAAGACCAGCATGAGCGACTTTGACGATTACTCCGGACTGTTCGCCGAGGGTGGCGGCTTCGACATCCCTGAAAACTACGGCCTCGGCATTGCTTTCAAGGCGACACCAAAACTGACCGTGGCCTTTGATGTCGTACAGATCAATTATGGAGACGTTGCCTCGATCAGCAACCCGATAAACAAGCTATTTACCGGAAACCTGCTCGGCAGCTCGGATGGCCCGGGCTTTGGCTGGGAAGACCAAACCGTGTACAAACTCGGCATGTCATACCAGTACAACGACAAGCTGATGCTACGCGCCGGCTGGAACCATGGCGACGCGCCCATCCCGGGTTCCCAGACCCTTTTCAACACCTTGGCGCCCGCCACGGTCGAGGATCACCTGACTCTAGGATTGACCTGGGCACTCAGCCCGACCCGCGAATTGACGTTCTCCTACATGCATGCCTTCGAGAACACCATCAATGGCCAAAACTCCATACCGCCAAACTTTGGCGGTGGCGAGGCGAATATCAAGATGTATCAAGACTCCTTCGGCATTGCCTTTGGCATGAAGATGTAAGCTTCCGCCACAAAGGATACGAAAAAGCCGCCTGTTGGCGGCTTTTTCGTATCCCGTGCCGTGACTGTCGGCTACCTGCGGTTCAGGCCGCGGCCGGGCCCTGACGATTCAGGTTCGATGCAGCCGATTTATCGCTCGCTGGGTCTCGCCATCGACGATCTCCGGCAGCGTTTCCAGCACCCGTGAAATCGCTGCCTCCATCGCCTCCCGGTCGCCCGGAGAAGGCCGCCCAAGCACATAATTGACAACCTTCCCCGCGCTACCCGGATGGTCGATACCGATGCGCAAGCGCCAGAAATCCTTACTGCCCAGCACCTGGATGATGTCACGCAGGCCATTGTGGCCAGCATGTCCGCCCCCCTGCTTGAGCTTTACCATGCCTGGCGCAAGATCGAGCTCATCGTGCGCAACCAGAATCGCCTCCGGCGGTATCTTCAGATAATTCGCCACGGCACCCACCGCTCGCCCGCTGCGATTCATGAAGGTCGTCGGTTTCAGTAACCAAATGTCCTCGCCAGCGATCCGCGCGCGCGCCGCATCGGCAAAGAATTTTGCCTCGCCTCGGAAGTGCTCGCCAAGCTCACCGGCCAGCTCGTCCAAAAGCCAGAAACCGGCATTATGGCGTGTGTGGACGTACTCCGCGCCAGGATTTCCCAGACCGACAATCAAACGAATCGGCAATGACATCGAATCACCTCACAAAAAAGGACTCTCGCGAGCCCTTTACATCCGCATATCACAGGAATGACGAGGTCACTCCTTCGGCTTGACCTTATGCACCTGAACCACGGCCATGTCATGATCCGCGCCCAAGGCCAGCACCGGAATCGTAACGCCTTCAGGCAACTTCAAATCACTCATATGCAGCGCCGACGGAGCTTCCATCCCGCTCATATCCACCTCGATATACTCAGGCAGATCCCGAGGCAGGCAACTGACCTCCACATAACCCAGATTATGCGATACCTCGCCACCGAGCTTCACGCCAGGCGCCTTGGATTGATTGACGAAATGCAAGGGGATACGCTTCACCAGCGGGCGGTCATCACTGACACGCTGAAAATCCACATGCATGACGATCGGCTTCGCCGGATGACGCTGAAGATCCTTCAGCACCACGGTTTCCGCCTTGCCATCGACATTCACCGTCAGGATATGGGTATAAAACGCCTCGTTCTCCAGGTGTTGCAACAAGGCATTGTGCGCCACAGATATCCGCACCGGCTCGATATCCGCGCCATAGATGATGCCAGGAACTTTGTTCTGGCGACGCAGGCGGCGGCTCGCACCCTTCCCCACATCGGCTCTCGGCTCCGCATCAAGTTCAAAACCAATATTCATCTCTTATTTCTCCAAAAACAAAAAGCGCCATCGTTCCGCGACCAGAACAATGACGCCACCCGCGTCGGATCACATGATCCGGCATGAACAAGATCCCCGCCACGCAGCGGTGGATCACCAAAAATATATCGCCACAGTCGCGCGGACTCTCATGATGAGGAAAACTCCGGGTCATGAAAACCTGCCTGCGGAATCTCCCAGGCCGGGCCAACAGCGACGTATCCACGGCGTTCCCGTGGACGAATCACGAGAAACCAACAGACGACCTTCAGGCTAATCCATGAAAAGAGAGCTGACCGACTCATCGTTACTGATACGCCGCATGGTTTCAGCAAAGATGCCGGCCACGCTCAGCTGTCGAATTCTATCACAAGCCTTGGCTTCCTCACTGAGCGGGATGGTATTCGTCACGACCAGCTCATCCAACTCGGAACCGCGGATATTCTCCACCGCCGCGCCGGACAATACCGCATGCGTGGAATAGGCCAGCACGCGGCCCGCGCCATTCGCCTTCAGAGCTGACGCTGCTTGGCACAGTGTGCCCGCCGTGTCCACCAAGTCGTCGACCAACACGCAGGTCCGCCCCTCGACATCCCCGATGATATTCATCACCTTCGCGACGTTCGGTTTCGGACGACGCTTATCGATGATCGCCAGATCGGCATCGTCGAGCTGTTTCGCCAAGGCCCGGGCGCGCACGACACCACCGACATCCGGCGACACCACGACAATGTCATCGGTATACTTCTGCCGCCAGACATCGCCCAGCAGGATTGGCGAACCATAGATGTTGTCCACCGGAATGTCGAAGAAACCCTGAATCTGATCCGCGTGCAAGTCCATCGTCAGCACCCGGTCGGCGCCGGCCACGCCAATCATCTTGGCCGCCAGGCGCGCGGTGATGGGCACGCGCGCGGAACGCACGCGGCGATCCTGGCGCGCATAGCCAAAATACGGAATCACCGCAGTGATGCGTTGCGCCGACGACCAGCGAACCGCGTCGAGCATCACCAGCAGCTCCATCAGGTTATCGTTGGTCGGCGCACAGGTCGGCTGTACGATGAACACATCCCGGCCACGCACATTCTCCTGAATCTCGGCGCTGATCTCCCCATCGCTGAACTGGGAAATAGACGCCTTACCCAAGGGCATGCCGAGACAAGCAACAATCTCCCGAGCCAACGCCGGATTGGCATTGCCGGAAAAAACCATCATCGCGCCTGCTGACAAAATAATTCGCCCTGTGACATTAGCCGGTGGTGATTGGCTGGGGCGGCAGGATTCGAACCTACGCATGCAGGGATCAAAACCCTGTGCCTTACCGCTTGGCGACGCCCCAAATAAAACGTTCTGTAACGACTCGGTTCACCACTGCAATGCGTCCCCAATGTTCACACATTGCCTTGATCTGACGCATTTCAGCGGCAATCCAAGCAGTTACCGCGCCAGTCTCCTAGCAGGCCGTTGAAAAATGCCATTTTTCAACGGCCTGTGTACGGTACAGGGATGTACCGCCATTTTCGATGACCGCAAGTCATGGAAAATGAAGAAACCGGGAAATCGCATTTTCCGGTCCCGTCGTTGAAAAAGTCCATGGAAGGACTTTTTCAACATCCTGCGAGCCGCAGATAGAGTTACACTCTCAAAAATTCCAACTCGGCGCACGCGATACGCCAACTGGCCCATGACCGCTCGAACTCAGTCCTTCGCCAGTTCCTTCAGCCGCCTGTGCAGCAGCGAGGTATTCGCCCCGCGCGCGACAAAACCGCTGAATCTGTCTGGCATCCGCGCCAGACAGGCCTCGGCCAGCCGCCGCTGCGCAAATGCCGCGAACAGGCTGGCGCCGGTACCGGTCATGCGTGGATAGGCGTAGCCGGATAGCCAGTCCATCGCCTCGCGCACCCGGGGATAGCGCTCCCGCACGACGGCCAAGCAGTCGTTATCCGTGACGCCACCATCCAGAAAGCAGGATATTGTCGTCGCGCTGGTATCGCGTGTCAAATCCGGAGTGGAAAAAATCTCGGCGGTGGAGACCTCGCAACCCGGGCTGACGACCAGATACCAGGGTTCTGGCGGCTCGATCGCGCTCAGACGTTCGCCGACGCCTTCCGCCCAGGCCGCGTGCCCATGCACGAACACCGGGACATCCGCGCCCAACCGCAAACCCAGCCCGGCGAGCGCATCGATAGCCAAACCGCAACCCCACAGGCGGTTCAACACCAGCAGCGTCGTCGCGGCATTGGAGCTACCGCCACCCAGCCCGCCGCCCATCGGTATCCGTTTTCGGATTGCGATGCCGACGCCCGAAGCCTTCGCCGGACAGGCATCCCGCAACAGTCTGGCGGCACGGATGTTCAGATCATGCTCGATATCCACGCCGGGTATCACATTGTCGCGCAGAATTCGGCTATCGTCACGCAACTGGAAACGCAGTTCGTCGCCATGATCGAGAAACTGGAAAGCAGTCTGAAGCTCGTGATAACCGTCGGCGCGGCGTCCGGTGATGTGCAGAAACAGGTTCAGCTTGGCCGGCGCCGGCCACCAGCGGGCTTCCATGCGGTCTTTATCTAACAGGCCGTTGAAAAATGGCATTTTTCAACGGCCTGTGTGCGGTACAGGGAGGCGCCGCCATTTTCGATGACGGCAAGTCATTGAAAATGAAGGAACCGGAAAATCGCATTTTCCACTTCCATCGTTGAAAAAGTCCATAGAAGGACTTTTTCAACATCCTGCTAAGGTAACTGGCGTGAAAACGGACGGCCAGTTGCCTGTCGTGAACGCTCACGATGGGAACAACACTTCCACCGCCATGAAAGTTGCCGGCGGTCCGGCCACGGGAGTTCCGAAACCGGGATGCCGAGGCCAAGCCTACGCGGAGGTATTCACGGCGTTCTCGCGGACCAACCCCAGGTAATCGACGACAGGGTTGCACGCTGATCACCTCACTGAAAGCGCCGCAACGCGGCCTTCAGAAAACGATTGTCCGGATCCTTCTTCAACGCG
This sequence comes from Sedimenticola sp., assembly GCA_026984055.1. GTDB lineage: Bacteria > Pseudomonadota > Gammaproteobacteria > Chromatiales > Chromatiaceae > JALSSX01. Next base: position 1,126 of record JALSSX010000196.1, on the reverse strand, counting down.
GCCTTCACCAAGCCACTGGCCTTTCCCCGCTCGCCGGCGGCCCACAGCACCTCGGCCAAGTGAGCAGTGATCTCGCCGTCGGGCAATTTCTCATGCGCCTTGCGCAGATACTTCAACGCCGCGTCGTAGCGCCCCATGCGGTACAGCACCCATCCCATGCTATCCATCACCGCCGCGCTATCGGGTCGCTGTTTCAATGCCCGACTGATCAGTTGATAAGCCTCTTGGTAACGATCCGTCTTGTCGGCCAGCGTATACCCCAGCGCGTTCAAGGCATCGGCATACTCTGGCTTACGCGCGAGAATCGCGCGCATATCCTGCTCCAGTACGTCGATATGGCCGAGCTCGGCGGCGATCAGGCCACGGCTGTAGCGCAGATCGAGATTACCGGGATACGCCTTCAAGGCGCGGTTATACAATGCGTAGGCCCGATCGTCCCGACCGCCTTCGTGCAGCAGTTCGCCTTCCAGCATGAAGCTGTCAACACGACGTTCGGGATAAGTCTTGCGAAAGCGATGCACAACCTCCAGAGCCCTATCCAAGTCACCCGACAACGCCATGACCCGCGCCAGCCGGATCTGGGCATCCTGACGGAAGGAGGCATTGGCGACGGCCTTGTACCATTCCGCCGCTTCCTTGTAGCGTTTGCGCGATTCCGCCACCTGACCGAGGTAGTAGGTCACTTCGTCGGTCTTGAAGCCTTTCGCGCGCAGTTGACGCAGTTGCCGCTCGGCATCATCCCAATGCTTCAGCTGCATGGACAGGATCGCCATGGTGTACAGAATCGCCTCCTCGTCCGGATGCGCCTTGTGCAACTTGTCGAACTGCGCGTAGGCCTCCCGCAAGTGGCCTGCGTCCACCAGCAGGCGGGCCAGCGCGACGCGTAACGGACGATTCGCCGGGCTGGCCGACAGGCCACGCTTCAAGACCTCGATCGCGCGCTTGAGCTGCTTTTTCGCCACCAGCACTTGGCTAAACAACAACGCAGCGCGCTCATTGGCGGCATCCTGCCGGTAGACTGGCTCGACGTACTTCCCGGCCACATCGAACTGCTTTGCCGCCAGCGCCAGCAGGGCAACAGCGTACCGTGCCCTGGCGTCATCACCGGATTCGCGCGCCAGGGTTT
>JALSSX010000195.1 GCA_026984055.1 Sedimenticola sp. | reverse complement strand
GACCGATAACGATATCGAAAACCTGGCGGCGTACTTCTCCAGCCAGACGACCAGCCCGGGCACCACCACGAAGGCGCTGGCCGCCGCCGGTGAAACGCTCTACCGTGGCGGAAACACCAGCACCGGCATCACCGCCTGCGCGGCCTGCCACGGCCCGACCGGCATGGGTAACCCGCAAGCCAACTTCCCACGCCTCGCCGGACAGCATGCCGCCTATATAGAGAAGCAGTTGAAGGCGTTCCGCAGCGGCGCGCGCGCCAATGACGCTGGCCAGATGATGCGCAACATCGCGTTTCACATGACCGATGCCGAGATTGCCGCTGTCGCGCAATATGTGCAGGGTCTGCGCTGACCCCGGCGCATGCCAACGCAATCAAGCGGCCCTCGGGCCGCTTTTTTATGCGGCCTATCGAATTTATGCGCCTTGGCGTGAACCCTGAATTCCGCGATGGGTCTCAATACCCGCACGCGCGTGTCAGCCCAGACTATTCAAGCGGGTCTGATTCGCATATGCTGTTATCCATTGCACGAATCCTAGGAGTATCCATGAAAAAACTCGCGTTGCTGTTGATCTGTCTTCTCCCTTTATCGCTATTCGCCGGTGAACCCAAAACCGCCGATGATGTGACCGAAGGCGTGCATTACACCGAGCTCTTCCCTGATCAGGAGGCCGGCAAACAAGACAAGATTCAGGTGCAGGAATTCTTCTGGTACGGCTGCCCGCACTGCTATCACTTTGAACCCCATGTCGAGCCATGGGCAAGGAAAATGGCCAAGGAGGGTATCGAGTTCATCCGCGTTCCGGTCGTCTTCAACCGGGCAGCTGCCCTGCATGCGGAAATGTTCTACGCCTTGCAACTCATGGGCGTCATGAACGATGAGCTGCATGCGCAACTGTTCGACGCCATTCAGAACAGGGCAACCAGGCGCGACATGGTGACCCAGGCCGGCATCGAGAATTTCCTAAAGGAGAAGGGTATCGATGTCGCTACCTTCCGTAAGACAATGAATTCCTTCGCGGTGAAAACCAAGGTGCGTCGCGCGGCCAATCTGGCCAAGCGTTACGGCATCAGCGGCGTACCCTCGATGGTGATCGACGGCGCCTACCGTACCGGCAGTGGTGTCGCCGGCATGAATGGCATGCTCGTCGTCGCCGATAAACTGATCGACCAGATCAAGAAAGAGCGGCGCGAATAAACATAAATAAGGTGATGGATGGCTCAGCAGGTACTCTGGAACGCCGCGTTCGACATGGATAAACATGGCAATATGGAATACCTGTGCGACGAAGCCGCTCGGCATCGCATGCGTATTCTGACCTATAATATCCAGGGTGGGATCTACACCCAGCGCTACCGGGAGTACATCACCCACAGTTGGAAGCAGATTCTGCCGCACAAGGAGCGTCTGCATAATCTGAACCGTATCGCCACGATGCTGAGCGGTTACGACTTGGTTGGCTTGCAAGAGGTCGATTCCGGCAGCCTACGCACCGGTTTCGTCGACCAGACCGAATATCTCGCCCATCGCGCCAGCTTTCCGTGGTGGTACAAGCAGATCAACCGGAACATGGGCCTGATCGCGCAACACAGCAACGGGGTGCTCAGCAAAACCCGCCCGGTCGCGGTCACCGAACATCGCCTACCGGGCCTGCCGGGGCGCGGCGCGCTACTCCTGGAGTTCAGCGAGGAAAAGGGCAACCTGATCATCTGCATCGTGCATCTGGCGCTAGGGCACCGTTCGCGCGCGATGCAACTGGACTATATTCGCGAACTGGTCAGCGATTATCCACGTCTTGTCGTAATGGGCGACATGAACTGCGGCACCGAAACCCTGGAGGTTCGCCGCCTGATGAAGGCAGCCAATCTCCAGGATCCGGTCAGCGAGATGAAAACCTTCCCAAGCTGGCGGCCACAACGCAAGATCGACCATATCCTGGTGTCGGAAGATCTTGACGTACGCGACGCGCATGTACTCGACTACCCCCTATCGGACCATTTGCCGGTAAGCCTCGAAATCTGTTGGCCACCCGGCATCGACAACGACGCCGCCTGAACGATACCATCGCGGGATCAGAAGATGGCGATTCAACGGGACTGGAAACAGGAATTTCTCAACCTTGCCGAACAGCAGGACGAGGAGCAGCGCGTCCACAAGGAGCAACTCAGCCAGCTGGCCCGCGCGATCGTTCGCCTATGCATCGCCAGCAGCGGCTTCGATCCGCTACTCGACAAACATCTCGGTAGGATTCGCCAATTCGCCAAGAAAGAGCGCTTTCGCGAGATGCTCGGACAGATTAGCGAACTCGGCGACGCCTTGCTACGACAGGACACCACC
>JALSSX010000194.1 GCA_026984055.1 Sedimenticola sp. | reverse complement strand
CCGATAGACATTGAGCCATTCGGGATGGTGGTTCATCCGCTCCGCCAGCAACGCAACCTGGGCCATAAAGCCGAAGGCGCTGACGAAATCATCGAATTCGAATACCTTGCGCAACTTCCCATCCTCCAGCGTCCACGGCAGTTCGAGCCGCGCATTCAGGGCCTCCAAGCGGCTGGCCACGCCGGCGTCATTCAGTGATACGAGCATTTTTCGACTCCTGTTTTGTCCCTTCGTTCTCCCGCACCGGCACATGACCGGTCGGTACGTGTTGGCGCGCCGAATCGCAATGTCCCTGGTGGTCATCGAAGAAAATATCCGCGCCAAAGGCCTTCAGAAAAGCCCCCTTGTCGCGACCACCGAGAAACAGCGCCTCGTCGATGCGTACCTGCCAGTCGCGCAGGGTACGGATCACGCGCTCGTGCGCCGGCGCGCCGCGCGCGGTGATCAACGCAGTGCGGATGCGCCGCGAGGCCCCGGGAATCTTCTGAATCCGGTGCAAAGCAAGGAAGAAGCGCTGAAAAGGCCCACCCTGCAACGGTGAATGCGCTGCCTCGCGCTCGCTTTGTTCGAAAGCCTTCAATCCCCTGGCTTGGTAGATGCGTTCCGCTTCATCGGAGAACAATACCGCGTCGCCATCGAACGCGATGCGCAACTCTTCGCCATTGGCATCGCCAGGATTCGCGCCGGATGGCAGCATCGCCGCAGCGGCAACGCCAGCCTTCAGTGCTTGTTCCACATCCTCACGATCGGCCGACAGAAACAGGTGTGCACCCAGTGGATCGATATAACGGAATGGCATGCTGCCGCCAGTGAAGGCGGCACGGGTGATATGCAAGCCATGATGTTCGATGGAGTTGAAGATGCGCAGACCGGTATCGGCGGAATTGCGCGACAACAGGATGACCTCAATCGACGCTTGGTCATCCAGTGCTTCATTCAGCGCCAGCAACTTGCTGACCAGCGGAAAGGCGACACCGGGCGCCAACGGCTCGTTCTCGTTGTCGATCTGATAGGCGCTGTATGCCTCGACACCCCGCTGCTGAAAGATACGATGCGATTCGCTCAGGTCGAACAACGCGCGCGACGAGATCGCGATGACCAGATTACCGTCGGAGGATGGGTCCATCATGGCGGGATGTCGCAAAATCCTACCAGGGCATGAAGGAATTGAAGAAAGACATCGGCCGGCTGATGCTTTGATTCATCACGGCGGTATCGCGGCTCATATTGTGCGTCGCAACCGTCATCGATTTCATCGACTCCTGCATCGAGTGAATATTGTGCATCATCGGCTCCAAGGTGCCGACGCGATCATTGATCGATTCGACACTGACCGCAATGGTGCGGATATTCGCCGATAACTGACCCATATTGTCCGATACCGCCTGCATGTTGCTCGCCAACAATGTCATATTTGAATCGACGCTGATCGCGAGGTAATGCACATCCTTCGACAAGCTGAAGATCAGGTAGAAGCCGTAGGCCGCCAGCACAATGAAGGCGAACAGTGAAGGATAGACGATCAGCTCCCAGCGTCGCGCGCTGGTTTCAAAAGCCGAGGAGAGCCGATCCATGGAATCCACGGCGTTTCGGTCACTACCCGTCTTGGTAGCGGCCCGTGGGGAACGCGCCCCTTGGGAATCGAAATTAGCCATAAAACAACCTTGCCATAATCTTGCCTAACAGGCCGTTGAAAAATGGCATTTTTCAACGGCCTGTGTGCGGTACAGGGATGTACCGCCATTTTCGATGACGGTAAGTCATTGAAGTTGAAAAAGTCCATGGAAGGACTTTTCAACAGCCTGCTAATAGTAGCCCGGAAACACCAGCATGCATACGGTTAGCGTTAAAGCGCGGAGTCAATTGCCTGTGATTCACCCCTGGGAACGTCGCGAATACGTCCGTGTAGGCTTGATCTCGGCATCACCCCACGGGGAACTGGGGATGCTGGAAGCGCCGGGAACATTTCCAGCGCCTTATCTTGGACATCCCACGGCCGAACCACAGGCAAATCTTTCATCACCTGGGGTGTTTCGGTCCCATCATGAAAGTTAGCGTGAAAGTTGTGGTTGCTTGCCGAAGCCGAGTGAAATATCCAGTCGAGCATGCCGCGCAACACCGGTACGCGCCTTACACATGTCGTGGAGTGGTGAAAAAACCGCTTTGGAGAGGTCGAAGACACGAGGGATACCCGGAATCGGATAGCGAAGAAAGCATGCTACCATAGGAATGAAGCATCGGGCCCATATCGCCCGATGCTTCAGCGCGCGGATACGCCCGTGATCAAAAATCGCCAGCGGCGCCGCGCCGCATGATCTCCTGGATCGAGCTTTTCACCTTCAACGCCTCGGCCTTCAGAGCCGGCGGCAACGGGCTACCCCCATAGAGCATCAAATCCATGTTCAGCGAATAGATCCAGAATTTCTTCTGATTGTCTTGCAACAGCGTGATGCGACACGGCAGGTAGGCGGAATACGCGTCGCTGTAATCCATCATCTGCGCCGCCGTCAACGAGTTGCAGAACATGAAGACCTTGACGAAACGATAGGGTTTCCCCGACTTCGCCTCGACATCCTTCGACAGCGGCAGCTCGCCAACGTTGGAGATATTCAGCTCGTTGGCCACCGATTTCATCGCTTCCTCGGCGTCTTCGGCGCTCACGCCTTCCTCGAGCGGCACCTTCCACACGGTAGCATCCACCGCGCTACCGGTGCGCAATATATCCTTGCTCAGCTGTAGATAGGTCTTTCCCGCGTTTGGATCGAACCGACCGATCGCATCGCCATAGTTTACGAACACATAAATGCAAGCCGCGACAACGGCCAGCCCGATCAACGCGAGCAGGTTTCGGATTAATCCCATAGTTTCCCCCGGGGTGGTGTGTAATCATCAATATGCCCACAGCCAAGTCAATTGGCAGCGGCCTGTTTTTCAGCAATCTTACGCTTTATCAGGGCAATGATCGACACTAGGTTAGCCGCTTCGGCATCCCGTCCAGCGGAACGCAAGCGCTGCTCCGCCTGGGTCAGATAATCGATCGCCTCGGCATAACGCCCTTCCTCGAACACGATATTGCCAAGTTCTCCAGCCAGATCGGCGGATTGTGGAAAGCGCGCCAAGCCCTGACGGTAATAGGCCTCGGCGGCTTCTTTCCTTCCTTCCCAATAGGCTTTCCGGGCACGCGCCAACCAAGTCTGCTCGGTGTCACCATCTTGCCGCGACGGCATCGCGGGTTTCGACGCTTGCTTGGGCTCAACGGCCGTCGATGGCGGGCGAGGCGCAATCCTGTCGGCCGCCTTCAATGGCTTCGCCTCGACGTGCGGCGGCGCTGCCTCGACCGGGCGCGTTTTCCCGGGCGCCGGCATGCTGGATAACGGAACGCGTTTGGCGGTGGACGGCGCGGGCATCTTCCACACGGGCGGCGACTCCGGTTCCGTAGGACGCAGCACACGCATGAAAGCCGGCACGCTGGTGGGCTTCGCCTCACTCGGCACGCTATCGGCTTGTCGCTCGCCGGCGGGCTTTTCCGTTTTCGCGTTGGCGGCGTTAGCGAAATCAGCAGCCTCGGGGGCGACCGCCGGCCCGGCGGTTATATCCCTACCCCGCCCGACAGCTTCCCTGGAGGATCCCGCGACCAAACTCGTTTCCGCCGAGCCGGGCGTCTCCCAGGCAGTCTTGGAAAAGATCTCAGCGCGATAATAGCAACCCAGCGCGAGCCACAACAGCATCAGCAACAATACGCCATGCCTGAGCACGGGGAAAAGCAGATATTGCATCATCGCCGCTCAGGAGAGTACGTCATTGAACAGTACCGCGCACAACGCATTCCATTCCTGCGCGCCCTTGCCACGCGGCTCCAGCTCGAATACCGCCAGCCCCTCGCTGAACGAGCGGCGAAATACCGTGCGCTGCGCCAGGCGCGGCTTGACGAACTCGACATCCGGCAGACTGACAAGCGCGGCCGCCGCCTCGTCCGATTCGCGGATGGCGCGATGGGTATCCGCGCGATTGATGAAGGCGCGGGTCGGCGGTTTCCTGTCCCCATTTAGCCCGGAGACAAACTTCAAAAAGCGCTGGGTGGACCAGATGTCGGCCTGACTCGGCGGCACCGGCACGACGATCTGTTCGGCCAGCTTGATCGCCTGTTTCATGCCGTCCAGGTTGGCCGTGCCGATATCGATCAGAACGTGATCCGCCTCCGCGTCTATCAGTTTGCCTACATCCTTGCCGGCAACCACCGAAAGTCTTGGCTCGTGCCCGTCCTCCTGGCGAACATCGACCACATCGGAAAGGGTCGCCTGCGGATCGAGGTCAATCAACTGAACCGAGCGTCCAGCCATGCTGAGCCACACGCCTAGATTGAAGGTCACCGTACTCTTGCCCGAGCCGCCCTTTAGACTGCCTATGACTGTTATCATTCTGTTACCACTCCATCCGTTATCGGAAATCCCCGTGTATCCGCACATGATACCGAAAAGACGAGTGGGGATCAGCCACGCGCGGATACCTATCGGGGGATCTCGAAAAATGCCTCCCATGGAATTTTTTTCGTCGCAAAGAGAAAATGCGATTGCCGCTTTGCTCACATTTTCCATCACTTATCGTGATCGAAAAGGGTAGGACATCCCTGTTCCACTCGGGCATCTCGATTTTTCGGGATGCCCATCGCCACGGCCAGTCGAACCTCGGATCGAGGAGGAATCTCCTGCCTCGCGGACGAATCACAGGCAATCTTTCATTATCCCGGGTGTTTCAACCCCCATCATGAAAGTCGCAGGTCGGTCGTCTTCTCTCACGCTCCATGAAATCCTCACTGCGACTTGCGAGAGGACTCGATCCGCCAGCCCGGATTTCTCACCCGTTCACTACTGCGACCGTCCAAGGCATCACTTCCATGATGTCCCGGGATCAGCGACAATCGATGAGCCGGATCAGATTTCGCCCTTCCCTGTCAGGAGAACCACATGTTCCAGGAAATCCCCGTAAACGAGCCGAATATCTTCGCCTTCAAGGCAAGCGGCAGGCTGACTGAAAAAGATTATCAGGCGTTTCTGCCCAAACTGAATTCGCTGCTTCAGGAGCATAGCCCGCTTTCGTTGTTGATCGAATTGGAGGATTTTCACGGTTGGGAGCTGAAAGCCGCATGGGAGGACTTCAAGTTCGGCAAGGATCACGATGCCGATTTCGAGCGCATCGCGATCATCGGCGACAAGCAATGGCAACGTTGGATGACCGCGCTGGGCAAGGGTTTCATCTCGACCCAGGTGCGCTTCTTCCAGCGCGACGAATTGCCAGCGGCCTGGGATTGGTTGCGTGGAATCGACGCCGGGGAACAGGCCGATGATCGGACGACAACGGAAATCGAACCACTGTTTCCCTACTCGCATATCGTCGTCGCGGTGGATTTCTCGCCGCACTCGGAGCGCGCTGTGTCTCGCGCGCTGGAACTGGCGCGTCTCTATGATGCCAGGCTATCGTTGATACACACGGTGGAACACATTGCCTATCCCTATTACGACTACGACATGCTGATGAGTACGCCTTACGACTTTCTCGACGAGGATCAGGCAATCCACGAAAGTGCGGTGGAGCGCCTTAAGCGCATCGTAGAGGCGCTAGACTATCCCGACGTGCAATACGAGGTATTGTGGGGCGTGGCAAAGACTACCGTGCTCTCCTACGCGGAAGCGCAGAATGCTGACCTGATCGTCGCCGGATCACACGGCCGGCACGGCATCGCCCGCCTGATGGGTTCGACCTCGACCGGCATCGTCGGCAACGCCAGATGCGACGTGACCATTGTCAGGCTGCCAGATCGATAGATGGCGCCATTCTTCGCCATGGTCCATGCCCGTCGAACCCCGGAATCACCGCGAAGGTAGCTTATGGGGATCTCGAATTTTCGAGATGCCCTTATTCATTTGTCGATGGGATGGCCGATTTGAACGCAGACATGGCGTCGTTCAGGGATGGGCCAAGTCGTTTCTGACGCGCAAGCCGGAAAGATAGTCCCCGGCCCGACAGACTGCTAAACTTCGCCGCCTCTCAATCAGCCGAATACCGCTTCCATGACAGACTACCGACCCGGCCAGCGCTGGATCAGCGATGCCGAAACCGAACTCGGCATCGGCACCATTCTGATGCTCGACGAGCGTACCGTCACGGTGTTGTTTCGCGCTTCGATGGAAACCCGCGCCTATGCGCTGAACAACGCTCCGCTCAGCCGGGTTCGCCTCAATCCGGGCGACAGCATCAGCGATCTCAACGATGAGCCGATCCAGATCACCGAAGTACATGAACTGGATAACGGGCTGCTCGAATACAGCGTTACGAACGACGCTGGCGACAGCCTGAGGCTGCCCGAGTCGAACATCAGCCACAAGCTGTCGGTGAACACGCCGGATCAACGACTGCTGCAAGGCGGCATCGACAAACCCGCTTGGTTCAGTCTGCGCCTGGCCGCGCGCGAGCACGAGGGAATGATATGGAGATCACCGGTGAACGGGCTACAGGGCGCACGCATCAGCCTCGCGCCGCATCAGCTGTATATCGCCAACGAATTGGGCAAGCGCCCGGCCCCGCGCGCGCTGCTCGCCGACGAGGTCGGTCTCGGCAAAACCATCGAAGCCAGTCTGGTACTGCACCGACGTATCATCCAGGGGCAGTGCGAACGCGCCTTGATCATCGTGCCGGACAGCCTGATCCATCAATGGCTGGTGGAGCTGCTCCGACGTTTCAACCTGAGCTTCTCGATCTATGACGAGGAACGCTGTCGCGCGATCGAGGAAGACCGCCCCGGCGAGAACCCATTCAACCAATCACAGATGATCCTGACCAGCCTATTGCTACTCGGCGACAAGCAGCGGCTACAACAGGCGCTGGACGCCGGTTGGGACATGCTGATCGTCGACGAGGCACACCATCTGCACTGGTCGCCCGGTGAGGCCAGCCCGCAATATCAGGCCGTCGCCGAACTGGCCGCGCGTATCGATTCGGTACTGTTGCTGACTGCCACGCCGGAGCAGCTCGGCCGGGAAGGACATTTCGCGCGGCTGCGATTGCTCGACCCGGAACGCTTCGCCGACCTCGACCGCTTCATCGTAGAAGAAACCCATTTCGCCCCGGTCGCCGATCTGATCAAACGCCTGCTGGATGGCAAGCCGGTCGACCCCGCCCGCCTGCGCGAATACGGTATCGACGACACGCGGCGCCCACCCGGCGACATCGCCCGCCAACTGCTGGACCTACACGGCACCTCACGCCTGCTGTTCCGCAACACCCGCGCGCACATCGCCGGTTTCCCACCACGTGAACTGATCGTCCACGCCCTACCCGGAACAGGCGCTGGTGAAACCGACCCGCGCACCGCTTGGCTACGCGACTTCATTCGCGAAATGCGCCCGGCCAAGCTGCTATTGATCTGCGCCAGCGCCGCCACCGCGCAAGAGCTGGAAGCCACGCTGCGACATCGTCACGGCATCCGCTGCGCCGCCTTCCACGAGGGCATGAGCATCATCCAGCGCGATCGCGCCGCCGCGTGGTTCGCCGACCCCGAGGAAGGCGCCGAGATCCTGCTGTGCTCCGAGATCGGCAGCGAGGGGCGCAACTTCCAGTTCGCCCATCACCTGATTCTGTTCGATCTGCCGGCCAACCCCGATCTGCTGGAACAGCGCATCGGCCGCCTGGACCGCATCGGCCAGCGCGAGACCATCCGCATCCATGTGCCACTCGGCGACGCCGTCAGCGCGCGCCGGCTCGACTGGTACCGACAGTGTACCGACTGCTTCGACCACCCGGACCCGGCCGCATCGGCGGTATATGAACGTTTCAACGACGCCATCGACACCGCCTGTCAGGGCGACGATGCCGCCTGGCCGATCGTGCTGGACACATCCCGACGGCTACACGACGAACTGACCGAACAGATGCACCAGGGCCGCGACCGCCTGCTCGCATTGGCTTCCTTCGACGCGGAAGCCATCAAGCCACTGATCGATCAGATCGAGATACTGGACCGGGACACCCGCCTGCCAGCCTTCCTGGAGACCAGCTTCGACCTGTTCGGCATGGAGACCGAAGACCATTCCGCAAAGCGTCAGGTCGTGCGCCACGGCGAACACGTCAGCGTCGGCGCCTTTCCTCAGATCACCGACGATGGTCTGCTAGTCACCCACGACCGCGCCACCGCGCTGGCCCACGAGGACACCCAGTTCCTGACCTGGGACCATCCACTGGTCGCCAGCGCGATGGATCAAGTCACCAACGGCGAGTTCGGCAACGCCGCTCTGGCGGTGATCAAACACCCTACCCTATCCCCTGGCAGCAGTTTTCTGGAACTGATCCATATCGTCGACTGCACCGGCCCATTACACCGCCAGGCGCGCCGCTACCTGCGGCAATCGGTGATCCGCCTGCTACTCGACAGCGATGGCCGGGATCTGGCTTCACGCCACGCGCACCACGAATTGACGCGCATCGGCCTGCATGTCAACAAGGCATTGGCCAAACAGGCGATCGATGCCCAAGCCGCGCAGCTCAAGGCATTGATTCAAGCGGGAGCCGAGATCGCCAGACACCGGTTGGACAGCATCCGCGAACAATCCCTGACGGACCTGACGCACGAGTTCGACGCCGAGATCGAGCGTCTGCGGAAATTGGCGCAACGCAACCGGACTATCCGCAAACAGGATATCCAGGCCGTGGAGCAACAGGCCCGGGAACTGGCCGAATCGATCAGCGACGCCGGGGCGCGGCTGGATGCGATACGCCTGGTGGTGGTCGGAGATTGAACAGGCTGCGAAGCGCTACCGTCTCGGCGGTTCACCCAGCGGCATACGGATAACGCTCCATCAGATAGCACAGGCAATCCTCGCGCACCACGGCTTCGTTGCTGGTCAGCATCGCCGGCATCAGCGGTTGAGTCAGCTTGAGGTTGCCATCGTCGACGCGGAACAATTCGTTGAACACCGCTTGGCCGGCCTCGTCGGTGACATCCAAGCGGCAACTGTCGCCGACGACGGCGAACGGCGTTTCGGCCGATAATTCGCTGAAGTTCAGGCGCTCCAGTTCCGGCACAAACTGCATATCGGCCGGTTCGCCATGGAAGCTGAAGCTACAGTTTGGCGGTACCTTGACGGTCGCGACGGTGTGGAAGATGTCGATGTCTTCATGCGGCACCGGGTGTTGCGGGAACTCGGTCAGATGTAGGCAGGCATCCAGGAATTCGCGCGCATGGCGGACACCACTTTCGTCGCCCACCTTGCCGCATTCCAGGGTAACCGCCGGGCAGAATCTGGAAAACGCAATGGACTGCACACCGAGCGGTCGGATGAAATACACCACGGTGCGAGAAAACAGGTTTGCCAGGTGCAGATGCGCCTGCTGGATCACATTGACGCAGGCGTAATGTGGGTTCAGGCCGGTGTTGTTGTGTATGTCGACCGAGGCGAACACGCCCTTTTCGCGCATGCGCTCGACGATAGCCGCCATCATCCGCGCCTCGGGCGCTTTCGGGATCTCGGTGCCGGGCCAGACGCGATTAAAGTCCGGCTGGCCTTCCAGCGCGCGCCGCCCTTCCGCCGCGGCCCGCACGTTGCCGATGAACAGGCTCAACGCGCGCGGCAACTCGCGCTCCTCGGCGTGATAATGGCGCAACAGCTCGCGCACCGCGTCCCAGCCAACCCGCTCGTTGCCGTGTAGCAGCACCGAGACAAACAGCGGTTCGACGTGTCGGCCCGGTAGATGCACCAACGTCGGTTTCTCCAGAAACCCCGCCAGCATGCTGGCGTCGAGGTCGAGCAACTCTTCGGGAAGTTCGGTCAATTCCTGCCACATCAGATTTTCCACCTGTAAACGGGTAAGTCAGTTTCCTGGTTTTCAATATAGGTCTGCGTCATCGCCACGTTGTCGCGGCCATGTATCGCCATCCAGCGACGTTGCCAGGCCGCGCCGTTCTGGCCGTTCTCCAGGCGGCCGGCAACGGGTTCCAGCCAGCGCCATGGATCGTCGATGCCGAGCTTCATCAGGCCATCCTGGGCCAACGGCAGCAAGTGCTCGCGCAGCAGCTCGGCGACATTTACGCGCCGCCCGTCCAACCATGTGATGTCGGCGCGTAGACCATCGCGCGCGGCACGATAGAAGTTCTCCCGCGCGGCGCGAAACGGCAGTAGCCTCTCCGGCGGCAACGGGTCGCTGGCCAGCGCGTGGCACAGACCGATGTACAAGGCGGCATTGGCGATGCAATCGCGACGCGTCGGGCCGGCGGGGATGACACGGTGTTCGATGCGAATATGCGGCGAACCATCGCTGTCGAAGCCAATCAATGGACGATTCCAACGCCAGATGGTGCCGTTGTGCAGGCGCAGATGGGCGAACCGTTCGGGCGGCTCGTCGAGCAACATCGGCAATAGTACCGGGTAACGATGCAGATTCGCCTGAAAGCATTCGAAGATAGCGTCTTCGACATAACGCAGGCCGAAGGTCACGCGCAGGGTTTCGTCGCTGCCGCCGACGCACACTGCCTGCTCGAACAGCGGTATGCGGCTTTCCTCCCATAATTGCTTGCCGAACAGATAGGGGGAATTGGCGCAAGCCGCGACCAACGGCGCGGATAGCACCTTAGAGGCATTGAAATAGCGTCCGGCATCCTCCGCCGGCACCTTCAAATGCACCTGGAAGGAGGTCGTCGCGGACTCCAGCATGACATCGTCATGCCGCATATGCAGATGTTCGTTGCCGCGAATGTCGACCTCTAATGGTCGCCCCTCCCGCAAACGCAACACCTGTTCGTTCAACGCGCGGTAACGTTCCATGAACGACATATTGTCGATACACATATCCGTCGCCTCGACCGTCGGCAGAATGCCGATCATCGCCAGGCGCAGATCCAGCCTGCCGGCCACGCGCCCGGCCTCTTCCCAGGTCGCTGCCAATTCGTCGCTG
>JALSSX010000193.1 GCA_026984055.1 Sedimenticola sp. | reverse complement strand
CGACGGGTATTCGCGAAACGTAGTTCAGCGCATAGCGCAGCTGGGTGTCGTCGAGCGTCTTCACGACAGCCTCCATGGCTGGGTCGACGCGGCGCAGAATGCGCTTTACCAGATTGATCTGGCGCACCATGTAGCTGTAGTGCTGCCCTTGCAGGCGTGGGTAGTAGTGCGTGTTGTTGCCAAGGCCGTTTGGTCCGTGGCAGGCGGCGCAGTGCGATACATAGATACGCTTGCCGGCGGCGTACTCCTTGCTCCCCTGCGCCCACGGGCCGCGGTTGTGTTCGGGCGTCATCGGTAAGGTGGCAATGTATGCGACGACATCCGCCAGCGACTGGTAGCCGCCGATGGTGCGTTCTTGCACGAAAGGGTACATCAGCGGGTTGTCGCGCTTGCCATCACGGATGTTCAACAACTGTCGGATCAAGACGTTACGGTGCTGGCCGGCAAGCTGTGGGTAGGTGCCGTCCGTGTTGCCCCAGCCTTCTGGCAGGTGACAGGTCGCGCAGATGGCATAGATCTGTCGACCGTTGTCCAGGTTTGGCTCGAATTCCAGGGTGATCGCGATGGGTTCGGCCCATGTGACGCGTATTGTCATGAAGGCGCCGATGGCAGCGGCGATCAGGACAAGGGCCGGGAGCAACGGCCTGCTTATGATTTTTTGCATGCATCCTCCGGTGTTTGGCCGTCCGTGGCGATGCTTCAGTCGTGCGCGATCGTCTTGTCGGTAAACAGGTAGTCTTTCAGTTCCTTGTCGAAAGCGGGGTCACGGCGTCGGATCCATTCCAGCACCATTGCCGCGTGTTCTTTCTCTTCGTCGCGGTTGTGCGCCAGGATCGCGCGCAGTTCGATGTCCTTGCAGGCGTCGACGCGCTGGTTGTACCAGTCCACCGCTTCCAGTTCCTCCATCAGTGAGGTGATGGCGCGATGCATGTCGCGGGTTTCGTTGGTGAGTTCGTCTATCGGTTCATGATAGCCTTCGTTTGACATGGCATTGTCCTCGGTCGGACGCCTTCCCTGGCGGGTGGTTGAAGTCGTTAGCGTGAAAGTACGTGCTCGGTTGCTTGTTTGCGTCCTTGAGAACGCCGTGAATACGTCCGTGTAGGCGTGGTCTCGGCTTTCTGCCTCGGACATCCTGCGGCCGAACCATGAGCGACTTTCACGACAGTAGCGATGTTGTTGCTATCTTGTGAAGATTAGTTGTACAACTTCGGCGCGCCAAGTTTGTCGTGGATCATGTTGGCGGTTTCCGGCTTTATGCCCAGTCCCTGGGCCAGCTTGTTTAGGTATTGTGCTTCCGGGTTGCTGTCCAGGTCGATAGCCATCAGCGAGACGGTATAGACTTGCTCTTCCATGCCGCGCGGAACGTCGCGCACGAAAGCATCGACATCCAGCGGTTCGGCCAGTTCGCGCTGCACGAAGTCGATCTCATCCTGGGTTACATCACCCAGTTTCTCGACGATGTTCTGCTGCTCTTTGTGGTCGACCTGACCGTCTGCCTTGGCGGCGTTGATCATGGCGCGGATCAGTAGCATGGCCTGATCGTTGGCCTGCTGCGGCTCGACATTATCGAAGCTCGCCGGTGTCGGCGCGGCTTGGCCGCCGCCGAACTGTTTCATCGCCATGCCGAGCAGATCGCCCAGGCCGCCGCCACTGCTGCCGCTACGGCCGCTACCGCCACCGAGCAGGCCACCAAGCAGATCGCCGATTCCGCCACTGCTGCCGCCCTGCATCTGGCGGCTAGCGCCGCCGCCCAGCATGTTGCCCAAGCCACCCAGGCCGCCGCCGGAGGACTGGCCGCCACCCATCACCGCGCCGAGTACGGAGCCTAGGATGCTGGAGCCGGAACCGCGGGAAAGCGCGCCGCTGCTGAGCAGGCTACCAAGAATTTTCATTGCGTCTATCGCCATGGGGTTTATCTCCAATAAATTCAATATGTTAAGGATATCCTGGAATCCAGGGCATTCAGGGCGACGCATGCGCGCGGGTGAGACGGTATCACCTCGACATGGTGGTCCGCCTGAATCCCACAATACTCCCAGGTCAGGATTTCTCCTGGATAGAGACCGTACTATAGTGGGCCACAGGATGCATCTGCGGATTTGCTGATATAGTCGCGGTGTTTTCGTGGACGCATCATGGGCAGCCGACAGGCGACTTTCGCGCACACAGGCCCATTGAAAAATAGCATTCCTCAGTGGCCTGTGTGCGGTACAGGGATGTACCGCCATTTTCGATGACGGCAAGTCATTGAAAATGAAGGCACCGGGAAATCGCATTGTCCGGTTCCGTCGTTGAAAAAGTCCATGGAAGGACTTTTTCAACATCTTGTTAAACCTCGGATTCCAGCACGGGTGTCGTTTCGTCCTTGCCAAGGTGGTAAAAGTCAGAAGGGGGTGTGCGATAATGCCGAGGTCTGAACGGCGTGAGTGAAAGGGTTTTGCGAGGGTAACTA
>JALSSX010000192.1 GCA_026984055.1 Sedimenticola sp. | reverse complement strand
ACCCGCGCCTGGGCGGGATTGGATTTCGGCACCTCCGGCTGTCGGTTGTGCGTGATCGATGCGCGGCGTGAGGTCCTTCACACACAAGCCGTGATGCTACCCGCCTCACGGCTCGTCGACGACAACGGCGTTGAGCAGAATCCAACGGACTGGTGGCACGCGGCGCTGGACCTGCTCTGCGGCATCCCGACGGGTATCAAGATCACCGCGCTGAGCGTCGACGGTACCTCTGGCAGCGTGCTCGCGATCGATGCCGATGGCGCGCCGCTCGGCCCAGCCTTGATGTACAACGACACGCGCGCGGTCGAACAGGCACGCCTGATCGCCGCCGTGGCGCCGGAAGACAGCCCGGCGAACACGATCGGCTCCGGTCTGGCCCGGGCGCTTTGGCTGGATCGACACGCCTTCGCGGAGGGCATCCGTCACGTCAACCAGGCGGACTGGATCGCCGGCATGCTGAGCGGCCAACATGGTTTCAGTGACGAGAACAACGCGCTGAAGATGGGCTACGACGCCGCGCGACGCCGATGGCCGGAATGGATCGGCTCACTGCTGCCACTGGCCAGGCTGCCGCGCGTCGCGCCGGTCGGCGAGCAGCTCGGCGGGCCGGCAGAGGCGATCCGCAGACTGCCTGGCTTCAGCGAAGACACGCGCATCCTGCTCGGCACCACCGACAGCACCGCCTCGGCGCTGGCTGCATGCAACGGGGTACTCGCGCCCGGCACCGGCATCAGCGTGCTCGGCAGCACGCTGGTGGTCAAACTGGTGACCGAACAGCCACTATTTGACAATCGGCGGGGCATCTACAGCCACCGTTGTGGCGACCTGTGGCTGACCGGCGGCGCCTCGAACAGCGGTGGCGCGTTGCTCGCCCGCTTCTTCGAAACAAGAGAGATCGAGCGTCTGAGCCGCGATATCGATCCTGAACGGCCATCACCGCTGGACTACTACCCACTACCCCGTCCCGGCGAGCGTTTCCCGATCAACGACCCCGACCTGCCGCCACGTATCACGCCCCGACCCGACGACGACACCGCCTTCCTGCACGGCCTGCTACAGGGCATCGCGCGCATCGAGGCGCGTGGCTATCGCCTGCTGGAAACACGTACCGGCACCCAGCTGACGCGCGTCGCCAGTATCGGTGGCGGCGCCGGCAATCCAGTCTGGACGAGGCTGCGCAAAAACCTGCTGAAGGTGGCAACCGAGGCTTCCGATCATGATCAGGCCGCCTATGGCGCGGCGCTGCTCGCGTTCAATCGTCGAACCGATTCCACGCCGAGAACGGAAAAGGCTGACGATCGGTATTGAAGGTCAGGTAGCGCAACACCTCATAGAGATAGCGCGACAACTGCGCGCCGAAATCCAACAGTTGCTCATTCGGTTTTCCCGAAAACAGCACGAACACCACCTGCGCGACCACGATGGCGGACACCACCATCTCGGCAACGCTGTAGGCGATCGCGAATAGCAGCATGTACAGGATGCGCCGCCAAGTTGACTGATTCTTCAGGTTGCCTTTCAGTTGCTCATTCATCCTCGTTACCACTTCCGTTTTCAACCAAACAGCGATTTGGAGACCCAAGTCTCGCGCGCCCCACCGGATTTGTGGACCACTGAACATTTCCAGCATTCCGCCGCCAACGCTTATTGAGCTCCCGGCATCAGTGCGATACCAATGCTTTCTCATTCCTGGCGACGCTTTCAACCCATGCACAGAATCTTCCGCTTCGCACTCCTGGCTTACTTATCGACACCCGCCCACGCCACCCCGCCGGCGGATGGCTACCGACAACTAGAACAGATCCGACGCGCCGCCGGCATGCCGACACTACAACGGGAAACCCATCTGCAACAGGCCGCCGACGCGCATGCCCAATACCTGTTACAAAACGACCTGAACAGCCATATCGAGCAAGCCGACCAGCCCGGCTTCAGCGGCATCGGCCCGAGCGAGCGCGCCGCCAACGCTGGCTATGCATCACGCGCGGTGACCGAAAACCTCTCCTATGGTCAACGCGGTTTCCGGGATTCGATCGACGCGCTGATGACCGGCATCTACCATCGTCTGGCTTTTCTCGACCCGACACAAGATCAAATCGGCATCGCCAGCCCGTCGGCCGAATCTCCCCGCTACGTCTACGAGCTTGGCAACCGGCGCCATGCGCAACAATGCTCGACCGCCAGCGAAGCCAGTCAAGGCAGCTATTACACCGGAGTATGCAACCCGGAGAAGCGGCTGCCGGCAAAGGATTATGACACTGCCACCGACAGAACCCTGGCCGCTAACCCGGCATTGATCCTCTGGCCGCCACCCAGCGCCAACCATGTCAGCCCGGCATTCTTCGAGGAGCACCCCGATCCACTGCCCGACCGCGCGATCAGTGGCAACCCGATCTCGGTACAATTCAACCCTTACTATATCAGCACAGTAAGCGTGCTGTCCTTCACGCTTTTC
>JALSSX010000191.1 GCA_026984055.1 Sedimenticola sp. | reverse complement strand
CGCCGCCTTCCTGGTCGCCGCCTTCCTGGTCGCCGCCTTCTTGGTCGTGGGCTTCTTTACTGAGGCTTTCTTTGCCGTGACCTTTCTGACCGGGGCTTTCTCGGCAATCACCTGCTTTACGGCCGATTTCTTACCAACCGTTTTCTTCTTTGCTGCTTTCTTGATGGCCATCTCCCCTCACCCGATCCGGCTCGTTGTTTTCATCCGAGTATAATCAGTTCCACCGAAAATACAACGCGCCAAAAGGGCCGATACGCCAGGATCTCAAAAGGAAAGCAGATGCCTCAGCTCGGGCCTGCAAGCACGGACCCCAGATTCGGTCACGACGGCATCCATCGCGACATCCCAGGCGTTGATCGCAAGCGCTTCCACCCGCTGGCAATCGAAAGCCGCCCCGATCAATAGCGGCCGTGTTCCATTGGCGCGATGCTTGAACTCCAGAGCGCGGTCATAGAATCCGCCACCCATGCCCAGTCGATTACCCTGCTGATCGAATCCAAGCAACGGCATGAACACCACGCCGAGAAAACGCGGTCCGATGCACATGCGCGGATCGAAGCACGGCTCGGGAATCCCAAAACGGTTCACGCACATCGGCGCATCGGGCAGACAACGCTGAAAATACAAGCCAACCGAAAAACCTTTCGGCTTCAGCACGGGTAACGCGCATGTTCGCCCCAAGGAAACTAGACGCGCTTCGAGCAAGGCGAGATTCACCTCGTTCCCAATCGCGCGGTACAGCGCGACACGCTGGCTGGAGAGGAGCAATGGCGAACGCAGGATCGTCTCGCAGATCGACCGACTAGCGGCGGTGACGAACGCCGGAGATAAATGTGATCGGAATCGCCGCAGGCGGGCGCGGATTTTGGATTGAGGAGTCATCGAAAAAGGGAGTACCTGCCACGATCACCGTCGCAAACCATTGTTCTTGAACCAGAAGGTTCAAGTGGGAGTTTCGGCGGCACCTTAGGCTTTCCACTCGGGGCGGACATGCACACAGTAACCGCTTTCAAACCCCCAAGGTAACAATTAGGCTCAAGAAAATACCCGATTTGCTAACGCATGGTGCAGCAGATACTCGCTGTTAAGTATACGCCATATCGAAGCGATTGAAGAGCTTTCTCGCACGCCTGATAAGGAATCGCTCACACATCGCTTGTATCGTGCAATGCCTGATCGATCCTATCTTCCAACTGATGGAGTCGTGACCTGACCACGCGCGCGGTGGTCTCGCCCATCTTCCGATCCTGCAACAGCTCGTTGGTGATATTCAGCGCCGCCATGACGGCCAGGCGATCCGCGCCGATCACGCTGCCACGGCCGCGAATCTCGCGCATCGAGGCATCCAGATAGCGCGCCGCCGAGACCAGCGCGTCTTCCTCGCCGGGCGCACAGCCGATGCGATAATCCTTGTCCAGAATCTGTACCGTCAGGGCGATGGCATCCTTGCCCTGACTCATGATCCGGTCTCCAGCGATTTCAGGCGATCGATCATGCCTTCCACCCGCGCGCGTGCCTGTTGCGTCTGTTCGAGCAAGGTTGCACGTTCCATCAGCAGTTGTTGCTGCTTGTCGCGCAACTGGTGATTCTCCCGACGTAGAATGACGCAGGCGCTGATCAATTCCTCGACCCGGGATTCCAGCGCGAGCAGGTCCCGCACGCTGATGTCTGCCTCTGTTTCTGACATGGATTCCATGCGCGCAACTATAGAACGGGGCGTGCCAGTGGTCAAACGCTTGCCTCATCGCGACTGCCACACGGCTTGATGCATGGTATCCTTGGGCATGTTTTTTCAAGAAGTTACTATTAAGATTTGCCTATGAAAATTACGGTTCCGTACCGCCGCATCGATAAACAGCTGGCCATATTCGACAGTGACATCGACGCCGCCGAGGCTCACGGACTCATCACCGCGCTGCTGTGCGCCGCGCCGGACAGCGCTCGTGACACATGGTTGGCTGAACTGGTGCCGGAAGATGCCGCGGACGACGCACTCGTCAAGGAGACGGTAAAGGAGCTTGGCCGAGTGTTCGACGCAACCGAGGCCGCGTTACGCGAGGATCCATCGGAATACCAACTGTTTTTACCCGATGACGAGCAACCGATACGCCGCCGCGCCGCCACAATCATCCACTGGTGCCGGGGTTTCCTCTACGGATTGGGGCTGAGCAAGGCCAGCGAACGTCTGCGTTCCGCCGAGACCAAGGAAGCCTTGCAAGACATGGACGCCATCACGCAGATGGACGAGGCAACAGTCGAGGAGAACGATGAGAGTGAGCAGGCACTGATGCAACTCATCGAGTTTCTGCGCGTCTCGGTGCAACTGGTCAAGGCCGAACTCGACTCACCCGAAGGCGCGAATGATCCAGAATAAGCCTCTCCCCGCCAGTGAATACCGGCGCCGACGCCGCCAATTGATGCGCATGATGGGACCGGGCAGCATCGCCATCCTGCCGACATCCCGACTCGCGGTGAGGAACCGCGATGTCCATCACCCGTTCCGCCCTGACAGTGATTTCTACTATTTGACCGGCTTCGCTGAAGACGACGCGGTTGCGGTCTTGATCCCTGGGCGTAAGCATGCCGAATACATCCTGTTCTGCCAGGAACGCGACCCCAAGCGCGAACAATGGGAGGGCGCGCGCGCCGGGCAGGAAGGCGCGCGAAAGCAGCATGGCGCCGATGACGCCTTCCCGATCGCGGATCTCGACGAGATTCTGCCGCGCATGTTGGAACAGACCGATCGCGTGTATTACGCGATGGGCTGTGATCCGGAACTGGACCGACGCATGTCCTCGTGGGTCAGCCAGGTGCGTCAGAAGGCCCGCGCCGGCGTCAGCGCGCCCTTCGAGTTCATCGCGCTGGACCACTACCTGCACGACATGCGGCTATACAAGAGCCGTTCGGAGATTGCGATCATGCGGCGCGCGGCGCGTATCTCCTCGCGGGCGCACAAACGCCTGATGCGCCACTGCCGCCCAGGCATGATGGAGTACGAACTGGAGGCCGAATTCATTCATGAATGCATCACCTCCGGCGCCCGCGCGCAGGCCTACCCCGCCATCGTCGGCGGCGGCGCGAACGCTTGCGTGCTGCATTATGTCGACAACGATCAGGCGCTGAGAGACGGAGATCTGGTGTTGGTGGATGCAGGTTGCGAACTCGACTGTCATGCATCCGACATCACCCGCACCTTTCCGGTCAACGGCCATTTCACCAAGGAGCAGTGCGCGCTGTATCAATTGGTGCTGGACGCGCAACTGGCGGCGATCGAGCAGGTACAACCCGGCAAGCACTGGAACGCCCCGCATGAGGCCGCGGTGAGGGTACTCACACGTGGATTGGTCAAGCTCGGCCTGCTGAAGGGCCAGGTCGCGAAACTGATTCGCGACGGCGCCTACAAACGCTTCTACATGCATCGCACCGGCCACTGGCTGGGACTGGATGTGCATGATGTCGGCGATTACAAGATCGATGGCGAATGGCGGATCCTGGAACCGGGCATGGTTTTGACCGTCGAACCCGGCCTGTACATCGCCCCCGGCGAGAAAGGCGTCGCGAAGAAATGGCAGGGCATCGGCATCCGAATCGAAGATGATGTGGCGGTGACCAAGAGCGGCCCCAACGTTCTCAGCAAGGACGCGCCGAAAACCATCGAGGACATCGAAGCCCTGATGGAGTGAACATGAGCGATCCGGAATTCCATGATGTCGTTATCGCCGGCGGTGGCATGACCGGCGCCAGCTTGGCGCGCGCCCTGGCCGGCAGCGGCCTGCGTGTCGCGGTCATCGAACCCTTCCCGCCCGGCGATCCCGGCCAACCCGGCTTCGACGATCGCGCGCTGGCGCTGGCGTTCGGCACTGCGCGCATTCTGAACAACCTGGGCTGCTGGTCGCGATTGCGCGACGAAGTCAATCCGATCACCAGCATTCATGTCTCCGAGCAGGGACATTTCGGCTTCACCCGCCTGCATGCCGACAACGAGGGCGTCGAGGCGCTCGGCTACGTCGTGCCGGCGCGCGCGCTGGGCCAGGCGCTATTGCGCGACATCCGTGGACTGGATGGCGTCGAGTGGCTCAGTCCGGCCCGGCTCCAGCGTTTCGACACCTTCCGGACACACGTCGCCCTGACCCTGGAACACGATGGCAAAGCCCGACGGATCAACACCGCGTTGCTGGTCGGCGCCGATGGCGGCAGGTCGATCATCCGCGAACGACTGAACATTCCAACCCGCCGTACCGACTATGCGCAACATGCCGTGGTGTGCAATGTGCAAACCCGCCAACCACACCACAACATCGCCTACGAACGCTTCACCGACGCCGGCCCAATGGCGATGCTGCCGATGACCGGGCAACGTTCCGCGTTGGTCTGGTCGGTCCGCGACGACAGGCTCGACGAGCTACTGAACCAGAGCGACCGCGATTTCACCGCTACCGCCGAGCGGCATTTCGGCCAGCGGCTCGGACGTTTCGAACAGGCTGGCAAGCGTAGCGCCCATCCCCTGGAGATGCTGCGCGCGGAAACCTCCACGGCGCCCCGCGTAGTACTGATCGGCAATGCCGCGCATACCCTGCACCCAATCGCGGGACAGGGCTTCAATCTCGGCATTCGCGATGTCGCAGTGCTCGCCGAGGTGCTCGGTGACGCCACGCGACAGGGTATCGACCCGGGTGGAGAACAGCCGCGTGGGCGTTACGCAAACTGGCGCCAACGCGATCAACGATGGGTCGCGCGCGCCACCGACTCGCTGGTGCAGATCTTCGGCAACCCCTTGGCGCCAATCCGCGCGGCACGCGGTTTCGGCCTGACCGCGCTCGACAACCTGCCAACCGCGAAACACCTACTCGCGCGCGGCGCGATGGGACTGGCCGGCCATCTCCCCCGCCTCGCGCGCGAGGAACCCGCGCATGACTGACATTCCAAACCTGGAGATCCTCGTCATCGGCGCCGGCATGAACGGCGGCGCGATGGCCTGCGCGCTGGCCCAGGCCGGCTTCGAGGTCGGCGTCGTGGAACGACAAGCCCCGTTGCTTACCTGGGACGACAGCGACTACGACCCACGCGTCTCCGCGCTGACCCATGCCTCGCGAAACCTACTACGCAATCTGAGCGCCTGGCCGGCGATGCGCGCCGAACGCGTCGCCACCTACGACGCGATGCACGTCTGGGACGCCAATGGCGAGGGCCGCATCCACTTTGACGCCGCCGAGATCGGCGAGCCGGACCTGGGTCACATCGTCGAGAACCGCGTCACCACCAAGGCATTGTGGCTACGACTCCAACGCGAAGCAAACGTTATATCGATCGATACCGACAGCCTCCAGTCGTTCCGCCGCGACGGCCGATGGATGCATGTCGAGCTCGGCTCTGGTCGACAACTGCGCTGCGAGCTGATCATCGGCGCGGACGGCGCCAAATCACGCGTGCGTCAGCTCGCAGCCATCGGCGCCAACGGCTGGAACTACGACCAGCATGCCGTGGTCACCACTGTCCAGACGGAAAAGCCCCACCAAGCCACCGCTTGGCAACGCTTCATGCCCACAGGTCCGCTGGCGCTGTTACCACTGGACCAACCACACTACAGTTCCATCGTCTGGTCAACCCACCCGGAGCATGCCGAAGAGCTGCTCGCGCTGCCCGAAGACGCCTTCCTCCAGCAGCTCACGAGCGCCAGCGAGACAGTTCTCGGACGGGCGCTCGCCTGCTCCCGACGCGCCGCCTTTCCACTGCGTCTGAGTCACGCGCGGGACTATGTCGCACCGGGACTGGCGCTGATCGGCGATGCCGCGCATACCGTGCACCCACTCGCCGGTCAGGGCGTCAACCTGGGCTTTCTCGATGTCGCTGAACTAAGCCGGGTGCTGAGCGACGCCAGAAAGCGCCGCCGACCGCTAGGCGACCTGCTGACGCTGCGTAAATACGAACGCGCACGCAAGGCCGACAATCTCGCGATGCAGGCTGGCATGGATGCCTTCAAGCGCCTGTTCAGCAACGCCAACCCCCTGTTGCGCGGCATCCGCGATGCTGGCATGAACCTGACCGACCGGGCAACGCCGCTGAAACACAGAATCATGCGCCATGCCCTCGGCGATCGTGGCGACGCGCCGCTGCTTAAGCATCGATCGACGCCATGAATCCCTCGGCCAGCCTCGTCGTCGAGAACCCGTTCCCAATCATCGCTCCATGTGTTTTCCAGTCCACCATGGCCAAGGCATCATAGAGAGGCGCGGCCAGTACAAGCGGAGACAACCGACGGATCAATGCATATCGGCCGACAGCGGGCAAAAAGGTGCATTTATTCGTTCCTCTCGCTACAATCCCGCCGCTGAAATATTTATTATTCAACCCACCGCATCGATGTCCGATAACGCTATATCTCGGGATATTGACCGCATTTCAGGAATACACATGTCGAAAGAACATATCTTCACCTCCGAATCCGTTTCCGAAGGCCATCCGGACAAGATGGCCGACCAAGTATCCGACGCCATACTGGACGCCATCCTCGTCGAGGACAAGCACGCACGCGTCGCCTGCGAAACCCTGTTCAAGACCGGCATGGCGGTGATCGCCGGTGAGATCACCACCACCGCGAAACCTGACTACGAGGCCGTCATCCGTCAGACGATCAAGGAGATCGGCTATACCCATTCGGAGATGGGTTTTGACTACGAAACCTGCGCGGTCATGACGGCCATCGGCGTGCAGTCACCAGACATCAACCAAGGCGTGGACAGAAGCCGACCGGAAGACCAGGGCGCCGGCGACCAGGGTCTGATGTTCGGTTACGCCACCAACGAAACCGATGTATTGATGCCCGCGCCGATCACCTACGCCCACCGCTTGGTGCATCGGCATGCCGAACTGCGCAACAACGACACACTGAGCTGGCTGCGCCCTGACGCCAAGAGCCAGGTCAGCTTCCGTTACAAGGATGGCAAGCCGGTCGGCATTGACGCCGTGGTATTCTCCACCCAGCATGCGCCAGACATCGATCATAAGGAATTGCGGGAAGCCATCATGGAACACATCATCAAGCCGGTGCTGCCGAGCGAATGGCTGAACAGCAATACCGAATTCCATATCAATCCGACTGGCGCCTTCGTCATCGGCGGACCAATGGGCGACGCCGGCCTGACCGGGCGCAAGATCATCGTCGACACCTACGGCGGCGCGGCCCGCCATGGCGGCGGCGCGTTCTCCGGCAAGGACCCATCCAAGGTCGATCGCTCGGCCGCTTACGCTGGCCGCTACGTGGCGAAGAACATTGTCGCCGCCGGACTCGCCGATCGCTGCGAGATCCAGGTCTCCTACGCCATCGGCGTGGCCGAACCGACCTCCATCATGGTCGACACCTTTGGCACCGGCAAGATCGACGACGAGCACATCACCGCGTTGGTTCGCAAGCACTTCGACCTGCGCCCGTATGGCATCCTGACCATGCTCGACCTGCTCAACGCCGACAAGATCAAATACCGCAAGACCGCCGCTTACGGCCACTTCGGACGCGAGAACGAGGGCTTCACCTGGGAGAAGACCGACAAGGCCGATGAATTGAAAAACGCCGCCGGCATCTGATCCCGATCCCTTCCGGTTCCCCGAGGAGCGTTGCAACAGATGGCATTGCCACCTGCCAGGCTCGGGAAACCCGTTCTGTACAACGACGCTCCCCGTTTTTTGATGAGAAACACACTATGAACGCTGTTGTTGAACAGAAGGACGACTTCAAGGTCGCCGACCTTTCCCTGGCCGATTGGGGCCGCAAGGAAATCTCCATCGCCGAGACCGAGATGCCGGGCCTGATGGCGCTGCGTCGCAAGTATGGCGAAAGCAAGCCCCTGAGCGGCGCGCGCGTCACCGGCTCGCTGCACATGACGATTCAAACCGCCGTGCTGATCGAGACCCTGACCGCCTTGGGAGCCGAGGTGCGCTGGTGCTCGTGCAACATCTTCTCCACCCAGGATCACGCCGCCGCCGCGATCGCCGCGACCGGTGTTCCGGTATACGCCTGGAAGGGTGAAACCCTGGAAGAATACTGGTGGTGCACCGAGCAAGTACTGAACTGGCCGGACGGCAAGGGTCCGAACATGATCCTCGACGATGGCGGCGACGCCACCCTGTTGGTGCACAAGGGCGTGGCCTGTGAGAACGCTGGCAGCGTGCCCGAGCCAACCGACTCGGACAGCGAAGAGATGCGCGTCATCCTGAGTGTCTTGAAGCGCAACCTGGCGGAAGACCCGCAACGCTTCCATCGCATGGCCGAGGAAATCCGCGGCGTCACCGAGGAGACCACCACTGGCGTGCATCGCCTGTACCAGATGGTCGAAACCGGCGAACTGTTGTTCCCGGCAATGAACGTCAACGATTCCGTGACCAAGTCCAAGTTCGACAACCTCTACGGTTGCCGCGAGTCCCTGGTCGACGGCATCAAGCGCGCCACCGACGTGATGATCGCCGGCAAAATCGCTGTCGTCTGCGGTTATGGCGATGTCGGCAAGGGCAGCGCGCAATCGTTGCGTGGCCTCGGCGCGACCGTGTGGATCACCGAGATCGACCCGATCTGCGCATTGCAAGCAGCGATGGAAGGCTACCGCGTGGTGACCATGGATGACGTGGCCTCCGAGGCCGACATCTTCGTCACCACCACCGGCAACAAGGACATCATCACCCATGACCACATGACGGCGATGAAGGACGAAGCCATCGTCTGCAACATCGGCCATTTCGACAACGAAATCGATATCGCTGGCGTGCAGGGCTACAAATGGGAGAATATCAAGCCGCAGGTCGACCATATCGTCTTCCCCGACGGCAAGCGCATCATCATGCTCGCCGAGGGCCGCCTGGTGAACCTCGGCTGCGCCACCGGTCATCCTAGCTTCGTGATGTCCAACTCCTTCACCAACCAGGTGCTGGCACAGATGGAACTGTTTACCAAGACCGGCGAATACGAGAATAACGTCTATATCCTGCCGAAGAAGCTCGACGAAGAGGTCGCGCGCCTGCATCTGGAAAAGATCGGCGCGAAGCTGACGGTCCTGACGGAAGAGCAGTCCGAATACCTCGGCATCCCGATCGAAGGCCCGTACAAGCCCGATCACTACCGCTACTGAGGGCATGCCGGCATCGGGCGTGGAGCGTCCGATGCCGGCGCCAAAGATTATGAAACCATCCTTTAGTTTCGAACTCTTTCCGCCGAAGACGGAAAAAGGCATGGAGAAGCTGCAACGCCAGCAGATGCCACTGCTGCGGGAACTCGGACCCGAGTTCTTCTCCGTCACCTACGGCGCCGGCGGTTCCACCCAGACACAGACCTTCGCCACCGTCGACTGGCTGATCTCCGAAGGCATCGATGTCGCGCCGCATCTGTCATGCATCGGCGCCAGCCGGGAACAGATCGGCCAGATCCTCGATCGCTACCGCGATCAAGGCGTGCGTCGACTGGTTGCGTTACGCGGCGACATCCCGTCCGGCATGGGCGACTATGGCGAATTCCGTTACGCCAACGAACTGGTTGCTTTCATCCGCGAGCACAGTGGCGACCATTTCCATATCGAGGTCGCCGCCTATCCGGAGTTTCATCCGCAGGCAGCCAGCGCCAACGACGACGAACGCGCCTTCGGCATCAAGGTAGCGGCCGGCGCGAATCGCGCGATCACACAGTACTTCTACAACGCCGATGCCTATTTCGCCTTCGTCGATGACTGCGCCCGGCTGGGCATCGATATCCCGATCGTCCCCGGCATCATGCCGATCACCAACTACCAGCAACTTTCACGCTTCTCCGACGCCTGCGGCGCCGAGATCCCACGTTGGATACGCAAGCGCCTCGAATCTTTCGGCGACGATCTGGAAACGATCCGCGACTTCGGTACCGACTTGGTGTCGACACTGTGCCAACGCCTGCTCGAAGGTGGCGCGCCCGGACTGCACTTCTATACGATGAACCAAGCCGCGCCCACCGTGGCCATCTGGCGTAACCTGGATTTGCCAGCACCGGCCTGACTGCCTAAGATAGGAAGCGATACAAGAAACCGCGTCAGCGGACCGACCTATCCCCAAAAGAGGAACCATGAATGAAGAAACTGACCCTGACCGCCTTAGCCTCCCTGCTGCTGCTCGCCGGATCGGCCTTCGCCAGCAACCAGGGAGATTTCCAGAAAGCCATGAAGGCCGCGCAAGAAGCACGCAAGATGGCTCAGTCCGTCGATGGCGAATGGCGCGACATCGGCAAGATCTTGAAGCATGCGAAGAAAGCCGCGAAAAAAGGCGACTTCAAGACCGCTACCGAACTCGCCCGCATCGCCGAGTTCCAGGGCAAGACCGGCTATGCCCAGGCGATGTCCCAAAAGGGCGTCGGCAATCCAGCCTATCTGTACAACTAGTAAGCATGACGTGATGAAAGGCTGCCTGTGGTTCGGCCACGGGATGTCCGAGGCGGGGCACTGGAAATGCTCCCGGCATTCCCCATTGCCCCGCGGGTTATGCCGAGACCACGCCCGCACGGACGTATTCACGGCGTTCTCGCGGACGAATCACAGGCAAGCGGGCGCCTGTTCTCACGCTAACATCTGGCGTGCCGCCTTCCTGGCCGGTCAGCACGCCCTCCCGTCGCATCCCACGTGAGCAACGCCTCCATCGCCGATCGAGACCTGCGCCATCTGTGGCATCCCTGCACGCAGATGAAAGACCACGAATGGCTGCCACTGATACCGATCAAATCGGGCCAGGGCGTGTGGCTCGAAGACTTCGACGGCAAGCGCTATATTGACGCCATCAGCTCCTGGTGGGTGAACCTGTTCGGCCACGCCAACCCACGCATCAACGCCGCCATCGCCGACCAGTTGTACAAGCTGGAACATGTCCTGCTCGCTGGTTTCACCCACGAACCGGCCATCGAACTGGCCGAACGCCTGGTTCGAGTCACGCCAGCGGGACTGGATCGGGTTTTCTATGTCGACAATGGATCCTCGGCGGTCGAAGCCGCGCTGAAGATGAGCTACCACTACTGGCGCAACCAGGGCCGGGAGAAGAAGAGCCGCTTCGTCACGTTGACCAACAGCTACCACGGCGAAACCCTTGGCGCACTTGCGGTCGGCGATGTCGCGCTGTACAAAGAAACCTACCAACCGCTGTTAATGGATGTCATCACCGCGCCGACACCCGACTGTTATCAGCGCGAAGCCGGCGAAAGCTGGGAGTCCCATTCGCTACGCCAGTTCGACGAGATGGACAAGATCCTTGCACGCGACGCCGACACTATCAGCGCGGTCATCGTCGAACCACTAGTACAATGCGCCGGCAACATGCGCATGTACCACCCGGTCTATCTGAGCCGCCTGCGCGAAGCCTGCGACCGTTATCAGATCCACCTGATCGCCGACG
>JALSSX010000190.1 GCA_026984055.1 Sedimenticola sp. | reverse complement strand
TCATCTCGGTGTCGGTTCTGGCGGCGCCTTCGGCGGTATCGGCATAGGGTTCTGACATGAATGCATTCAGTTGGATCTTTGTAGGGTTTCTCGTCGTTGGCGTGATGGTGCAATGGTGGCTGTTGCGGCGCCAGATTCGCAGCGTCGCTGCCCATCGCGGACAGGTGCCGGAAGCCTTTGCCGACCGGATTACGCTGGAAGCGCATCAGAAGGCGGCGGATTACACCTTGGCGCGCGTCGGCGCGCGGAAGCTGGAATTGTTACTGACGCCGTTGATCCTGCTGGCGTGGACGCTGGGTGGTGGCCTGAACTGGCTGGACAATACGCTGCTGAGTCTCGGCTTGACGCCGTTGTGGCACGGTGTCGCGTTGGTGTTCGCGGTGGTATTGGTCGGCGGCCTGCTGGAATTGCCATTCTCGCTGTACCAGACCTTTGTCATCGAGAACCGTTTCGGCTTCAATCGCATGACGCTGGCGCAGTATGTACGTGATCTTGCGATGCAACTGGCGCTTGGCTTGGTGCTCGGCTTGCCATTGGTCGCGGTGATACTCTGGCTGATGATGCGCGCCGGCGATTACTGGTGGCTGTGGGCTTGGCTGGTATGGATGGGTTTTATGCTGCTGATGCTGTGGGCCTTCCCGGTATTGATCGCGCCGCTGTTCAACAAGTTCACGCCGCTGGAGGATAAAGCGTTGAAGGCGCGCCTGGAAAGCTTGCTGGAACGTTGCGGCTTTCACAGCAACGGCATGTTCGTGATGGATGGCTCGAAGCGCTCGGCGCACGGCAATGCCTATTTCACCGGCTTTGGGCGCAACAAGCGCATCGTTTTCTATGACACGCTATTGAAGGGATTGGCGCCGGAGGAGGTCGAGGCGGTTTTGGCGCATGAGTTGGGGCATTTCAAGCGTCATCATGTGCGTGCCAATCTGCTGTTCTCGGCGGTGATGTCGTTGGCTGGCTTGGCGCTGCTCGGCTGGCTGTCGACCCAGGCGTGGTTCTATCAGGGGCTGGGCGTGGAACGTATCGGTTCGGCTCAGGCGTTGTCGTTGTTCATGCTGGTGTCGCCGGTGTTTACTTTCTTTCTTCAGCCGCTGATGGCAATGCTGTCGCGGCGACACGAGTTTCAGGCCGATGAATTCGCCGCCAGGCAGGCGGACGCGCATGCGTTGATCAGCGGGTTGGTGAAGATGTATCGCGATAACGCCAGCACCCTGACGCCCGATCCATTGTATTCGGCTTTCTATCATAGCCATCCGCCGGCCGCGGTGCGTATTCGACATCTTCAGGCGCAATGAACCCGCCGCCGGTCGCCGCCGACGCGGTGGAAGCGCAGGCCGAGCATCTCCGTTGGGTCATCCAGCCGATACTCGACCGGCTTGGCGACCATCCGGTGTTGCAGGCCGTTGTTGTGGTGCTGGTGGGTCTGCTTGTTGCGCTGCTGGTCACTTGGCTATTGAGCACCATCCTACACCGCTTGGCAAAGAAGACCGACTTCGATTTCGACGATCAGCTGATTCGGTTACTACGGCCGCCGCTGTTCTATACTCTGTTGCTGATCGGCCTGCTGATCGCGTTGAACCTCATCGAACTGCCGGAGGCATGGAACGATATCGCTCGATTGGCGCTGAAAAGCATCAGTATCCTGATCTGGGCGGTGTTCTTTAGTCGTTTCTTCCGGCTGGTGGTGCGTTCGCTGGCGGAGCGTCCGGATCGCGCTGGCCTGATCAGTCTGCATACCATGCCCTTGTTCGTCAATCTGGCCAGCGCGCTGGTGATCGTCATCGCGGTCTATCTGCTGTTCAATGTCTGGGGTATCGATATGACCGCCTGGCTGGCGTCGGCAGGCGTGGTCGGCATCGCGGTGGGTTTCGCCGCCAAGGATACATTGGCGAACTTCATCTCGGGCATCTTTATTCTGACCGACGCGCCATACAAGATTGGTGACTATATCGTGCTGGATTCCAGCGAAAGGGGCGAGGTAACGCATATCGGCGTGCGCAGCACGCGCATCCTGACGCGCGACGACGTGGAACTGACGATCCCGAATTCGGTGATGGGGAATTCGAAGATCATCAATGAATCTGGCGGTCCCTATACCAAGTACCGCATCCGCGTGCCAGTCGGCGCCGCCTATGGTTCCGATATCGATCAGATCCGCCGTGTGTTGCTCGGTGTTGCAAAGGGCAACAACGATGTGGTCGCGACCCCGGCTCCCCGGGTGCGTTTCCGTGCGCTCGGCGCCTCCAGCCTGGATTTCGAGCTGCTCTGCTGGGTCAATGATCCACGCTTGCGTGGACGCGCGATCGACAGCCTGCTGGAGCAGACCTACAAGGCCCTCAATCGCGAAGGCATCGAAATACCCTTTGCCAAGCGGGATATCTATATCAAGGAGATACCCGGAAACTGAGGATTGCTTTGATTTTTCTCTATGAAAACATAAGTTTAATCAATTGCTTATAAAATAAATATCAAATTTTCCACTTTTTGCGAAACTTTCCTGCTCGGGCCTGGGTCATATTGCCAAGCGTTACGTAGCGTTTGGGCCGGATGTTTCCCCTCCAAAGACGGCCCGGATACCCGAGTTCCCCAAGTCGGGTATCACTTCTTCGCCGGTGTCCCCCCCAGACGCCGGCTTTTTATTGTCCGCGATTGCCCTGTATGTCATACAGCCTGTTGCTGCCCGTGATGGGACTGCTCCCTGCCTCATCAACCGGTATGTGGCAAGATTGGTGTGAAAGGCGCTTGGTCGGTTGCCTGATTTGTTCGCGGGAGCGTCCTGAATCGTCTGTGTAAGCTTGGCCTCGGACATCCCGTGGCCGAACCGCAGGCAGCCTTCCCATCAAAGGTAGCGTTGGTTTGTAAGAGTGTGTCAGTAAATTTTACACAGGGGTGTGGGTGTTTGTTTGCTCTAGAGGCGTTGCTGTCCCATTTTCTTAAGCATCGATTAAACGAACCTTAAGCGCTTGCCTACGATAGTAATTAAATCAGTAACTTGATGCCGGTTGCATTGAATCGGTGGTTTGATTCGCATCAAGAAGCGAATTTTACACATTGCCGCTTCATGTCTCCGGGAGTCTGCGGAGTCTGTTTTTCGTATAGTGTAACCAATTGAAATATATTGGTAATCATGTGTTGGCCTCGTTGTTGCTTGAGTGTTATCCATAGGAGTGGCAATGGAGCATTGCGCGGATACCCTTGGGAGGGGTGCTCCCTTTGGGGCGGGGAAAGATGAGTAGAAACGCCACAGTTGTTCCAAGAAGTTCCACAAGATTCATGGGTGTGGTCATTTCGGGGTTGTGAGTCTGGGTTTTGAATGGAACTGGGCTGCCTTGCTTGGGATGATAGAGTGCAAATTGTCAGAAACTTTTACATTTTTCCTGGAGTCATTTCGTGGGGGGATGCTGGCTCGAATACGATCTGGACATGCTGTTGGCCGTGCTCTTTATAT
Source organism: Sedimenticola sp. (assembly GCA_026984055.1). Lineage (GTDB taxonomy): Bacteria > Pseudomonadota > Gammaproteobacteria > Chromatiales > Chromatiaceae > JALSSX01. Next base: position 7,997 of record JALSSX010000190.1, on the reverse strand, counting down.
TGATTAAATCGTTTGTAGACAATAGGTTGTTAACTTTCTTGATGTTTTGGCGGTGTCTGTTGGCGGGCTGGCATGGATGGATTCAGTGCTGGGGTGGAGAGATGGGCTTCAGGCGTGGCTTGGCATTTGGTTATGATGACCGATCTGTGGATTAAAATAACCTATTGAAATAATAGATAAAAATAAATTTGGTACTGAAATTGCTTGGTTTGATGTTCAGGTTATCCGGCTATTTTTCGAGGTGGTTGGGGTTGGTAGGGAAATATCCATAGTTCTTTTCTGGGGGGAGTAGATGAACAATAAATATCTTATGGCATTGGTTGGGTTGAGTTGTTGGTTTAGCCAGGCCAATGGGGCTTTTTTGTGTGACTTTGAAGGGACTGCGGCCATGCCCTGTAGCCCGGGCGGCATTCCTGTAACCATTACGGTTGTATACGGATCATTGGCGGTGGAGACCGGTGCAACCTTTATTCCACCCGTGGCGCCCACGGAAGGTTCGCAATTCGGCTATATCACCACGGGGCCGGGAGGTGTCGGTCCGGCAAGTTATGTCGATGTGACGGGTGATGGCATACCAGAGTTGGATGTATCGCTGGTCCAGATGGCTTTCAGTGTCGCCGCGCCGGTGATTCTATCGTTCGACTACGATGTGATGACGGAAGAGATTACCGGTGGTAATTTCGACCCCTATGGCATTCTGCTCGATGGCATCCAGGTCGTTGGCGGTGCGGTTGGTGGTGACAACGGCAGTTATGCGGCCCAGACTGGCTTCAATAATGTCGAATATATCGGGCCGAACGATGAGCAGTATGTCGATGGTCGTCTTGGTTGGCAGCCGGTGAATCTGTTCGTGCCGGCTGGTGCACATGTCTTTGAGTTCTTCGTTGCCGATGCTAGCGACGATATCGGTGATACTGCCCTGATGATCGACAATGTTCAGGTGAATCCGGCTCCGGCTCCGGCCAGCTGGATGTTGCTGTTGGCAGGCGTCGGTCTGTTGCGGCGGCAGAGGGCCAGAGCAGCGGCACACTAAAATTCAATGCTCTCGCGGGTTGGCGCAACCTCCTGGCAGGCCGTTGAAAAATGGCATTTTTCAATGGCCTGTGTGCGGTACAGGGATGTACCGCCATTTCCGATGACGGTAAGTCATTGAAAATGCAGGAACCGGGAAATCGCATTTTCTGGTTCCGTTGTTGAAAAGCCCATGGAAGGATGTTTTTCAACATCCTGCTAGCCCGGGTTTCTCACCGGGTCGCGTAGCGAGGCCGCTCAAGGGTGGCTGGCTGGCTGTCGTGCCATATCGCTTGGCGCCACGGTCGCGCTGAATGCGGTTGTCGTCATGAGGGTAAAAAATTAAAAAGTTGCATTGATGTGGCTTTAAGTTAAGTTAAATTTAAGGATCTTGATCTTCATGCATGGTCGCGACCGCTTGAACGTCGTATTCAGCGTGCGTGCCAGTTCGTTCCTGGCAAGGCGCGAGGAAACCGCGGGGGGATTCTCATGACGCCGAGCAACACCGCCAGAGGGTTTGTGTGGTTGGGCGTGACGATACGTGTTCCGAGCTGCTTGTGCGGCGGCGGGATACCATCGAGACGACATGGAATCGTGCGACGCAAAGGCAGAGGGATTCGGGATCAGGGGAAACGGATCGGGCACCTGCTCGATCACGCGAATAATCGATAAATGTAAGGGGGAGTAACTCCATGTACCTGAAAAGATCAGGCGGGTTCCGGCTGTCCGTCGCAATCCGCTCCATACTCATGACCTCCGCGCTAGGTGTTCCACTCAGCGTCACGGCGGCGCCGTTACCCGGCGGCACGCTGGATCCAACCCTCATTCCAAAATATGTATCTCCGTTGGTGATTCCGCCGGAGATGCCGAAGAGCACGAACAGCACTTCGGGAAACGATTACGAGATCGCGGTGCGTCAGTTCAAGCAACAGATACTGCCGAGCACGGGGTGTGCCGCGCCGGCAAGGTGCAAGAACGGGGCGTTCTTGCCGACCGAAGTCTGGGGTTATGGCCGCGCGGAGGATGGCGTGCCGAATGTGGCGCCCAGTTTGTCTTCCAGCTTCAATTTCCCGGGCTTCACGATCGAAGCACAGAGCAATACACCGCTCAATATCCGTTGGGTCAACGATTTGACCCGTCCAGATGGTCGTTTCTTGCCGCATCTATTCTGGCGCTCCCTGGATCAGACGCTGCACTGGGCGAATCCGCCCAAGGATTGCATCATGGGCGCGCCACGCACCGATTGCGCGGGTCAGGATCCTCATCCCTACCGTGGTCCGGTACCGTTGGTGATGCATCTGCATGGCGCGCATGTCGAGCCGCACAGCGATGGTTATCCCGAGGCGTGGTGGCTGCCAGATGCAACGAATCTGCCGCTTAGCTATGCGACTTCTGGTACTTTGTTCGACGACAAGACGGGTACGAATCCGGGTAATCAGGGTTATGCCGACTATCGTTATATCAATACGCAGAATGAAACCACTCTTTGGTATCACGACCATGCCCTGGGCATGACCCGTTTGAATGTCTACGCCGGCTTGGCGGGTTTCTATCTGTTGCGCGATCCGGTGAATGGTCAGGAGAAGGATCTGAACCTGCCTGGCCCGTCGCCCAAGGTCGGTGACGCCCAGGGGAACAATCCGTTTGGAAACTACTTCGAGATTCCGATCGTGATTCAGGATCGCTCGTTCAATCGCAATGGGTCGTTGTTCTATCCACGTGATCGGGCATTCTTCGAGGGGCTGAAACGTAATCAACTCGATGTTGATTTCCTTCCGGACAGTGATATGTCGCCGATCTGGAATCCCGAGGCTTTCTTCAACGTCATGGTCGTCAACGGGGTGGCCTGGCCGTACCTGAATACCGAGCCACGTCAGTACCGTTTTCGCTTGCTGAACGGCACCAATTCGCGTTTTCTGAACCTGGCGCTGAAGGTGGTCAATCCGGATGGCACCCTGGGACAGGAGGTTCCGATCTACCAGATCGGTTCGGATGGTGGCCTGTTGCCGCATGTCGTCGAGATCAAGGAGGGTTTCAAGACCATCCTGCCGGGTAATGGCACGATCCCTGTGCCGACCCCCGCCGCCGATCCCCAGGAAGCCCTGTTGATTGAGCCGGCTTCGCGTAACGATGTCATCGTGGACTTCGCTGGCCTGCCGGCGGGTACGCATGTACGCATGATCAATACTGCGCCGGATGCCCCCTTCGGCGGTTTTCCGGATGTACCTGCCGACCCCTCCACCACGGGTCAGGTGATGGAGTTCATTGTCGGCGCGACGATCTCCGATCCCAGCGGTGCCGATCCGAGTACCCCTGTCGCCAGCTTGCAGCTCGCGCCACGCGCCGCGCTGCCACCGGTGGACAATGTACGGCAACTGTCGCTGAACGAAGAGGAATCCTCCGAAGTTTGCGTGATTACCCTGGCTGATGGTTCCATCCAACAACTGCGCAACATCCTGCCTGGCCCGAACTTCGTCGCCGACTGCACCAGCGCCGGTGGCGTACCATTCGCGCCGAAAAAGGCATTGCTCGGTACCATTGATCCGCTCGGTAACAGCCTGCCGCAGCTGTGGTCCGATCCATTGACGCAGAACCCGGCGCTTGGCGCGACCGAGATCTGGGAATTGCACAACCTGACCGAGGATGCGCATCCGATCCATGTCCATCTGGTGCAGTACCAGATTGTCGACCGGGAAGACATGGTCACCGGCGCGGTACGTCCGCCGGAAGCCACCGAACTCGGCTGGAAGGATACCGTCATTGCTTATCCGGGTGAGATCACCCGTTTCAAGGCGCGGTTCGATATCCCTGGACTGTATGTCTGGCATTGCCATATCCTGGAGCACGAAGACAACGAGATGATGTTGCCTTTTTGCGTGGGTAACGCGGGTAGCGATTGCCCGATCAGCGTGTTCTGATCGTCGCCCTGTCGTATCTCTGCAATAACAGGCCAACAGGCCGTTGAAAAATGGCATTTTTCAACGGCCTGTGTGCGGTACAGGGAGGTACCGCCATTTTCGATGACTGTAAGTCATTGAAAATGAAGGAACCGGGAAATCGCATTTTCCGGTTCCGTCGTTGAAAAAGTCCATGAAAGGACTTTTCAATATCCGGATAACCGGGGCCGCGTGAGCGGCCCCTTTTTTTGCGTGAAAGTACGCAGTTGGTTGCCGGTGCTCCGTTTGCGGGGACGTAGTGAATACATCGCTGTAGGGCATCTCAAAAAATCGAGATCCCCTGTAGGCTTGGCCTCGGCATAACCCACGGGGAGGTGCGAAATGCGGGAAATGTCCGTAGCATTTCCCGTGCCCTGCCTTGGATACTTCGTCGCTGAACCACGGGCAACTTTTTGACAGTGAGGTGTGATATCGATCATGAATGTTAGCGTGAAGCATGTAGGGCGCTTTCGGCTTCTTGCGATGTCCATGCGTGCCGTGGTTGTGCTTCGTGCGGCCTTGCTGATGCTTTTCGTGGCACCGTTGTTGTGCGCTTGTGGAACGCATGATTCTGAACATGAAGCGGAGTACGCGCTGCCGATGCTCACATCGGCCAAGGCCGCGCGCTATGTCTGTCCGATGCACCCGCAAATCGTGCGGGAAAAGCCGGGACATTGCCCGATCTGTGGCATGGACTTGGTCGAAACGCATGGCGAGGATGAGCCGCATGAGCATCACGCTTTGGCTGACGACGCACCGGAGGTCAGCTTGCCGGGGCAAGTCATCCAGCAGATGGATTTGCGTGTCGCATCGGTCGAACGCGGCGCATTGGCGCGCGAGATCCACACCCAGGGTACCTTGACCTGGGACGAAGACCGCATCATCGAGATTCATCCGCGGACCGCTGGCTGGATCGATACCCTGTATTTCCGTACCGATGGCGTGGAGGTGGATCGCCACGATGTGCTTGCGGATTTCTATTCACCCTATCTGCTGCAAGCGCAGACTGAGTTCATCCAGGCGCTGGAGGATGCGGCATTGGCTGCCTTCGATCCGGAGGAGAAGCGGAAGGCGGATGCCAAGGTCAGGCTGTTGCGTGATAATCTGCGCATGCTGCATGTCTCCGAGATGGCGATCATGCGCATCGAAAAGCATCGTTTGCCGCAGAACACCGTGCCGATTATGCCGCCGCAGGGTGGCGTCATCACTCGCTTGGGCGTGCGCGAGGGGACCTATGTCGAACCGCCGGACATCCTGTTCACTATCGTCGATCTGAGTCGCCTGTGGGTGATGATCGATGTCTTCGAGCAACAGGCCAGCTGGATTCGCAAGGGATTGAAGGTAGAAGTCAGCGTGCCAGCGGTGCCGGGCAAGCGCTGGCATGGCGAGATCGAATTCGTCTATCCACGCGTCGATCCGACGGCACGCACCCTGAGCGCGCGGCTGTCGCTGGCGAATCCCGATGGCGAGCTGTTGCCGAATATGTTTGTCGATGTGCATGTGCATGATCGGCCGCGCGAGAATCTGCTGTTGATCCCACGTGAGGCGGTGATGCCAACCGGTGAGCGAGATATCGTCATCTGTGCATTGGGCGGGGGACGCTTCAAGCCCGTCGAGGTGCGCACCGGGCAATGGGGCGCCGATCGCGTCGAGATAGTCTCTGGTCTGCGCGAAGGCGATAAAGTGGTCGTCTCAGGTCAGTTCCTGATCGATTCCGAATCCAGCCTGCGAGCCGCCTTGCAGCGCATCGCCAGCCATGACGATGATTGATTCCTTGCCCGCGCGCCTGATTCTGTGGTCGTTGCGCAACCGTGTGCTGGTGCTGATTTTCACTCTCTTGCTGGCGGTCTGGGGCTGGGTGTCGCTGGGTCAGACGCCACTGGACGCGATTCCGGACCTGAGTGACGCACAAGTCATCGTGCGTACCTCGTGGCCAGGACAGTCACCCCAGGTTGTCGAGGACCAGCTCACCTATCCGCTCTCCAGCGCGCTGTTGTCGGTACCCGGCGCGCGCGTGGTGCGTGGTTACTCCTTTTTTGGCGATTCCTATGTCTATGTGATCTTCGAGGATGGCGTCGATCCCTACTGGGCGCGCTCGCGCGTGCTGGAATATCTCGACCAAGCCAAGCAGGCGTTGCCGAAAGGCATCGAACCGGTTCTCGGGCCAGACGCCAGTGGCGTTGGCTGGATCTTCAGCTACGCGCTGGTCGATCACGGCGGTAAATATGACATCGCCGGATTGCGCGCTTTGCAAGACTGGTTTTTGAAGTTGGAATTGCAAGGTCTGCCTGGCGTCGCCGAGGTTGCATCGGTCGGCGGCATGGTGCGTGAATACCAGATCGCCGTGGATGCCGACAAGCTGCGTGCTCACGATCTGCCGCTGAGCCGCGTCGCCAAGGCCGTACGCCGCGCGAATCGGGAAAGCGGTGGTTCGGTCATCGAGATGGGCGAGCGCGAGTACATGCTGCGCACGCGCGGCTATCTGAAAGGCTTGGCGGATATCGAGGTCATCCCGTTGGGCCTGGCAAAGGGCGGCGTGCCGATCCTGCTGCGCGATGTCGCGCATGTCAGCATTGGCCCGGAGATGCGCCGCGTCGCTACCGATCTGGATGGAAAGGGCGAGGCGCCCGGCGGCATCGTCGTGATGCGCCAAGGCGCTAACGCCCTGCAAACCATCGCCCATGTGCGGAAACGCCTGGACGAGCTGCGTGCCAGCCTGCCGGAAGGCGTTGAGATCGTTACCACCTATGATCGCTCCGGTCTGATCCTCGCGGCGGTCGATAACCTGCGCGATCGCCTGATCGAGGAATTCATCGTCGTTGCCCTGGTGTGCGCGCTGTTCCTGTTTCACCTGCGTTCGGCATTGGTCGCGGTGATCGGCCTGCCGTTGGGTATTTTGGTTGCCTTCATCATCATGCGCCAGCAGGGCATTGCCGCGAATATCATGTCGTTGGGTGGCATCGCGATCGCCATCGGTGCAATGGTCGACGCCACCATCGTGATGATCGAGAACCTGCACCGTCATCTCGAACGCGCCGGCCCGGGATTGAACAAGACGCGCCGTTCACGCTTGATCGCCGACGCCAGTATCGAAGTCGGGCCGGCGCTGTTCTATTCGCTGCTGATCATCACTCTGAGCTTCGTGCCGGTGTTCAGCCTGCAAGCGCAGGAGGGCAGGCTGTTTGCGCCACTTGCCTGGACCAAAACCTTTGCGATGGCCGCCGCCGCCGGCCTGGCGGTGACCCTGACGCCGGTGCTTATGGGTTGGTTCATCCGTGGCCATATCCCGCGCGAAAGCGACAATCCGTTGAATCGCCTGTTGATCCGCGCCTACCGGCCTGCCTTGCGCGCGGTATTGCGCCGGCCGCGTGTCACCTTGATCGTTGTGATGCTGGCGGTGGTCAGCATGCTCTTGCCGCTGTATGGCGTTGGCGGTCTGCTTGCGCCGTTGAAATGGCCGGCGCGACTGGTGGGCATGGTTTGGCCAGAGGTCGAAGGGAACTGGCCTCGACAGGTCGACCAGTGGCGGGACGACATCAACGCGGCCTGGCGCGCCACGTTGGGTGATGTACCGTTGATCGGCGGGCTTGGCAGCGGTATCGGCAGCGAATTTATGCCCCGCTTGTTCGAGGGCGATCTGATGTATATGCCGACGACCCTGCCCGGTATCTCCATCGGCAAGGCGCGAGAATTGTTGCGCCAGACCGATGCGCTGATCCTCCAGACGCCCGAGGTTGCGCGCGTCTTCGGTAAGGTTGGGCGCGCCGACACCGCCACCGATCCGGCGCCGTTGACGATGATCGAAACGCTGGTCGAACTGAAACCGCGCGCCCAATGGCGGCCCGGCCTGACGGTGAAGAAGCTGATCGACGAACTCGACCAGCGGGTGCGTTTCCCCGGCCTGACGAACGCTTGGGTGATGCCGGTGAAGACGCGCATCGACATGCTCTCCACCGGCATCAAGACGCCGTTGGGCGTGCGCGTCAGCGGCGACGATCCTGAGACATTGCAGGCTATTGGCCAACAAGTCCAGCGGTTGTTGGCCGACGT
>JALSSX010000189.1 GCA_026984055.1 Sedimenticola sp. | reverse complement strand
CAAGTAGGAAAATCATGCTGTAACTGCTCAGATTGCCGCTGAAATGTGTCAGATCAAGGCGGGAAATGTGAGTTTCCAGGTGTAAATGACCATTTTCCAACGCAGAGATGGCGCATTTCAGTGGTGAGCTGAGCAATTACAGGACTTTTTCAACATCCTGTTAAGGGTTCATAACGAGGCGAGTAGGAAATCGAGGACAATTCTTCGATCTTTTAAGGCGCTTAGTGGGGCTACGCAACGAAAAAGATCGGAAAAGAGGACTCGTCAATCTGGCGAGAAATGCTCCCGGCATTCCCACACCTCCGAGGGATATGCCAGGCCAAGCCCACAGGGGCGTATTCACGGCGTTCCCACGGACGAATCACAGGCCATTGACGCGTATGATCATCAATACCCGCAACCCGGCACCTGAACCCGGATCGCCGGCGTCTCACCCCACACATAGATCTCGGTCGCCGCGGTATCGCACTGACTGCAACTGCTACCGCAGGAGGCGGTCGCCCTTTCCTGGTGGATACGACCCTTCCGCACCCATACGTCGAGCATGCCGCGCGCGGTCTCCGGGTCGATGTCAAAATGCAAGGCGACATCCAACAAGGTCGCCTGGCCACGTTCCTTCAGATAATCACGAACCTCCGACAGAATCATCCGTGCATCTCCGCCGGCCGCATCACCGGTTTGTCGCCACGCCGGCTCCAGCGCCGCAAGCCGATGATCAGCGCGGCGAGGAACAAGCCAACCGCGATCATCCAGCCCAACGAGAAACCCGGATGACGTGACCAAGTGGCAATCTGGTAGAAGCTTGTCGCGGTGACGTAGGCAATGCTTGTCGTCCAGAAGGCGACGAAGGCCGCCCACGGGCCACCGGCCTCGCGCTTGATCGCGCCGATGGTCGCGACGCAGGGGAAGTACAGTAATACGAACAGCAGATAGGCGAAGGCACCGATCTGACCATCGAAACGGCTCGCCATCGCGCCGAACAAGCCGCTTCTGACGCCCTGCGCCTCAGCGGTGGCGGATCGATCGCTGAGATCACCGACATCCAAGCCGAGCGGATCGGTGACCGCGCGGGTCAGGCCGGACAGATTCGCCGGGATAGTCGCGACCGCCGCGCGCAACGCCTTGCCAAGTTCGAAGGGCGTGGTTTCCGCCGTCTGGCCGGATGCCGTCAGGCTGGAATACAGATTGTCCAATGTGCCGACCACGACCTCTTTCGCCAACACGCCACTGACCACGCCGACCACCGCCGGCCAGTTGTCGCCGCTGATACCCATCGGCGCGAACACCGGCACCAGTCGCTTGGATGCCGCGCTGAGCACCGACTTGTCGCTGTCCTCGTTGCCGAAGGACCCATCGGTGCCGATCGAGTTCAGCAGATTCAACGCAATCACCATGATGATGATAATCTTGCCGGCATCCTTGATGAACACCTTCACCCGGTCCCAGGTGCGCAGCAGCACGTTGCGCGCGGCAGGCATGTGATACGGCGGCAGCTCCATCATAAAGCCACTGCTCTCGCCGGATAGCAGCGTCTTCTTCATCACCATGCCGGTGAGTATCGCGACAACGATGCCGATCAGATACATCGCGAACACCAGATTCTGACCATTCACCGGAAAGAACGCGGCGGCGAACAGCACATACACCGGCAGGCGCGCGCCACAAGACATGAACGGATTCATCAGGATCGTCAACTTGCGTTCGCGCACGTTCTCCAGCGTACGCGTCGCCATCACCGCCGGCACGTTACAGCCAAAACCGACAATCAGCGGCACAAAGGCCTTGCCCGGCAGGCCGATCGCGCGCATGAAGCGATCCATCACGAAGGCGGCGCGCGCCATGTAACCCGAATCCTCCAGCACCGACAGGAAAAGATACAGCGCGGCGATGATCGGGATAAAGGTAGACACCACCTGCACGCCAGCCCCGACGCCCTTCGCCAGCAACGCGCTCAGCCAATCCGACGCGCCGATGCTCGTCAACCAACCACCCAGGCCGTCGACGAACAGCGCCTGGCTGGCGCCATCGAAGAAATCGACGAAGGCGCCGCCGATGTTGATCGTGAACATGAACATCAGATACATGATCGACAAAAAGATCGGCACCCCCAGCCACGGATGCAACACCACCTGATCGACCCGATCGGTCAGCGTGCGACCGATGCGACCGCGCTCGCGGATCACACTACGCGCCAAGGCATGCGCGTGGCCAAAACGGCTATCGGCAATCTCGATATCGATGTCCTCGCCTACCCTCGCCTCGACCTCGGTGCGCAGTGCGTCGACCTCGGCGGCCAACGTGTCGCCGATGCCTGACAGCACAAAACTGTCGCCTTCCAGCAGTTTCAGCGCCAGCCAGTGGCGGTTGACTTCTGGCTGGTCAGCAAGCCTCGGCACCAGTTGCTGCACGGCCTGCTCGATGACCTCGTCATGGGCGAGACGGAAGCCACCCGGCTCCACGCCCTCGATGACCTGGCGCACATGGTGCTTTAGCGCATCCAAACCCTCGCCACTGACCGCGACGATCGGCACCACAGGGCAACCCAGCTCCGCGGACAGCTTCTCGATATCGATATCGATGCCACGCTTGCGCGCCACATCCATCATATTCAACGCGACCACCACTGGCACGCCCATTTCCAACAGTTGCACGCTCAGATAGAGATTGCGCTCCAGATTCGCCGCGTCCAGCACGTTGACGATCAGGTCGGCATCACGCGACAACAGATAGTCGCGCGTGACCTCCTCGTCCGGCGAACTCGCATCCAGCGAATAGATCCCCGGCAGATCGATGACCTTGACCTCATGCCCATCCAGCTTGAACACGCCCTCCTTGCGATCGACCGTCACCCCCGGCCAGTTACCCGTGCGCTGACGGATGCCGGTGAGGATATTGAACAGCGCCGACTTGCCACAATTTGGGTTGCCGGCGATCGCCAGCGTCCAGCCCGCATCGCTGGCGAGCGGCTTTTGCGCACGATTCTCGCTACAACAGCCCATCAGCGCAGTACCTCGGTCAGTAGCTTCTCCGCGACATTGCCGCCGAGCGCGACGCGATTACCGTCCTTGCCGACCACCACGCCGTGCCCGCGTCGGTGTAGCACATCCAGTTCATTACCCACCGACAACCCCAACGACAGCATGCGGCGGGTAAAACGCCTGCCGCCGTTGATCGAGACCAGACGAACCCTGTGTCCCGGGTGAACCTCGGATAGTGCGTGAAATCCCATAGCGATACCGGATAAATCTAATAATGATAACGATTATCAGTTAGTTTACACATGCGCCGCCGACAACGCAAATATCATTGATAGCATGAAACGCTCCAGCGAGGTTTGCGTTCCGTCAAGTAAGCACCGATCGCACGGGCGAGAAACGGCACAACCGGGGAGCCTCGCAAACAAATGGCTTCACCCTGAACGATCGCCCGATCCCGCTCTCGTGGCGAGACCAGAAACTCTCCGAATCATGAAAGCTTGCCTGTGGTCCGAGCATGGGATGTCCAAGGCAGGCGCTGGAAATGCTCTCGGTATTTCCAGCGTCGTATAGTTAAAATGGCCAGACGTCACGCCTCGCGTCCTGATTGGCGCTTTTTCAGGCGCAACAGCATCCATTGGTTTCGTGTTAACAGGCCCTAACAGAATGTTGAAAAAGTCCTTCCATGGACTTTTTCAACGGCCTGCTAAGGATACAGAGACACCACTCCAGGAGGTCGGGTAGCGAAACGCTTGTAGCTCCATTGATACTGCTCGGGACACACCGCAATGCATTCCTCGATGGCCCGATTCATCGCCGCCACCGAGGTTTTCTCATCATTCGAATAGATCTCCTCTGGCGGTTCCAGCCAGTGCTGACGGAAGCCCTGGCGGCCGGGCAAGCGCTCGTAGAACAACGACAACACCGGCGCTCCGGATCTACGCGCCAAGCGCGACAGCAACGTGATGGTCAGCGCCTGGTGGCCAAAGAACGGCGCGAACAGGTTGCCGCCACCCTCGCCACCCTTCGGCTGCTGATCGGGCAAGATGCACACCATCTCGCCACGCCGCAACGCCCGATACAGTGTCTTGATGCCAGAAACCGAGGTCGGCACCAGCATACCGCCGGCGGCCGAACGCCCGCTCAGCATGATGTCCTCCATGACTTTCTCACGAGGTGGTCGGTACAACGCGGTGACCGGCGAGACACGCGGCAGATACAGAATACCGACTTCCCAGTTACCCAGGTGCGGGGCTATCACCAGCAACCCCTTGCCTCTTGCCAACGCGCGGCGCGGCATCTCGCCATTCTCGGCGCTCACCGGCCGCACCCTGTCAGCCCATTTCTCCGGATCCTCACGCCACATCTTCGGCATTTCCAGCAGGGTGCGGGCATTCTCGACCAACGACGTCTTCAGCAGGCGCTGCTTCTCCGCTTCCGGCTTCTCCGGGAAACAGATATGCAGATTGATGTCCGCGATCAGACGCAGCTTGCTCGAACAGCGTAGCGAGGCGCGTCCGACCAGCCAGCCAAGAGCGTGCAATACCGGCCAGGGCAAGACCGCGAGCAATGCAACGGCGGCACGTACCGCGCTATTTCTCATGACGGGAAAGGCCGGTTATCATGAAGGGTCCGAATCTCTGCTTAGCGAAATACGATGAAGTTGTGCCGTGATCTGCCCGAATCCGCCCTGTCCAGGCTGCTTGCGCGCCATGGCATGCAACTGAGCCACGTCGCCACCGGCGAACCGATACCCGGTTCCCACTGGGGTGACCCCGAAGCCGGCCTGATCGGCAACCAATTGTATGCGCGCGACGATACGCCGCTACATTCCGCGTTGCATGAAACCTGCCATTATATCTGCATGGACAGCCAGCGACGAGCCGCGCTGCATACCGACGCCGGCGGCGACTACCTGGAGGAATGCGGCGTCTGCTATCTACAGATCCTGCTCGCCGACGCCCTACCCGGCTGTTCATCGGACGAACTGATGCGCGACATGGATGCATGGGGTTACAGCTTCCGTCTCGGCTCCACCGCACGCTGGTTCCACGAGGACGCCAACGACGCCATCGACTGGCTGACAAGAATGGGGCTGATCGACGCACATCGACGTCCCCGTTGGCGACGGCGCGATTGAAGCCATGCTTTCGCGGATGTCTTCCCATTCAGGGCCGATGATCCAAGCGGTAGAAGGCGCTGTTTCCTTCACCGGCCGTTGAGAAAGCGGATGGCGTTCTGCTCGGCCCCCGTTGTCCAACCATCATCGAGCAACTGGATCAATATTTGGCGCAACCCGGGATTGGCGCGCAGAACTTGCGCCAATTGCGCGTCATGGCGAGCCAGCTCGACCAACTCAAACGCAACGTCATCGGCATCCGTCGTGTAACTGTCGTCCAGGCTACGAAGCACCGCTGTAATAAAGCCAGGACGGCTTGCATGTTCCCGCGCCAAGGCCTTGGCGATGCCCGCCTCGTCGGTACCTGTCAGAAAGGAGGTGAAACGGTCGATGAAGGCACGCGTGCCTGGGTCACTGACGCCAGCCAGTTCGATATAGGCATGATCTGCCATCAACGATCCAAGCACGCCACCGACGATGATGCCAACCGCAACACCCAAGGGACCCGCCCAGACGCCACCAGCCGCGCCCATTGCCGCGCCGCCGACAAACCCGCCGCCGACGCCGCCGGCGATACCCGCGCTTTCCCGCCCTGTCTGCCACCAAGGGTTCTCCGATGTACCGATGTTATAGCCGGCGATCAACAATGTTGCCAGCCACAGGCCGCGCGAAGCCCAACGGAGCTTTGGGATCTTGCCCGTAACCGCTGGTCGCGAGCGCCCAGCCCCATCGATGACTTCATTCAACACTCGCCTTTGCTCAGCGCCGGACAGCTGGTTGAACGGCTTGCCTTCAAGACCAAGTTTACGCATTGCGCGATCGATCACCTGCTCCAAGGTGATACCTTTGGCTTTCATGCGTTGCGCAAGCGATCGGCCGAGATCGAAATCCCGCAAGCGCTGCATCTCCATGATCTGATTGCGCATCTGATGCGCCATCTCGGCACCCTTGCGGGCGCTGAGGTTCCCAGAGGCGACCGCATCGCGGATCTCTTGGCTCATCGAATGGATACGCTGCACGTACTCCGCGCGAATCTCCGCCGACCTAGCCAAGCGGAGCGCGAAACTGCTTGCGGCGACTTCCATTTGCCGCAGCGCGTTTTCCAGGTTGGGATCCGTCATTATTGTGTACCTCCCGCATCGACTTCGGTGACGACCAAACGATGACGCCACCTCCATTTCCCATATCGCCAGCCAGACGGCAAGCGTCGACGAAATACCGGCCGATCAAATACATCGAGACGGTATTCGACATCATTGGTGAAGAATTCAAAACGCACCCACTTCGCGCCGCTGGCGTGGATGCGAAGCAGACCAGCTGCAAAATCGGCGCCAGCCTCGATCACATCGAGAATCCGCACTCCCCCGCCAAGCAAGTAGATATGCAATCCTTCATCGTAAGGACTATCATCGCTGAGCCAAAGCAGCACGTCACCACTCTCCAGTTCGAATTGGGCCTCGATACAACTGCCTTTGAGCACGATCCCAAGAGGCAGAGTGTCGCGCAATAGCTCTCTATTTGGACCGCGGGCTTGGCGCAATGAATAACTCGATATGGTGTGCATGCGATCTTCCGGTTTAGCAAAATTGACCTGTGGTTCGGCCACGAGCCAGGCGGGACACTGGAAATATTCCCGGCATTCTCCTCCTCCCCGCGGTTATGCCGAGGCCGGGGCTACGGGGGCATATTCACGGTGTTCCCGCAGACGAAACACGGGCAACCGGCAAACGACTTCCCGCTAATCCCCGAAACACACGCCGACCTCACGCGCCGCTCGCACCCAGGCATGATCGGTCGGCACCCGCTTTTTGTTACCCGCGACATCGCGTAACGGCACCGGTTCGGCCCTTTCACCGCGCGCCGCGACCATCACGCCGCTGACGCCATCCATGACCAGATCGGCGCAGGCCGCGCCTAGACGCGTTCCGAGCAAGCGATCCGCCGCCGACGGCGTGCCGCCGCGTTGCAGATGACCGAGGATGGTGACGCGCGATTCCAGCCTGGTGGCCTCTTCGAGCTGATGCGACAGCATCACGGTATGATCCGCATAGCGCTGTTCCAGTTCGTTGATCCACTCCTTGGCTTGGCGCTTCTCCTTCTTGTTGTCGCTATTCGCCTTGCGTTCCTCAGCGGCGCGCATCTCGCTCGCCTGATGCTTGGGCAGGGCGCCCTCGGCAACCGCGACGATACTGAAATTCTTGCCCTGCCGCACGCGATTCAGGATCGCCTCGGACAGGCTTTCCATACGGTAGGGGATTTCCGGCAACAGAATGACATCGGCACCGCCGGCGATGCCCGCGCCCAAGGCAAGCCAGCCAGCGCGATGCCCCATGATCTCGACAACGATGATGCGATGATGGCTGTGCGCGGTGCTGTGCAGGCGGTCGATGGCCTCGGTGGCAATGCCGAGCGCAGTATCGAAACCAAAAGTGGTATCCGTCAGCGCGACATCGTTGTCGATGGTCTTCGGCAGGGTGATGATATTCAGTCCGGCATCCAGCAGACGCAGCGCATTCTTCTGCGTGCCGCCACCGCCGATGCACACTAGCGCATCCAGATGATTGGCCTGATAGTTCTGTGCGATGACCTCGGTCATATCACGCGTCTCGCCACCGACATGCATCTTGTGCGGCTTGTCGCGACTGGTGCCGAGTATGGTGCCGCCGACCGTCAGGATGCCCGACAGGGCGCCGCCTTCGAGGCGCAATGTGCGGTTCTCCACCAGCCCCCGAAAACCATCGCGAAAGCCGATGAGATGCGCGCCATGACCTTGAAGCGCCTTGCCGACACCACGGATCGCGGCATTCAGTCCGGGGCTGTCGCCGCCGGCGGTGAGGATTCCGACCGTCTTGCTCATACTCGATTGACTCCCACTGGATGGATCCGGCCGCTCAGCCGGACTGGATAAGTTCGACCGCGTTGCCATCCGGATCACGACAGAACAACGCCCGCCGGCCCGAACGACTCAACGTGTACTCCAGACCGGCTTTTTCCAATGACGCGATGACCTTGCTCAAGTCACTGACCAACAGGGCGAAATGCCGATCCCGACCGCCATGGACGAAGACCGGCGTCGGCCGCCGCCGACGCATTGCGCCGACCCGTTCGCGGCGCGGGAAACGGAAACGCGGCGCACTGGCCGCCCTCGCTGGCGGATTCGGATCGGGCACTTGCAACAGGTGGATCTGCCGGCCACCGACGTTCAGCCAAGCGCCAGGATACCCCAGATCCGGCCGACCGGAGTCGACCTCCAGCCCAAGCAGATCGCGATAGAAGGCCAAGCTGCGTCCGGTATCCGCGACGATCAGCGACACATGATGCAACTCAGTGATGTTCGGCATCGGCGCCCCTCCATTGTACAATCAACCCGGCAAGCGTGATCAGCCCACCGCCAGCCCATTCTGTCATGCGTAGGCTCTCGCCGGCCAGCCACCAGGCCGACAGACCGCCAGCCACCAGCTCGAACAACAGGATAACAGACGACTGCTGCACCGGCAGATGGGTGACGCCATACTGCACCGCAAAGCTCATACCGATAAAACCCAGCACGCCAAGCGACACGCTGCCCCACCAGACCGCTGGCGCCACCGCCGGCAGGCTGGGGTCACTGGCCAGCAACGCAATCAGACCCACGGCCAGCACGCCCAGCCAGGAAACCACCGTCTTGCCAGTGATGCTGATGTCTTGCAGGTAGCGTGTCAACACATTCGCCACGGCGAAGCCCATGCCTGAGGTCAATGCGAACCAGTCGGCGCGCCCGCGTAGCCAGTCGAAACCCAGTTCTGGACGCCACAGCATCAACAGCATGCCGAGCATGCCGGAGAACAGTCCGAGAATCACCGCCAAGCTGAGTCTCTCGCGCAGAAAGAGACGGCCAAGCAGAATCGTCCACACCGGCGAAAGATAGAAGAACAGCAATACGCGCAACACGTTGCCTTCCAACATCGCCAGGACGAAGGCAATGTTGCACCAACCGATCGCCAACGCCATCAACAGCAGGCGCGGCAGGCGGTTGCTCAACTCACCCCGGCGGCGCCAGTAGAATGGCAACACCACGGTCAAGGCAGCGCCATAGCTGACCAGCGATTGCCAGATGCCGTTCAGGCCGCCCTCGTCGAGCAACCGAAGCGGATACCAGACCATGCCCCACAGGGTCGCGGCATACAGCAGGCCAAGCACCGGCCAAAAGCGCGGAACCAGGGGGTGAGGCGTCATCGGAGTGAAAGGAATGCTTGGTGCCCGGGGCCGGAATCGAACCGGCACGGCCGCAATGGCCGGCGGATTTTAAGTCCGCTGCGTCTACCAATTTCGCCACCCGGGCTGGGTGCGGGATCGCGGCGATTATACAGGGTGCGCGCCGCAAGAAAAGACATCAGTCAGCAGCCCACTGCGCGGTGGCGATACCATCACCGAGATCGGCCTCGATCAGGCGCGAGCGCACCGCCAGCAGACGTTCCAGCAAAGCCGGCTCGCGGACCGCGTAGGCATCGGCATCCGGCACGCGCTTGACGACGACCCCAAGCAGCTCGGTGATCGCGTTGCCGATCGAGTTCTGGCTGATGGTGACGATCAGCTCGCCAGCATCGTTACGGTAGATCAACTGCTTGAAGGCCGGTTGCCAACGAATGGAGTTGGCATACTTCGGATCATGGATGCATTGATCGCGCACCTTCTTCGCCGTCTTCAGGAAGTCGTTGTCGAACAGCAGCACATTCTCGACAGCCTCTGGAAAGAAGATGTCACGTGGCATCGGCGCGTTGCGCGTTGAAACCTGTGAGAAGAAGGTACGGTAAAAATCCAGGAAGCCTTCCAGAATCAGGTCGTACTCACGCCAGAAACGTGGGTCTTTCAGCGCGTCGACGCCGCCCCGGATCTTCCAGCATGGCAGCCCCTGAGGATAGCCGGTCAACATCAGCGTGGACTCGTCGGCATCGGCCAGTTCGAGGATATCCAGATCCAGCGCCTCGTCGAAGAATCTACGATAGACACCGTTCATATACGCCTGGAACAGGCTGTGCTGGCCACCGTCGGTCAGGTTTGGGTTGTCTGGATCGGCGAGCTTCGCCGCACGCAGATCATCCATCGAAAAGACCATGAAATGATTGTGCAGCATGCGAATGCTCGGCACCCCCGGCGAGGTCAGCGGCCAGGTGGCATCCAGGCTGGCCTCACCGGCGAGGATCAATGCCCGGTCCGGCTCGGGAAACTGTTCGACCATGTCATCGATCAGTACCTGGTTCATGCGATTCCAGACGTGTTTCACGGCATCCGGCACCTGGGTGCGCCGTACCGGCCGGCCAAGCGGGTTCAGTACCGTGCGCGAGGTGTTGTAGATGATGGAAGTATCGAATTCGGTACTGTGTCCCAGCGCCTTGCGATACAGCAGCAGATTCTCCGGGTTCATCAACAAACCATTGTTGTGCATCAGATCATTGAGATTCTCGGTACTATTGAAGAACTCGTTCGGCGCCATGCCGTCGGGCACGTCGAGCGGAATGGGGCGGAAGGGGGTGACGATCTCGCGTGGGCCGGTGGACATGGGTACTACCTCGGATGCAATTGAATACTCAGATGAAACCGTTGTCGCGCAACAGCGCCTCGGTGACGCCGCCGCTATCGGCGATCGCCGCGCCATCGCCGAGCAGCAGGCGTTCCAGATAGCGCGCCAGCAGATCGACTTCCAGGTTCACATGGGTGCCGGGCCGATAGCCGTCCATGATGGTTTCCTGAAGGGTGTGCGGCACGATGTTCAGCTCGAAGCACGCGCCATTCACCGCATTCACGGTCAGGCTGACGCCATCCACGGTGATCGAACCCTTGTGCGCGATATAACGCGCCAGTTCGGCCGGCGCCTCGATAACGAAACGCACGGAGCGCGCGTCGTCATGCCGCTCGACCACCTTGCCAAGCCCGTCGACATGGCCGCTGACCAGATGACCGCCGAGCCGGGTGTTCAACGTCAGGGCCTTCTCCAGGTTCACCCGGCCGCTAGTC
This sequence comes from Sedimenticola sp., assembly GCA_026984055.1. Lineage (GTDB taxonomy): Bacteria > Pseudomonadota > Gammaproteobacteria > Chromatiales > Chromatiaceae > JALSSX01. The sequence continues at coordinate 437 of JALSSX010000189.1, read as the reverse complement.
GACAAATCGCCCAGCGAGGTCAGCGACAGGGTTTCACGCGAAACGTCCGCGGCGAAGCAAGCCTCTCCGAGCTCGATCGCGGTCAGGCACACGCCGTTCACCGCGATGCTGTCGCCGGGTTGTACATCGCGCATGTCCAGCTTGCCGGTGTCGATGCGCAACCGCGCATCACCGCCCAATGGCGACAAGGACGCCACCTCGCCCACGGCTTGAATGATTCCGGTAAACATTACCTCGCCCTCTGGATAACCACGCGAAAAGATAACACGCGCGTGTCCACTTGTAATTCTGTCCACTTGTAATTCTGTCCACTTGTAATTCTGTCCACTTGTAATTCTGTCCACTTGTAATTCTGTCAACCCAATTCAGAAATGTCCTCTTTTCTGCCATTCAGAAGTGTCCGGTTTTGTTTGTCGTTTACGGGTTGGTTGGTGTAT
>JALSSX010000188.1 GCA_026984055.1 Sedimenticola sp. | reverse complement strand
TCCTCGGGCCAGTGTCCGAGGCGCAGCGGGTCGTCCTCGATATACAGCAATTGTGAAATGCCATCTCCAGGAATGGCGAAGGCATGGCCGGAGATGCGTGCCACGACTGCATTCATGGATACTAACGTGGTCGGCACCTGGAGGTGGATGCGGCTGCCGGCACCGGCGTCGCTTTCAAGGTGGATGCTGCCTTGTAGATGCTGGATGCTCGTTTCCACCACGTCCATGCCGATGCCGCGTCCGGAGACGGTGCTGACCTCTTCACGGGTGGAGAAGCCGGGTTGCATGACCAACGCCAGGGTGGCTTCCTCGTCGAGTGTCTCGGTTTCGTCGATCAGGCCACACGCGAGCGCGCGTCGATGGATAGCATCGATGTCCATGCCTGCGCCGTCGTCTTGCAGTTCCAGATGGACGCGGTTGCCGGCGCGTTCGCAGTTCAGGGTGATGCGGCCGATCTCCGGTTTTCCCGCCGCGACGCGTATCGCTGTGGGTTCGATACCGTGGTCGACGGCGTTGCGCAATAGATGCAATAGCGGTTCGGCAAGACTGTTGATGATATCGGTGTCCAGGGTGAGCTGGTTGTCGTTCACGACCAGTTCGGCCTGCTTGCCGGTGGCGCGGCAGGTTTCGCGCACGATGCGTTCGAGTCGTGGCGTCAGGGTCTTGATTGGAATCAGTCGGGTACGCAGCAGGGTCGCGCCGATCTCCTCGCGCACGCGGTTCTGATCGTGCAGGATGTCGTTCATGCGGCGCAGGTGGCGTGCGCTTGCCAGTGTGATCTCACGGTTGTCGGCGAGTGCTTCCTCCAGCGCGTTGTTGACCCCATGAACGGCGTTGTAGCGGTCCATTTCGAGTGGGTCGAACGGGCTGTCCGCAGCAGAGGCATTGCCGCTTGTCTGGGTATTGCCAAGCGCGAGGCTTTCGTCGACCAATGCGCCAAACTCGGTCAGGGTGCGACGCGCGCGGTCGGCCTGTTCTCGTGATTGAAGGCTGTAGTTCAGGGTGCTTTCCAGTTCCGCCAACGCGCGTCCCGTGGTCGTCGCCATCTCATCGACCAGGTTCAGCAGCCGGTCGATCAGCGATACTGGCACCAGCAGGTTGGGTTCGCTGTTGCGCGCGTGCTTGGCGGGCGTGGCGGTCTTGCGTGGTGTGTCGGGTGCGATGTCGTCTTCACTTCTGGCCGTCTCCAGCAGTCGTTCTCGCCATTGTTCGAGCTGGTGGCGGAGCGCGAGGTAGTTGTTGGGCGCGGCGCCCTTGTCCTGTAGCGCGTCGAACAGACCTTCGAGGCAGTCGGCGGCGGCGTCCATGTGTTCACGCAGCGGCTCGGGCAGGGATGCCTCGGAGGAGAAGTTCAGGATGTCTTCCAGCAGATGCGTCAGCTCGGTGACCGGCGCGATACCGACGACGCTGCTGGCGCCCTTCAGGGTGTGCGCCAACCGGGTCGCGGTGCGATGTGTCTCCTCGTCGACCGGCGTATCGCTGGCGGCGATTGTTCTCAACAGGCCGGCAAGCCGGGCTGTCTGGTCGGGGGCCTCGATGAAGAAGGCGTCCAGGAGTTCGGGGTGGACATCCTCGCTCCAGTGTAGCGGGTAGTCTCCGCTGGATTCCGCCGTGTCAGTGGTTTCGACCGGGGCATCGCTGTCCGCTGATGCCCTGTCCGGGGCGCAGAGTTCCGTCAGCAGGGCTTCCATTTGATCCGCCGGAAAGGGTTCGGGCCAGGCCGGATCTTGCAAGGCGTTGTTCAGTTCCGCCAACAGGCTGCCGTCGCCGGGGTTGCCGAGGTAGGCGGCGCACAGTTCGACCCATTGGTAGGGCTGGCCGTCGTCCAGCAGCCCGCGTTGCGCGTCGATCGGCAGGGTGGCCATCGCATGCGTGTTGCGTTCCGCCCACGCGGCCACGGAGGCGAGCTCGTTGTGCCGATAGAGATCACAGGCCATGGCGAGACGCGCGTATTCCTCTTCCAGCGGTAGCAGTTGTTCGGCGGACAGGGGATCGCTACCCATCCGCTCGCCCAGGGCCATGCACTGTTCGGCGAGAAGCAGCGCGATATCTTCGAGTTCCTCGGTCAACTCCGGAGTGTCGCCGTTCATCGTTGTGCCTTCATTCCGTTCTCTGGGTACGGGTCTTTCACGTCGCGGGCTTTATTCGCCGAGCTTGAATACACTGACCGATTCGACCAGTTGGCGGGCATAGTTTGCCATGTTCTCGATCAGTTTGGCTTGCAGCCGCAGGCGTTCACCGGTGGACTTGGTCGCGCTGACGATGCGCTTGGCGCGTGTCTGCAAGGCCTTTCCAGCGCGCGCCTGCTGCTGTGATGCCTCGGAGATCTGCGCGACCTCGGAGACTAGGCGGGTCGTGGTCTGTTGCGCCTGTTCCATCTCCTCGCCGGCATCTTTGGCCAGCTTGGAGCCTTCACTCACCTGTTCGATGGTGCGATCCATGGTGCGTATGGTCTCGTTGGTCTCCAACTGGATGTTGCGGATCAGCGTGGCGATCTGGCCAGTCGACTCGCGCGAGCTTTCTGCGAGTCGCTGAATCTCCTCGGCGACGACAGAGAAACCGCGTCCGGCCTCGCCGGCGGCGGCGGCCTGCATGCTGGCGTTCAATGCGAGTACCGTGGTGCGCTCGGCGACGGTGTTGATCACGTCGACGATGTGGGTGATCTCCTGGGAACGTTCGCCGAGTTGCTTGATGCGCTTGCCGGTATCCTGTGTCTTGTCGCGTATCTCAGCCATGCTTTCGAGCGTGAGGCTTACCGATTGGTGCGCGTGTCGAGTGGTGTTGGCGGTCTGTTCGGCGGTGCCGTTCATGACCTTGGCGGCGGCGGCGATGTTGTCGAAGCGCTTGCTCATGGTATCCAGCTCGGCGGCGGTTTTTTCCGCTTCCGCTTGCTCGATGGTCGCGACCTGATTGATAGACTGCGCATGGCGGTTGATCTCGGCGGCGGTTTTGTCCACCGCCCGCGAGACCTGTTGCACCTTGCCGAGTACCTCGCTGGTATCTTCCGAAAGCTGATTGATCGCGTCCGCCAGTGGTCCGGTTGCATCCTCGGTTACCGTGGCGCGCACGGTCAGGTTTCGGTCGCTGAGCTCACTCACCGCCTGGAGTAGCGAGAATACCGAATCGTTCAGTTGTTCGTGCTCCTGCTCGATCTGATTCAGCGTCGCGACACGGTCGTCGAGCAGGCGATTCAAGGCCTGACCGAGCTGCGCGAGTTCATCCTTGCCGCTGACCGGCGCGCGCGCGCTGAACTCGCCGACGGAAAGCATCTTCACGGTGTTCACCAGGGACTGGGTGGGGCGGGTGATGGAACGGTAGATCAGATAGCCGAGCAGAGCGACCAGGGCCAGGCCGATCAGACTGATGCCGAGCGCGACGAGCAAGGACCGCCGGGTTCCCTGGGTGGCGTTGTTCAATATCTTCTTCGATTCCTTGACATCCACGGCCTGTTGCTGCTGAAGCGCGTCCAGAAGTGGATTCAGCGCAATATTCAAGTCATTGGTGACGAACAGCGACAGATTCGCGTGGCTTTCAGATTTCAGCAGTTTCAGCGCTTCGTCGATATCGGGTAGAAACGCTTGGGCGAGCGCTTCGAGTTCGGCGTTGCCACCCTGGCTTTTATCCAACCGAAGATATTCGTCCAGGTCGGAAAGCAGCGAGGCCTTTGCGATACGCAGCGCATTGTGCCCATCCTTCCAGGTTTTGATTCCGCTATTCACTTCATACAACAGGGTACGGTAATCACTGTTGATCTCGTTGATCAGATTACTGCTCAGGCTCATGCGGGTAACGCGCTGGTTGGTTTCCCCGAGCACCTTGAGGTTCTGATTTAGTGTGAGGCCGACAATGGCGCCGACCAGGCCTATCAGCACGCTGGATACGATGATCAGCCAGACGATGCGTGTCGCAATCGAGACATTGTTCAGCCAGGAGCTGTTTTTCGGTGTATTGGACATACCTGTTTCCTGCATGATTTACCGTAAAAGTACATAGTCGGTTACCTGTGATTCGTCAGCGGGAACGCCGTGAATGCGTTCTTGTAGGCTTGGCCCCGGCGTTCCCGCCCTGGACGTTTCATGGCTGAATCAAAGGCAGCATTCATGACAACGGGGTGTGTTTCCGTCAGGGTCGACATGGAATCGGATCGTGGTTTCCCGGGCGTGACTGATAATCAACGGATGTTCGTCCAGTCGCCATGTTGCATCGGTTGCCATCCCTCACTTCTCAGAATCGTCAACGTGACCAGATCCGAACCCTGGTTGTCATCGCGAAAGTTCATCTTCAGGCCGCCGAGGTCGAATGATTTGCCCAGTAGCGCATCGATAAAGCGCTGGCGTGTCGGCATGCCGTCGATGTGTTCCAGACCATGGATGATGAGCCGGCCAACGATATAGCCTTCCAGCGATACCGAATTGAAATTGGCGCCGAGCGCGAGTCGCGCATCTTTGACGATCTCCAGGTTGCTATGGAGTTGCGGCACGACCTGAGTCATGATCACGCCGCCGTCGATATTCATCTCTTTCAGCGCGGTCTTGAAGTTCTCCGCGCCGGTGAACGAAACGGCGCTGAACAGCCAGTCCTCCTGCTTGTAGCGGGCGTAGCCAATAAATTTGGCAACCGAGGTATAGGCTCCCACGGTGACCACCAGTCGGCAGTGGGTTCCTTGTTTTTTCTCCCACTGCTTGATGGAAGTGTAGCCGGGTCGGGCCAGATAGGTGTTTCTTTGGTATACGCCGACCGGACCTATGCCGTTACGCGGCGGATTCTCCCCCGGCATGTGCAAGAGTTTCTCCAGCGGCTGGATGATCTTCTGACTTCCTTTGCGGCCTTGGATGGCGTTGATGATGCCCTGGATGCCGGCCATGCCATAGGCGTCGTTCTGCACATAGGCGCACACTGCGGAAGCGTCGATATCGTGTTCCAGGGCGCCTTGGATGACCGCCGTTATCTCCTGCGCGTAGCTGGCGCGATAATTGATGATATTGGTCTGCTCCGATGTGCGTAGCAGACCCGCTCCAGTGAAGAAGCCGACTGCGGGGATGGCCTGTTTCCGGAGTATCGGCAACGACACCTTGGCGGTTGGCGTGCCGACGTTTCCAGCGACGAGAAAGACACCGCTGTCGACCAGTTGGCGGGTGGCCTGGATGGTTTTCTCCGGGTTGTAGGAGTCGTTCAATACCGTGAATTCGAGTTTCCGATGCTGGATGGCGACACCCTTCAGCGCGGCCTCGATGCCCGCCGACATACCCTGGCCAAGACCCTTGGATCTCCCTTCGAGGTCCATTACCCCGCCCATCCGGATGGCGTCGTTGGATACCCCTTTCTCGGCGGCCGGAGCCTGCGCGGAATGTCCCAGCAGCATGGAGAATAACAGGAGCCAGGCGGTTACCGACTGTTTGCATTGCGACTTGCCCGGGAACGAGGGATGCCGATGGATGAGTGAAATGACCAGGGAGCGAGGCGGTTTTTTGGATGTCATCTTGCGGGCCTATACACAATGGCTAAAGGTAACTTGAAATAGGGTGCCGAAAAGGCTCTTTACGACCATTTCAATAACAAAATCAGTAAAACGAGGTCTTCGGTTCCTTCATTTTCAATGGCTTATCGCCATTGAATAAAGCGTGTTTTTCAATTTGACTCGGCAATCTCCATTGCTGGACCAGTATCACCTAAAATGAAAATGTATGTGCTGATTATCATTGGGACGGCGTCATGCCTGTCTGGGTTGCGTGGATGGGCCTCCCCGCAGTGAGTCGAGCAGGGCAATATGATCGAATTCGAGGAGCACGCGATCCAAGTGGCGATACGCGGCTGGAACCGCCACCGAGATACCCGCCGGGATACGATTCGGCAGTGTTGTCCGCGAGACTTCGGTGAATTGGATCTTCTCCGGTAGTCGCTGGAGTGTGATGGCAACCGCGGCGGAATCGGCTGGACGGATGACCAACAGGTAGGCGAAGCGCTTTTCCACGGTACCCGCGCGATCGCTCAGCAGCTGCTGTAGCGCGATGATCGGTAGCAGTTCTCCGCGCAGGTTGAGCAGGCCTTCGCACCAGTCCGGCGCGTGCGGCACGTAACAAGGCTTGCTGGCTTCGACCACTTCCATCTTCAGTCCCGCTTGCAGCAATAGATCGATGTTGGCGCCGTGGATGATGTAACGCATATCCATGGCATCGAGGGCGCGGCTGACGGCGGTGTCCATATCCTCCGGCAGTGCATCGAGCAATGCCAGCGGATCGATGCCCTGCTCGGCTTTCGGATGTTCTTCGGATAGATTGTCTTCTGGGATATCCATGCGGTGTACCTAGATTTTTTCGATCTCGGTCAGAATGTCTTCCGCCGCGTAGGGTTTGGTGATGTAGGCGCTGGCACCGAGTTGCAGGGCCCATTTTTTATCCACGTTGTTGGATTTGCTTGACACCATGATGATCGGTATCCGCTGGGTCTTCTTATCCCGTTTCAGCGAGCGACAAGTCTTGTAGCCATCACCATCCTCCATGATGATATCGAGAAAGATCAGGTCTGGTTGTTTTTTCGTCGCGATACTGGCGGCTTCGTTGCCGGAACTGGCGGTGAGCACATGGTAACCGGCCTCCTCGAGGATCTGCGCCAGATGGGTGCGCTCGGTGAGTGAATCGTCGGCGATGAGGATGTGTTGCATGGTAGTGTCTTCCTGGGAGTTCGGTATTCTGCTGCGTGGCCTTCGACGATATTTCGCGCGGTTGGGCGAGTTGTTGCGCAAGCGTGAAAACAGGTTATATGCCGCAATGTATCGGATTATAGCGAAAAGCGCGCCTGGATGCGGAAGATTCCCAATGTCACCTCGCGTGGACCTCCCCAATCTGTGAAGCGGTTTTATCCGGAATCGCCCGATGTGGCGGCCTGACGCAGCAGCTCGCGCGCGTTGTCGCGAGTTTTTTCACTGATTTTCGCGCCGCCGAGCATGCGCGCCAGCTCCTCGATACGCCGTTTGGCGTCCAGTGGCTGGATACCGGTGCTCGTCTGTCCGTCGCTGCTGGATTTCGTCACCGCGAGATGTTGTTCTCCAAAGGTGGCGACTTGCGGTAGGTGGGTGATGCATATCACCTGACGTTTGCTGGCGAGTTTGCGCAGCAGGCCGCCGACGATGCTTGCGGTGCCGCCACCGATGCCGACATCGACCTCGTCGAATATCAAGGTTGGGATATCGTCGCAGCCCGCCGTGGCGGTCTGGATGGCCAGGCTGATGCGCGACAGTTCGCCGCCGGAGGCGACCGCGCCGAGCGGTTCCAGCGGCTGGCCGGGGTTGGCGTTGACCAGAAATTCGATCTTGTCCATGCCGCCGGGTCCGGCTGGCGCCTGGCCCAGGCGGATGTCGAACAGACCGCCCTGCATCGCCAGCGTCTGCATGAAGTCGGTGACGCTGGCAGCCAGTCTGCGCGCGGCGGCGCGGCGCTTCTTCGTCAGTTTTTGCGTGTTGGCCGCGTACTCCTGTTCCAGTGTGGCGAGTCGATCTTGTAACTGCTTGGCGCTGCTGTCTTCTTGCTCTAGATTTGCCAACTCCCGCTGTAGCTCGCCGAGATGACGGTTCAGTTCCTCTGGTTTGACGCGGTATTTTCGCGCCATGTCCAGCAGCACGCCGAGGCGTTGCTCCACCTCGTCGAGACGTTGTGGATCAAGGTTCAGGCCATCGAGATAGTGGCGAAGACCGGTGGCGCACTCTTCGATCTGGATCAACGCGGATTCGAGCAGTTCACGTGGTTCGCCTAGATTCAGGTCGGCGGCGGCGAGTTCATCGAGTTGTCCGAGCTTGGCGGCAAGCAGGCCATGCAATGACGCGTTTTCACCCTTCAGCGCATCGAGTATCGCCGCGCTGCCGCTGCGCAGTCTGTCGGTGCTGGACAGGCGGGTCTGTTCCGTGTCGAGCCGCCGCCATTCGTTTTCGTCCAGCTCCAGGGCTTCCAGTTCACCGATCTGGTAGTTCAGCAGATCACGGCGTGCCAGGCGTTCCTGCGCGGCGGCGAGCTTTTCTTCCAGTTCGGCGCGCGTTGTCTGAATCTCACGATACAGGTGTTCCACCTGAGCTGTCAGCCGAGTGTGCCCGCCAAAGCGGTCCAGCAGGTGACGCTGATGGCTGCCGCGAATCAAGGATTGGTGGGCATGCTGGCCATGTACCGCGACGAGCAGTCCGCCGGCCTGTTGGAGGATCTTCTGAGGTACTGGACTACCGTTGATGAAGGCGCGTGAGCGACCGTTCTGGTTGAGCACGCGGCGTAGGATGCATTCATCGTCGGCATCCAGTTCGTGTTCGCGCAGCCAGGCACCGATCGGCATGTCGGCATCGATCTGGAAGCTGGCGCTGACCTCGGCGCGCTGCTCGCCGTGACGAATCATGCGTTTGTCGGTCTTGGCGCCAAGCGCCAGGGACAGGGCGTCGATCAGAATAGACTTTCCGGCGCCGGTCTCGCCGGTCAGCACGACCATACCATTACGCAGTTCCAGCTCAACCGAGGTGACGGTGGCCAGATTGGAGATCGACAAGCCGCCGAGCATCAGCCGCCCCAACCGAGTTTCGCCCGTAGCAGGCAGAAGTGATCATGGCCGCGTGGGTGGATCAGTTGGACCGGATGCGCCCCCTGGACGATGCGGATCAGCGTGTTTTCGCGGATCGGCAGGCTGTCGTTGCCATCGCAACTGATGCGCACATGGCGGGCTTCGGTGCGTCCATGGATGCGGATCTCCATGCGGCTGTCGCCGCGGATCACGATAGGCCGGTTGCTCAGCGTGTGTGGACAGATCGGCGCCAGCACCCAGGCATCCATGTTCGGTGGCATCAAGGGGCCACCACCGGACAGGGCATAGCCGGTGGAGCCGGTGGGCGTGGCGATGATAAGGCCATCGGAGCGCAATGTGTCCACATGGCGACCGTTGGCATGAGTTTCCAGCTCGATCATGCGCGCGATGTCCCATTTGTGCACGACCACGTCGTTCAACGCGAAATCGCGCTGGACGATCCGGTCGTCCTCTACCAATTGAAGTTCCAATGTGAGGCGTTCGTCGCGTTCGTATTCGCCATCGAGGATGCGCTTGAGCGTGGCCTCCATGCTGTCTGGCGAGACATCGGTGAGAAAGCCGAGCCGGCCGAGGTTGATGCCGAGCAGCGGTGTGTGATGGTTTGCCAGGTGGCGAGCCGCGTACAGCATGGTGCCGTCGCCACCGACCACCATCGCCAGGTCGGCATGCGCGCCGAAGGTATCCCAGTCGAGTCGGGCGACGCTGAGATCGGGGTAGCTGTCGGCGGTGTAATGGTCGCCGATCACCTCGCAGCCGCGCTGACGAAGAAAATCCAGCAGTTGTCGCAGGGTGCGCCGCACGCCCGGAGCGACGTATTTGCCGATGATGCCGATGGTGCGGAAATGTGCGGTCATGCTGTTGTCGCGTGAGGGTTACGAAAGGGAAAATAGCATGCCGCTGATCGACAGGCTACCCGTGGCCAGCATGCCTGTTATGCTATTACCTCGCCAAATTATGAATGTCATTTCCATGCTTGATTCGAAGCCGTTGTTGTTTCCATCTTCCTTCCCCGCGCCTCGGCGGAAGACTTTGCGCATCTTGCAGGTCAATCTGGGTTATCGCTGCAATCAGCAGTGCCAGCACTGTCACGTGAACGCTGGACCGAAGCGCACCGAGGCGATGACTCGGCAAACAGTGGATGATGTGCTGGCTTGCCTGCGTGAACAGCGGATCGGCGTGCTGGATCTCACCGGAGGCGCGCCGGAACTGAATGCGCATTTTCGCTACTTGGTCGAACAGGCGAGCGAACTCGGTTGCGAGGTGATCGACCGCTGCAATCTGACCATACTCGAAGAACCCGGCCAGCGGGATCTCGCCGGGTTTCTCGCCGCTAGGCGGGTACGGGTGGTCGCGTCGATGCCTGTTATCTGCCGGAGAACGTCGACCGGCAGCGTGGCGCTGGCGTCCATGCGGCAAGTATTCGCGCGTTGCAACGCCTGAACCGGCTCGGTTATGGAGTCGACGGCGGCGAGCTATGTCTCGACCTGGTGTACAACCCACTGGGAGCGAGCTTGCCGCCGCCCCAAGCCGTGTTGGAGGCAGACTATAAAAAGCGTCTGTTCGACGAGCATGGCATCGTTTTCAATCGTTTGCTGACTCTGACGAACGTGCCGGTCAGCCGCTTTGGCAGCATGCTGCAATCGACCCGGGGCTTTGACGACTACCTGCGTCTGCTGAAGGACAGCTTTCAGGCGCAAAACCTGGAATCGCTGATGTGTCGCGACCTGCTCAGCGTCGACTGGCGGGGCCGGGTCTATGACTGTGATTTCAACCAAATGCTGGACATGCCGCTGAATGGCACTGGAAAAACGTGCTTGCATATTCGCGATCTGAAGGCGGTCGATCTGGCCGAGTTGCCGATTCAGGTCGGTGAACATTGCTGGGCCTGCGCGGCGGGGCAGGGTTCCAGTTGCGGAGGCGCGCTGAGCTGAACGGGACTCGCCGCTTGTTTCGATGACCGGTCATTTCCCCGGTCTGACCAAGCCACCCAGCCCCATGCCGTCCAACGCATGCTCCATCAGCTTGCGCACGCAGTCACCGTCATGGCAGCGCATCGCGCCGCGCAGCAGCTCGCGGGCGCGCGCCAGGCTAGTGGCGCGGATCACTGCCTTCACGCGCAACAGGCTGCCGGAACTCATGCTCAGGCTGGAGATGCCCATGCCGAGCAACAGCGGCGCGGCGGCCGGGTTGCCGGCCAGTTCCCCGCAGATGCTGACCGGGGTGCCGTGCGCGGTGGCGGCGGTGGTGATCTGACGAATGGTCTGTAATACCACTGGATGGAGGTCGTCATAGAGTCGCGCGACATGGCTGTTGTTACGATCCACGGCGAGCAGGTATTGGGTCAGGTCGTTGCTGCCAATGGAGATGAAGTCGACGCGTTCTGCGAGCGCTTCGGCTTGATGGGCCGCGGCCGGTACTTCTATCATCACGCCGAGTTTCGGCAT
>JALSSX010000187.1 GCA_026984055.1 Sedimenticola sp. | reverse complement strand
CCGACGAGGCAACGCGCCAGCGTCCGGAATGCCCGCGGCGGTCATTCGATGAAACGTGATCCGGTGCGTTATCGGCGCTGCAAGGATGTGCTGGCCAACTCGCCGTTGTTCGGAGGACTACCGGATGCCTTGCTCGACGATATGCTGTCGTTGTTCCGCCATGAAGCTTGGCGGCGGCGCACGCAACTCGACCCGCGCCTGTTCAACGAACGCTTTTATCTGCTGATCGCTGGTCGTCTCGAAGTGATGCGCGTCAACCCCGACAGCGGCAAGAGTATCATGCTGGCGCTGCTTGGCCCCGGTGATGGTATCGACATGGTGACCCTGCTGAACAGTCATCCGCACGAGGTCACGCCGGTTCCGCTGGACGATGTGGCAGCGGTGTCCGTGCCGCTGGACGCGGCGCGCCACTGGATTGCCGAGCATCCGGAGTTCAACCGCAACTTCCTGCCGTATCTGGCCGAACAGATGCGTAAGATGGAGGATCTGGCCACCGATCTGGCCTTGCACGACACCATGACGCGGCTGGCGAGGCTGATTCTGCGGCATGTCGCCCCTGGGCACAAACAGGCGCAACGGGACGCTGGCCGGCATCTGCATCTGATCAATGATTTGCACGATGAGGCATTGGCGCGCATGGTCGGCTCGGTACGCCAGGTCGTCAACCGGCATCTGCAACACTGGCGCCGCCGTGGCGTACTACAGCGGCGCGGCTTCCATACCGAGATCGCGGACCTGGAAGCCTTGCGCGGCTATGCCGGCGAACTCATGTCGACCAGGCATGAGACCCGCTCGTCCCGATCCACGAAGTGAACTCGAATTCAGCGAGATCTTTTGTCGCTACCCGGCATGTTGGAGGCATAGCAGGCCATTTTCGATGACTGCAAGTCATTGAAAATGAAGGAACCGGGAAATCCCATTTTCCGGTTCCGCCGTTGAAAAAGTCCATGGAAGGACTTTTTCAACATCCTGATAGAACCAAGGCTGCTCGGGCTGCCACTGAAATGCGCGATTTTCGCGTTCAATGATGGTCATACTCACATACGGTCGTGACGGGATCTGCCGGGCGCGGGCGGAAGGAGCAAACATTGGGTTGTCGGAGAAATAGCCTATGAAAATCTCGTTTCACGGCGCCGATCAGGGCGTTACCGGTTCCTGCCACCTGATCGAATGCGCGGGTCGCAAGGTATTGATCGACTGCGGCATGTATCAGGGTGGGCGCGCATTGCGCGAGGAGAACGCCGCGCCCTTCGGTTTCGACCCGGCGGATATCGATATCCTGCTGCTGACCCATGCGCATCTGGATCATTGTGGCCGCATCCCCTTGTTGGTGAAACGTGGCTTCACGGGCGAGATCATCACCACCGCCGCGTCGGTGGAGTTGGCGCGCCTGGTGATGCTGGATTCCGCTGGCCTTCAGGAAGAGGAGGCCCGTTATCAGCAACGCAAGGAACGCCGTCGCTACGGCAGGCACGTCGAGAACATCGAACCTCTGTATACAACCCTGGATGCGCTCAACAGCCTGGAATTTCTTGGCCGCCGCGCCAGCTATAGCCAAGCGATCGATATCGCGCCCGGTATCCGCGCGACCTTCCTCGACGCCGGACATATCCTCGGTTCGGCGAGCATCCTGCTGGAACTGGAAGAGGCGGGGCGTCGGCATCGCGTGCTGTTCTCTGGTGATCTCGGCTCCGGCGGTCACCCGATCCTGCGTGATCCGACGCCACCGCCGCATGCCGACACCGTAGTGATGGAGACCACCTATGGCGATCGGCTGCATAAGCAACTGAAGCCCTCGGTTGAAGAGCTGTACAGCGTAGTCAACCAGACCATGGCGGGAGGTGGCAACATGGTCATTCCGACCTTCGCCCTGGAACGCGCCCAGGAGATCCTGTTTTTCCTGCGAGAGGGCGTGGAATCGAAGCGGATTCAACACTTCATCAATCTGTTTCTGGATTCACCCATGGCCATCTCCGCGACCGAGATCTTTCGCCGTCATCCGGAATGTTTCGACCAGGAAACCCTGGATCTGCTACATGGTGGCGATGACCCCTTCAAGCTTCCCGGCCTGCATTTCACCCGCGAGACCGCCGAATCCATGGCCATCAACCAGATAGACAGCGGCGCGGTGATCATGGCCGGTTCCGGCATGTGTACCGGCGGACGGGTCACGCATCACCTGAAACACAACCTGTGGCGCGACGAATGCAGCGTCGTCTTCGTTGGCTACGCGGCCAACGGCACCCTGGCGCGGCGCATCATCGACGGTGCCCGGAAAGTGCGCATCTTTGGCGAAGAGATCCCCGTCGCCGCCAGCATCCACACCATCGGCGGCTTCTCTGCGCATGCCGACCAGGCCGAACTGCTGGCCTGGCACCAACACATCGACAACCCGGAAACCACCTACCTGGTGCATGGCGAACCCGACAGCATGACAGCCTTCGCCGGCAAACTGCGGGACACCCAGGTCGTCATGCCGAAACTTGGTCAGGCGTTCGAACTCTAGCCCATGTC
>JALSSX010000186.1 GCA_026984055.1 Sedimenticola sp. | reverse complement strand
ATCGGCTGGAATTTGCTTGACATGCTGGCTTCGCCCCTTTCTTGGTACGATATCCCTATTCTATAGGAATGCAGGGGCTAAATCCGACAGGCTCCTAGGCTAGATTAATACGAATCTGGCACAGGCGGGGCAAGCGCCATGCCATCAAGGCTACGAGAATCGCCGCATAGATGAGTGGCTCACGCAGGTCCGCCTTCACCAGCCAGAGGAAATGGATCACACCCAGCGTGGCGGCAACATACACTAGGCGATGCAGCCTCTTCCAGCGCCGCCCGAGTCGCCGCATCATGCGCTTCGTCGATGTCAGCGCCAGCGGAGTGAGCAGCAGCATGGCTGTGAAGCCCACGGTGATATATGGGCGCTTGACGATATCCGGGACGATTGTCTCCCACATCAGCGCCTGATCGAGCAACAACCAGACAAGAAAATGCCCGAGCGCGTAGAAATAGGCATACAGGCCAAGCATGCGCCGATATTTCAGCCAGAAGCCCCAGCCTGTCCATTGCCGCAGCGGACTGAGCGCCAGGGTGATCAACAGGAAACGCAGCGCCCAATCGCCGCTGCCGTGTAGCAACGCCTCTATTGGATCGGCGCCGAGGGCATCGCTATATGCCAACCAAGCCAAGCGGAGGGCGGGCAGCAGGCACAAAAGAAAGACCAGCGGTTTGAAAAGCCAACGCCAAGAGCCAGACAAGGGGAGCACCACTAGATATACAAGGTCAGGTCCATGCCACTGTAGAGGGATGCCACCTCTTCGGCATAACCGTTGAATGGCAGGGTGCGGTGCTTGCCGCCGAACAGCCCTTCGCCGATGTAACGCTCATAACGCTGGCTCCAGCGCGGATGATCGACCTCGGGATTGACATTGGCATAGAAGCCATATTCCTCTGGCGCCATCTGGTTCCAGGTGCATGGCGGCGCCTTCTCGGTGAAACGTATCGTGACGATGGATTTGATGCTCTTGAAGCCGTATTTCCACGGAACGACGAGGCGCAATGGTGCGCCATTTTGATTCGGCAGCGCTTCCCCGTACAAGCCGGTGGCGAGCAGGGTCAACGGGTGCATGGCTTCATCCATGCGCAAGGCTTCACGATAGGGCCAATCGAGCACACGGCGCTTCTGGCCTGGCATGCGCTTCGGATCGTACAGGGTTTCAAAGGCCACATAGCGCGCCTTCGAGGTCGGCTTGAAGCGCTTCAGCAGATCCCCCAATGGAAAACCCACCCAGGGAATCACCATGGACCAAGCCTCGACACAACGAAAGCGGTAGATACGTTCTTCCTGAGTAAAGCCCGCGAGGATGTCTTCCATTCCCAGCTCGCCTGGCGCCTCGCATTCGCCCTCGATCTGGATATTCCACGGGCGAGTGACGAAATCACGTGAGTTCCGCGCCGGCTTGCTCTTGCCGATGCCGAACTCATAGAAATTGTTGTAGGTGGTGATGTCGGCGTAGTCGGTTGGCTTTTGTTCAACACGATAGCGGCTCTTGACGATGCCCTTTATCGGCGCGCCATGAACGACGGGTTCACGACTACCGCCCTCCGATTCGGTGGGCGCGCAGCCAGCCAGACTGACGCCAGCGAGCGCCGCGATTCGCAGAAAATCCCGCCGCTGTTCCCAGACCTTTCTGTCCGTGATCTCCGATGAAGGAATACAGGCATTGCGTTTTATCAACATATTCAGGTTCGCTCGCTAGTTTTCCGAAGACGAAATCGGTCGACTCAACGACCGGATTTCAATAGGATTTCTTTCGCTTCGAGCGTCGACACCCGCTCGCCGAGCACAAGACGTTCGGGCCGCGCAATCCAGAATCCCTGCGCGTAGTCGACTCCTACCGTGCGTAGCAGCATGGCTATCTCTTCAGACTCCACATACTCGGCAATGGTTTCGATCCCCATTGTATGGCCTACATCGTTGATCGCCTTGACCATTGCCTGATCGACCGGATCGTCGATGATGCCACTGATGAAGGCGCCGTCGATCTTCAAGTAGTCGAGCGGAAAGTTTTTCAGGTAACTGAACGAGGAAAAGCCGGCGCCGAAATCGTCCAGTGAGAACTTGCAACCGATGGAACGCAACTCGCGCACCAACTCGATGGCCCGGTGCAGGCTGGAGATAGCCGCTGTCTCGGTGATCTCAAAGCAGATGGTCGCTGGGTTGATATCGAATTCGATAAAGATATTGGTGATGAACTCAAGCAGCGTTTCATCGTCTACCGAAGCGCCCGAAAGGTTGATGGAGTAATCGATGGCATCGCGCGCCTCCTCCGGCTGGGAAGCCAGATACCGACAAACCGAGCGTATCACCCACCGGTCCACCGCCGGCATCATGTCGAAGCGCTCCGCCGCTGGAATGAAATGCCCTGGCTCGACCAGACTGCCGTCTTCGCGGCGCAAACGCAGCAATATCTCATAATGACGCTTGCGCGCGGGCGCCGACAGCGGCTGAATGGGCTGTCGGAACAGCACGAAACGGTTCAACTGCAAGGCGGTGTTGATGGTGACCGCCCATTCCATCATGCCGCGATGCTCGGTGACCGCCGCATCGTCCACCTGATAGAGATGCACCCGGTTACGGCCCTCGTTCTTGGCGGCGTAGCAGGCGGTATCCGCCGCGCTCATCAGTTGCGACAGATGGCCACAACCACGTCCGATCGGCACCAAGCCAATGCTCATGCCCACATCGAAGGTACGATGCCGCCAGGCGAAGCGAAACGCCTTGACTGCTTGCAACAGGCGGTCAGCAACAAGCTGGGCATGCGAGACATCACAATCCAGCAACAGCACGCCGAATTCATCGCCACCCAGGCGCGCGAGGGTATCGTCTTCATCGATATGCCGCTGAAGCTCATCGGCGATCTGCTTCAGCAGGTTATCGCCAGCGGTGTGGCCGCTGGTATCATTGACGATCTTGAACTGATCGAGGTCCATGTACAGCAAGGCATGCGTGTGCTTGCCGCCACGCGCCGAATCCAACGCGGTCTTTAGACGGCCCTCGAACTCACGTCGGTTGCACAGACCGGTCAACGCGTCATGAGTCGCATGGTAACTGAGGCGGGTCGCCATCTCGCGAGCCTGGCTGACATCATGCAGGATGGTCACCGTGCCCGACAGATCCCCGCGCCGATCACGAATTGGCGCGAACGAACCCTCGACCGCGTATTCCTTGCCTTTTTCGCTACGTAGCAGCAGATCCTCGGCGAGCACCACGACCTTCTGCATGCGCAGGCAGCGCATCACCGGGTTCTCTATGGCCTCGCGCGACGACTCGCGCAACAGATGCAGCAGATCAGCCGCCGGCAGACCGCGCGCCTCCGCCTCCAATCGACCCGTCAACATCTCCGCCACCGGGTTCATGTAATCGACGATACCGTGCTTATCGGTGGTGATCACCGCCTCGGTGATGGACTCCAGGGTCACCTGGGCGCGCTCTTTCTGACGAAAGATCAGGCGCTCTTGCGCCTCATTCGTCAAGGTCGCAGATATCCAATCCCGGAATAACGCAAGCAGGCTGATATCCTCGCGAGAGAACGGCGCCGGCGCAGTGACATCGGAGGCGATCAACAGCACAAAATTGCGCCGCCCAAACACCTCCAGCGGCAAGGCAACGAACGCGGCGGGAGCCGCCTCGCTAAGGATATTCGGGTGCTCTGAATCCTGACTTCCACTACGCACCAACGGACCTTCCGCGCGTAGCACATCCGCGACGAAGACGATATCCGGCAACGGCAGATTCCGCCCCAGCGGATAACGTTCGATGACATTCAGCGCGCCCTCGCGCGCATTGATGATCAGCCCGTAATGCAACGACAGCATGCGGCACGCCAAGCGCATCAGCTCACGAATCCTGCCACGCAGATCGATATGCTGACTGGTCACCTCGGCGTATTCCTGAAGCAAGACCTCTCGCCGACGCAGCGCGCGAGCCGTCTTTTCCAGCGACTCGGTACGTTCCCGCACCGTCTGTTCCAGCCGCTCGCGGGAGTCACGCACGCTGACCAGCGCCTGCTGCAGATAATCGCGCTGGCCGTCGCAATGGCTGAGCAAGCGGTTGATGAAGCTCGCCAACATGCGGAATTCGTTGCTGCCACTCACCACCAACGGCCCACTGCTCTTCCCCGAGCCGATGCGCTCAACGCTCTGTGTCAACTGCCGCAACGGAGCAGCGAAATAGCGACGCGTGATCCAGCCGATCAAACCTGCCGCAAGGAGAAACAACAGCAGGTACGCAGGAATCAGATTGCTCGTCTCGCCGGTATGCGCGCCATTCCGAGCACGGCCGAACAGAGACCAGCCCTCGACCGCCATGGGTACATTGATCCAGGTTTGCGCGGGATCCTGCTTGCCAACCCCGATACGCTGATTGTCCGGCCCGCCGAGCCACAGCGCATCGACCACCCCGGCATCGGCATACGCGGCGAGAAGACCACGCAGCTCCCCGACCGAACGATGCTCCCGCAGGGGTGATGTGAGCCGCTCGGCAACCCATTCGAGATACTTGGCTTGCGCTTCCTCGACGCCGTGACGTTCATCACTCAGATGCAAACCGATGACAAACGCGGTGACAGTGGCGAGAATCGCCGTCAACAGGAACAGGAATCGCCACATCAGCGGCACGGATGCGCGCTTTCCCGAAGAGGCATCGGAATTCTGGGTATCGCTGCCTTGCTCAATTCGCTTCACGGACGTGCTGCCATGGTCATTGTTTCCCGCCCTTCAGCTTAGCAGGAAACCGCCGCGGCGTCCGTCGCGAACAAGATTCCTATCGGCAATGGCGGGCATTCGGCAGGAGGGGAAACACAAGTGCCATGATCACGGCCAATCGAACATCGGATTTCGACCTGCGCGCCATTTCATTTCTAACAAGATGTTGAAGTTGCTGCTCAGCTCACCACTGAAATGCGCCATCTCTGCGTTGGAAAATGGTCATTTACACCTGTAAACTCACATTTCCCGCCTTGATCTGACACATTTCAGCGGCAATCTGAGCAGTTACAGCATGATTTTCCTACTTGCTGAGTAGTTACATGTTGAAAAAGTCTTTCCATGGACTTTTTCAACTAAGGAACCGGAAAATGCGATTTCCCGGTTCCTTCATTTTTAATGGCTTGCCGTCATCGAAAATGGCGGTACCTTCCTGGTGAGAACAACACCCCTGCGGTCATGAACATTGCCCATTGTTCGACGGCGGGATACCCGAGGCAGGGCACCGGAAAGACTCCCGGCATTCCCCCCCCCGCGGGCTATGTCGCGAGGCCAAGCCTACAGGGACATGTCCACGGCGTACCCAAAGACGGGCATAGGCAACCGACCGCGCGCTTTCACGCCAATAAGGCGCGAGAAGGCCGTGGCCATGCAACGATCAGTCGAATGGGCATCAATGGCCACCACCCTTCAACGCGTTCACCAGACCTTCGCAGACGGCCTTCGCGTCACCGAAAACCAGCGAGCAGTTATCCTGGTAATACAACAGATTGTCCACGCCGGCATAACCCGGACGCATGGAACGCTTGATGACATACACTTGGCGAGCCTTGCCGACCTCCAGGATCGGCATACCGTAGATGGGGCTGGAAGGATCGCTGCGCGCCGCCGGATTGGTCACATCGTTTGCGCCGACGACCAACACCACGTCTGCGGTTGGAAACTCTGGGTTGACCTCATCCATCTCCAGCACATGATCATAGGGGATATCCGCCTCGGCCAGCAGCACATTCATATGCCCCGGCATGCGCCCCGCAACCGGATGGATGGCGAACAATACCTTCACGCCACGCTCCTCAAGCAACTCCATCAATTCCTTCAGCGCATGCTGCGCCTGCGCCACGGCCATGCCATAACCTGGCACGATGATGACCTTGTCGGCATCCTCGGTCCAGTAGATGACATCCTCGACCGACGCCGATTTGACGCCCTTCTCGGCAGCCGCCGTAACAGCCGACGCCTCGGCCGTGCCAGAGCCGCCAAAACCGCCGAAAACGACATTGAAGATCGAGCGATTCATCGCCCGGCACATGATCAGTGACAAGATCGCACCGGAGAAACCCACCAGCGCGCCGACGATGATCAGCAGATTGTTGTGCAGCGTGAAACCGGTGGCTGCCGCCGCCCAGCCAGAATAGCTATTCAGCATCGAGATGATCACCGGCATATCCGCCCCCCCGATCGGAATAATCAGGGTCACGCCAATCAACAGGGCCAAGACTGTCATCAGGCCCAGCGATACTGCACTGCCGGTGGTCGCGAAATGCACTGCCAGGGCGATGGTGACCAGGGCGATCAGCGCATTCAGCGGATGCTGACCACGAAACCGTACCGGCGCGCCAGAGATCAAGCCTTGAAGCTTGCCGAAAGCGATCACCGAACCAGTGAAGGTGATCGCGCCAATGACGATGCCGGCCGACAACTCGCCCATCAGCACCGGATTGAGCATGCCCGCCTCGCGCCTGTTCAGGAAAGTGCCGACTGCAACCAGTACCGCCGCCAGCCCGACGAAGCTATGCAAAGCCGCAACCAGTTGTGGCATCGCTGTCATTCGCACCCGGGCGGCGAGAATCCCGCCTATCACGCCACCCGCGGCAACGCCGGCGATGATGAAGCCATAGGACTTGACCTCCGCGCCGAGTAGGGTCGCGACGATCGCAATCAGCATGCCGAGCATGCCGTAGTAATTACCCTTACGCGCGGTACCCGGGTGCGTCAGCCCCTTCAGCGCCAGGATGAAGAGTATCGCCGAGACCAGATAGGCCAGCGCTTGGCCGTTCGCCGAGAATTGCATCGATTCCGCCCCTTACTTCTTTTTCTTCTTGAACATTGCAAGCATGCGATTGGTCACCAGAAAGCCGCCGAACACATTGATCGATGCGAGCAACACGGCAAAAAAACCGATCACCTCACTGAGTCCGCTCGCTTGATCGAAACCGGCGACCAGCAACGCGCCGACAATGACGATGCCGGAGATGGCATTGGTCAGCGCGACCAGCGGCGTATGCAGCGATGGGGTCACCCCCCAGATGACATAGTAGCCAATGAAACAGGCCAGGACGAAGACGTACAGCGCAACAAGTGCATCAGGCATGGCGGACTCCTTACTCTTCTTCCGGTTTCAATTCGGCGTGTTCGGTAATCTCGTCTTTGGCAAGATCCTTCAGCACCGGGCCGGCATCCGATGACTCGAACATGGTATTCAACAGATTCATGATATTGCGCGCATAGAAGGCGCTCGCGTCGGCCGCCACCATCGACGGATAATTGGTATGCCCGACCAGCTTGACATGATGCTTCACGACCACTTTGTCCGCCTCGCTGAGCTTACAGTTACCGCCGTTCGCCGCTGCCAGGTCGATGATCACGGAACCCTCGCGCATGCGCTCGACCACGGATTCGGTGATCAACTCGGGCGCCGGCCGGCACGGGATCAACGCCGTGGAGACGATGATATGCGCCTTCGCCAGTTCGTCGGCGAGCAGTTCCTGCTGACGCGCCTTGGCCGCTTCCGACAGTTCTTTCGCATAGCCACCCTCTCCAGCGCCGCTCTCGCCGAGATCCAGATCGATCGGCTTCGCGCCCAACGACTCGATCTGCTCGCGCGTCTCGGGACGCACGTCATAGGCGGACACATCCGCGCCGAGCCGTCGCGCCGTGGCGATCGCTTGCAAACCCGCGACGCCGACCCCGAGCACCACCAAGCGCGCCGGCTTGGACGAGCCGGCGGCAGTCATCATCAATGGCACGAAGCGGCCATAATGCACCGCCGCTTCGAGCACCGCGCGATAGCCCGCGATATTGCTCTGCGACGAGAGCGCGTCCATCGACTGTGCCCGCGAGATGCGCGGAATGCGCTCCATCGCGAGAATGCGCGCGCCGCGCGCGTGCATCGCCGCGACGATTTCGTCCTCGCCACAGGTTTCGATGAAGCCCACATAGAAAGCCCCCTCGGCCATCAGCGCAACCTCGTCCAGGGTCGGCCTGCGTACCTTCAATACCACATCCGCGCCGAATGCCGCGGCGCGATCCACCAATGTTGCGCCGGCCGCCTCATAGTCGCCATCGTGATAGTCGGAGGCCTCGCCGGCGCCCCTTTCGACATATATCTCGAACCCCTGGGCGACCAGCTTGGCCACGACCTCCGGGATCGAAGCGACGCGTTTCTCGCCCGCCAGGGTTTCTTTCGGGATACCTAGTTTCATGAATTTATGATCTTCCGCTGCTCGCCATATCGATCGACGCGACCGATAAATCACGGCATTATCGGGGATCGGACGTTACGAAAGCAAGCTGTCGATAGACGAATACTGGGAGAATAGACGATGCTGAAGTTTCATGTGGAAAAGATGAAATGCGGCGGCTGCGTCGCGGCGGCGAAAGCCGCGATCGAGAAGCTGCCGGGCGTGAACAACGCCAAGGTGGACTTGGAATCGGCCAGCGCCGAGGTCAACGGCTCGGTCGATGCCGAGCGTGTCATCCAGGCGCTGACAAAAGCCGGATATCCAGCCAGGCTGGCGGACTGAGCAGGCCGCCAGCCGGCGTCCGCCTCAACCCCGGCCGGCGAGCAACCGCCGCAACCGTTCCGGCAGGCGCGGCAATTTCACCGAGGTGCGCAACCGCTCGGCGGCGGTTACCGCCGCCAGTTCGTCCAGCGCATCGTCGAACACATCGTTGACGATCAGATAGTCATATTCGTCATAGTGCGTGATGTCGGCGCGCGCATCGCGCATGCGTCGCTCGATGACCTCGACGCTGTCCTGGCCGCGCCCGGAAAGCCGCTCGCGCAACGCCTCTACGCTAGGCGGCACGATGAAGATGGCGATGGCCTCGGGCAGGCGCGCGCGCACCTGACGCGCGCCCTGCCAGTCGATCTCCAGGATCACGTCCCGACCCTGGTCGAGCTGCGCGCGCACGTTTGCCTCCGCCGTGCCATAGGCATTGTCGAATACCTGGGCCCATTCGAGAAATGCATCGGCATCGCGCATCCGCTGGAATACATCCATCGAGACGAAATGGTAGTCCACCCCGTCTCGCTCACCGGGGCGCGCCGCGCGCGTGGTGTGCGACACCGACAGATTCAGGCTGGCGTCCCGTACCAGTAGCGCCTTCAACAGGCTGGTCTTGCCAGCGCCGGACGGCGCCGAGACGATGAACAACAGGCCTTGCGCTGTTTCACTCAATGTTCTGCACCTGCTCGCGCATCTGTTCAATCAACACCTTCATGCGCACCGTGATCGCGGTCAGTTCCGCGTCGGCCGATTTGGACGCAATGGTATTGGCCTCGCGATTCAGCTCCTGCATCAGAAAATCCAGGCGCCGGCCAATCGGCTCATCCAATTCCAGCACCCGGCATACCTCGTCCAGATGGGCGTCGAGACGGTCCTGCTCTTCGTCGACATCCATCTTCTGCACCAATTGTACCAACGCCTGTTCCAGACGATCCGGGTCCAGATCGGCGTTCAGCACGGCCAGCCTCGCCAACACGCGCTCGCGGCCGCGCTGTTGAATCGCCGGCATCATCGTGCGTACCTCCGCAACCAGCGCTTGCATCTGGCGGCAGCGCTCCAGAATCATCACCGCCAGCTTCCCACCCTCGCGGCGACGCATCTCGACCAACCCGGCGAGCGCCGTATCGAGCAACGCAGCGGCCTCGCTCTGCACCCGGTCCATATCCTGACCGGCGGCCTCGATCACGCCCGGCCAGCGTAACAGATCGGCCGTCGCCGGTCTGTCGTCGCGGCCGGTGCGCGCGGCGATCCGGTCGGCTGCATCGATGAGTTGTTCGACCAGGCGGAGATTCACGCGCAGCGCCTCCGGCGCGTCACTCGCCGGCTGAAATCGCAACGCGCAGTCCAGCTTGCCGCGCCGCAACCTACGGCCGGCCTGCTCGCGCACCCGGGGCTCCAACGCGCGCAGTTCCTCTGGCAGACGCGGCAGCACTTCGAGATAGCGATGGTTGACGGAACGAACCTCCCAAACCAGATCGCCGTGGTCGCCGTGCCGCTCGGCGCGTGCAAAGGCGGTCATACTATTCGCCATGCGTGATCCTGTTGGACCGAAAGAAAGCGTGTATCATACCGATACAGAGATCGGGCGAACAGACCGCTCTCGCATTAACTAACGTGAACATCCATCGGGACAGGCTGGCCGCGCCGTGGAAATTCCGCGTGTCGATATCGGCGCGCCAGGAATCCGCCGGGTTCGGCAGGTTGTTGAAAAGGCCGTGTAGCATCTCTTCCAACGGTCCATTGGGAATCGTGGCGAAGCCATAGAACGAGCCATCGGTCATGATGGAAGCGACACCCCGCTGTCATGAAGGCTGCCCATGATTCAGCGGCGGGAGGCCGAGGCCAAGCCTACGGGAACGTATTCACGGCGTTCCCGCGGACGGATCACAGGCGATCAACCACGTACTTTCACGCGAATCCGACAGGCGCCCAGCCAGCCGCATGTGAACATATGACGACAGACACGCCGAAAAAAAAGCCGCCACGCAAGGCCCTTCACGCTGATACAGTGATCGATTGCTATCGCATCACCAAGCTGATCGGCAGCGGTGGCTTCAGCCTGATCTATCAGGCCGACGACGAGGATACCGACGAGCGCGTCATCATCAAGGAATACCTACCGAAGAAGATGGCGATACGCCGCGCCGGCTCGCGCAGGGTCGAGGTCATCTCTCCAGACAAGGCCGAGACCTTCAATCAAGGGCGCAAGCTGTTCTACCAGGAAGCCCGGGCATTGGCCAAGCTGGACCATCCACATATCGTGCGCGTGCGCAACTTTTTTCTCGAAAACGGCACGGCCTATCTGGTCATGGACTACGAGCGTGGCAAGAATCTCGGCGGCTATATCAAGCGCCGCAAGGGACGCCTGAGCACGCGCTTCCTGCTCACGGTATTCCCCCCACTACTGGATGCCTTGTCGCTGATCCACTCCAAATCGCTACTGCATCTGGACATCAAGCCGAGCAACATCCATCTGCGCCCAGGCGGTAATCCGCTGTTATTGGATTTCGGCGCGGCACACCTGTACGAAGAGAAACAACGCACCAAGACCAGCCAAGTGGTCACGCCAGGCTTCTCGCCGGTCGAGCAATACTACTCGCGCGGCAAGGTCGGCCCATGGAGCGATGTCTACGCCATCGGCGCCAGCATGCGCGCCAGCATCGAGGGCCGCTCGCCACCAGCGGCAACCAAGCGCCATGCGCGCGACACCATGGAACCGGCGGTCAGTGCTTTCCAGTCCACCTATCCCGGTCCGTTGCTCGAAGCCATCGACTGGGCAATGGCCATCGACGCGAAGAACCGGCCGCAATCGGCGCGGGAGTTCCACGACGTGCTGCTGAAATCCGTGCCCAATTGGGATGCCCACACGCCGACCCGTAGCGCCTCATGAATTCTCCCGAAAACGTCTCTTCCACGTCCGATTTCGAAAGCGCCACCGTCAGTCTGATCGGTGGCCGCAAGCTGAATCAAGACCGCACCCACGTGATCGAAAGCGACGATACCGTGCTGATCGTGCTGGCCGACGGTCTCGGTGGCCATCCAAAGGGCGAGGTCGCGGCACAGATTCTCGTCGATACCAGCATCGACCTGTTCCGCCAGACCGCCCATCCGGCCGACAGCGCGCGCGCGCTGCTCGAAGAGATCCTGGTCGAGACTCATCACCGCATCACCGACTTCGGCACCAACCAGGAGCCGCCGATCCTGCCGCGCTCGACAGCCGTCATTGCCCTGATCCACCGCGATTCGGCCTGGTGGACCTA
>JALSSX010000185.1 GCA_026984055.1 Sedimenticola sp. | reverse complement strand
ACGCGGCAAGCAGGCGCGCGACATCATCTATGGCGCCGGCATTCCAGACGACATGGCTCAAGAGATCCTCGACGCCTACCACCAGCTACAGGACGAATACGGTGATGGCCTGAGCCTGGCGGTGCGCTCCTCCGCCACCGCCGAGGATCTGCCTACCGCCAGCTTCGCCGGCCAGCAGGACACCTATCTAAACGTCAGCGGTGATGCCGCGCTGCTGGATGCCTGCCGACGTTGCTTCGCCAGCCTGTTCACCGACCGCGCCATCCACTACCGCATCGACCAAGGCTTCGATCATTTCAAGGTCGCGCTGTCGATCGGCGTGATGAAGATGGTGCGTTCGGATCTGGCCGCCAGCGGGGTGATGTTCTCACTGGATACCGAAACCGGCTTTCGCGACGTGGTATTCATTACCGGCGCCTACGGCCTGGGCGAGAATGTTGTACAAGGCGCGGTCGAACCGGACGAATTCTATGTCCACAAGCCGACCTTCCTCGCCGGCCATCGCGCGGTATTGCGTCGCCATCGCGGCGAGAAGGCGGTGAAGATGATCTATGCGACCGGCCAGACACGCGAGCTGACGCGCAACATTCCGACACCGGAGGCCGACCGGCTGCGTTATTGCATTGAAGACGAGGACGTGCTGAAGCTAGCCGACTATGCGCTGATCATCGAACAGCACTATAGCGACCGCGCCGGCCATGACAAACCAATGGATATGGAGTGGGCCAAGGACGGCCTGGACGGCAAGCTCTACCTGGTGCAGGCGCGCCCGGAGACAGTCGCCTCGCAACAGACTGGCACCATTCTGGAACAATTCCAGTTACGCGGCGGCGGCGAGATCCTCACGCGCGGTTATGCCATCGGCACGCGCATCGCCACCGGCAAGGCGCGTTACATCCATGATGTCGCCCATCTGCATGAGTTTCAGCCAGGCGAAGTACTCGTCGCCGACACCACCACGCCGGACTGGGAACCGGTGATGAAGCAGGCCGCCGCGATCGTCACCAACCATGGCGGCCGCACCTGCCATGCCGCGATCATCGCACGCGAGCTGGGCATCCCCGCGGTAGTCGGCTGCGGCGACGCCACCGACAACATTCCCAACGGCGAAACCGTTACCGTCTCCTGCGCCGGCGGCGACGAAGGCCGGGTGTATCGTGGTGAGATCCCATTCGAGATCATCCGCACAGACCTGTCCGACTTGCCACGACCACGCACCGAGATCATGATTAATCTTGGCAATCCGGATCTTGCATTCTCCACCCGCGCCCTGCCGAACGACGGAGTCGGCTTGGCGCGGCTGGAATTCATCATAAACGAATACATCAAGGCGCATCCGCTGGCGCTGCTGCACCCCGAGCGACTGAAAGACGACAGGGAACGCAAACAGATCGAAAGCCTGATCGTCGGCTACAACAACGGCGCGGACTTCTTCATCCAGAAACTTTCGGAGGGCGTCGCCACCATCGCCGCCGCGTTCTGGCCGAAACCGGTGGTAGTGCGCATGTCCGACTTCAAGAGTAACGAATACGCCACCCTGCTCGGCGGCCGGGTGTTCGAGCCGGAGGAGGACAACCCGATGATCGGTTTTCGCGGCGCGGCGCGCTACACCCATCCCGCCTACGCCGAGGGCTTTGCCCTGGAATGCGCGGCGATGAAACGCGCGCGCGACACCATGGGGTTGACCAACATCAAGCTGATGATTCCGTTCTGTCGCCGCGTCGACGAAGGCCAGCGCGTGCTTGAGGCGATGACGAAGCACGGCCTGAAGCGCGGCGACAACGGCCTGGAAATCTATGTCATGTGCGAGATCCCGAACAATGTGGTCCTGATAGACCAGTTCTCCAGGTTGTTCGACGGCTTCTCGATCGGCTCCAACGACCTGACCCAATTAACCCTCGGTGTCGACCGCGATTCTGAGATCGTCGCCTTCGACTTCGATGAACGCGACGAAGGCGTCAAGCAGATGATTCGCATGGCGGTCGAGGGCGCACGCCGCAACCAGCGACATTCCGGACTCTGTGGCCAGGCGCCATCCGATTACCCGGAGATGGCCGAATACCTGGTGGAGATCGGCATCGACTCGATGAGCCTGAACCCAGATACCGTATTGACCACCACGCGGCATGTATTGGAGGTAGAGAAGAAGTTGGAGAAGAAACACTGAGGGGTTCACCGCGCCTGGATCGCATCCAGGCGACTCGAATACCACGATGGCGCGGATCGACAAGCCGCGCCATCGATCACCGGAGAGCAATAGATGGAAACCCAATCTCACATCACCCAGATCCACGCGCGTCAGATCCTCGATTCGCGCGGCAACCCCACGGTCGAGGTCGAATGCCAACTGTCCGGTGGCGCGCGAGGCCGCGCAGCGGTGCCATCCGGCGCCTCCACCGGCAGCCGCGAAGCCGTCGAACTGCGCGATGACGACGCGCGCCATTTCGGTGGCAAAGGCGTCACTCAGGCAGTAGCCAACGTCAACAACCTGATCGCCCCGGCGGTACACGGCCTGGATGCCCGCCAGCAGGCGAACATCGACCGCGCGATGATCACATTGGACGGCACGCCGAACAAATCGCGGCTCGGCGCGAACGCCATTCTTGGCGTGTCGCTGGCGATAGCGCGCGCCGCCGCCAGGGCCTGCGGACTGCATCTCTATCAGTATCTCGGCGGACCAGACTCTACGCGCCTGCCGGTGCCGCACATGAACATCCTCAACGGCGGCGTGCATGCCCATTGGCAGGGCGCCGACTTCCAGGAATTCATGATCGCGCCTCATGGCGCCGACAGCTTCGCCCAAGCGCTGGAATGGGGTAGCGCGGTCTACCACGAACTGCAAAACCTGTTGGAATCACGTGGCCTGTCGGTCGGTGTCGGTGACGAAGGTGGCTTCGCGCCGCGCATGAAATCCAACGAAGAACCCTTCGAGCTGATCGTCGAGGCAATCAGCAACGCCGGGCTGCGAGCGGGACACGATGTCGGCATCGCCTGCGACCCCGCCTCCAGCGAATTCTTCGAAGACGGCCAATACCACTTGCGCACCGAGGACCGGCGCCTGGACACCGCCGAGATGGTCGCCTACTACGCCAGCCTGGCGGAAAAATACCCGCTGGTGCTACTCGAAGACGGCATGGCGCAAGACGATTGGACCGGCTGGAAGCAACTGAACCAACAACTCGGCGGCAGGATAGAACTGGTCGGCGACGACCTGTTCTGCACCAACCCCGAGATCATCGCGCGCGGCATCGAGGAAGATGTCGCCAACGCCGTGCTGATCAAACTCAACCAGATCGGCACCCTGACCGAGACCATCACCGCCACGCGCCTGGCGCGCGACCACGGCTGGGGCGCCTTCGTCTCGCATCGTTCCGGTGAAACCGTCGACAGCTTCATCGCCGACCTGACCGTCGCATTGGACACCGGCCATCTGAAGAGCGGCGCGCCGGCACGCGGCGAACGGGTCGAGAAATACAACCAACTGCTGCGCATCGAGGAATACCTCGGCCATGCCGCGCGCTACGCTGGCGCCGACGCCTACTGTCGCCGACCAGCCGCATGAGCGAGCTGATCCTGGTACGTCACGGTGAATCGATCTGGAACCTGCAAAACCGATTCACCGGATGGGTCGATGTCTCGCTGAGTCACAACGGCATGCGCGAAGCCGAACGTGCCGGTGAGCTACTCGCCGACCATGTGTTCGACATCGCCTTCACCTCCGCGCTGCTGCGCGCCCAGGACAGCCTCTATGAGATCCTCAAGCGCAACCATCACTGCGACCAATACGTCCGCGTGCATGAACTCAGCAGTGAATGGTACGAACACTTCATCCCCACTGTCGACGACCGCAAGGAACTCAAGATCCACGTCTCCGAAAAACTCAACGAACGCTACTACGGTGACCTGCAAGGCATGGACAAGGATGCCGCCCGTCAGCGCTTCGGCGACGAACAGGTCCACATCTGGCGACGCAGCTACGACGTGCCGCCGCCGAACGGCGAAAGCCTGAAGATGACCGCCTCCCGCGCCCTGCCCTATTACCAGTCACACATCATCCCACGCTTGCGAAAAGGCGAACATGTGCTGGTCTCCGCGCACGGCAACTCATTGCGCGCCATCATCATGCATATCGAGCGCATGACGCCAGAGCAGATACTCGCCTATGAACTGAAGACCGGCGCGCCACACAGGTACCGCTTCGATGCCGACGGAGAGCTGGTCGGGAAAAGCGTGCTTGAAGCGGGATAGCGCCGCAGCCAGTCAAGAGTCGGGGACGGGCTTCCGGCATCTCCCGCGCATCGCAAGCATTTGCGTGACCGAGTCCGCATTTCATCGGCCACGAGGCTCAAAAAGTACAGAATGCGCCAGGTCATTCCCGACTCGACAGACATCGCTTGGAATGCCTGATCCCGGTCATCGAATGGGGGACACATCAGCTACCACAACTCCAAGCGACCGGGCTGGTGCTATCTCAATACCCGGTATCTCTAGCATGGCGCCGGAACGCGAGAAGCCTTCGCGCTCAAGCTCGATGGCAGCGAAACCGTGGGACGTTTCGCCCAGACACATAACACCACCCAGCATGCCGATTCGGTTCAGGTCAATATCAGCCCCGATGGTACGCAAGTGCTGTTCGCCAGCAACTGGGGACAGGCAGGCGCCGTGTTCGATAGCTATCACGCTGTCATGCGCGTGACAGCCAAGCCGCTCGCGAAAGCGTGGAATACGTCCCGGTAGGCTTGACCTCGGCATCCCACAGCCGAATCACAGACAACTTTCATGATAGCGTGGGTGTTTTCCCATCATGGAAGTTGACCCGCATGTCTCTCCGGGTGGCGAGAAATATGGATTTCCATGAGACGATAGGGTGCATGCAATCATTCCAACGTTTTGCTGGCGGTGGCCATACTGGCCCAGATGATTCACCCTGCGTCCTCGCGGGGGACATTGGCCTCAGACAAGGCAAAAAAATGAGCGCGCCAGGAAGCTTTCCCGAACGCGCCAACGAGGAACAATAATGGTGATGCGCGATACACAAACTCAACCACCCTCCCGGCTGCGCGCCTTCATCGACAGGGCGCGTGAGCTGACACCATTGAAAACCGCAGTGGTCGATGCCGGCGAACAGCATGTGCTCGAAGGCGTCCTGGAGGCCCGGGACGCCGGCTTGCTCGAACCAATTCTGATTGGTCGGCCAGAGCGCATCGAGGCGATCTGTCACACCCTGAATTGCCCGGAGCTGGCCGGCGACACACTGGTTCCTGCCAGCAACGAACAGGAAGCAGCCGAGATTGGCGTCGAACTGGTGCAACAGGGCAAGGCCCATGCCCTGGCCAAGGGCTGGATACACACCGATACGCTGATGCATCCCGTATTGCGTGCATTGCGTCGCGGCCAGCGCGTCAGCCATGTCTTCGTTGCCGATCTACCCAGTTATCCGAAGCTGCTGTTCATCACCGATGCGGCGATCAATATCGCACCGGATCTCTCTGTAAAAGCCTCCATCGTGCGGAATGCGATCGATCTGGCGCGCCTGCTCGGTGTCGAAACGCCGCGTGTCGCCGCGCTATCGGCGGTCGAAGTAGTGAAACCCGCGATCCAGTCTACCCTCGATGCCGCTTGTCTCAGCAAGATGGCCGATCGAGGCCAGATCCGTCATGCCATCATCGACGGCCCGCTGGCCTTCGACAACGCGATCTCGCGAGAAGCCGCCAACATCAAACAGATCGACAGCCCGGTATCCGGCGAGGTGGATATCCTGCTCGCGCCCGATCTGAACGCGGCCAACATCCTCGCGAAGGATCTCGAATACCTCGCCGGCGCGACACTGGCCGGTATCGTCGTCGGCGCCAGCGCGCCGATCATGCTGCCGTCGCGCTCCGACCCGCCGGTCGCGCGTCTGATATCTGCTGCGCTGGCGGTGCTGATGCGGCATGCCGGAGCACCCTTGTCACCGGAGTGACAGCCGGCGCGACGCGCCTCGACTAAGCTTGACGAACCATGGAGACAGCGTTGCATGATGCCAGAAAAGTGGTCGCTACCTGCCGCCGGTTGCTCGAACACCAGGCAAGCCGATCCGAACTACAACAGGCGAATCAGGCATTGGAGCGGATATTCGCCGATATCGGCCTCACAGTCGCGAGTATCCTTCCCTTGGCTTTCGTGACGGTGCCCAGCCTGTTCTCACTGGGTCGCCACTTCGGCATCGATCTGCTGCCGGAGCTTTGAGCAAACGCCTCGTCCAGCCCACCGAATTCAGGAGCACGAACATGGCGGAACCCGATGATCCCGCGAATACCGAAATCCAAGGCCTGAGCACGGAGCAGGCGGCGATACGACTGAAGCAATACGGTCCGAACGCGCTGGTGGAGAAGAAAACCAACGCCTTCCTGAAGTTGCTCGGCTACTTCTGGGGTCCCATCCCGTGGATGATCGAAGTGGCCGCCGCGCTATCCGCGATGGATCACCGCTGGGCGGATTTCTGGATCATCATCGCGCTGTTGCTGTTCAACGCCGGCGTCGGCTTCTGGCAAGAGTTCACCGCCGGCAACGCGGTGGATGCCTTGAAGCAGCAACTCGCGCTGAAGGCCCGCGCCTTGCGCGACGGTCGATGGCAAGAGATCGACGCAACGCAACTGGTGCCCGGCGATGTGATCCGGCTACTCCTCGGCGACGTGATTCCCGCCGATGTCGAGCTGGTGGACGGTGACTACCTCAACGTCGATCAATCGGCGTTGACCGGGGAATCCCTGCCGGTGACGAAGAAGATCGGCGAGGACGCCTTCTCCGGCACCATCATCAAGCAGGGCGAGGCGGTCGCGCGCGTCTCCACGACTGGCGGGAACACCCGTTTCGGTAAAACCGCCAGCCTGATCGCCGAGGCGCGCACGGTATCGCATTTCCAGAAGGCCGTGTTGGCGATCGGCGACTATCTGATCTATGTCAGCCTGGCGCTGGTCGCGGTGTTGATCCTGACGCAATTGCATCACAACGCGCCGTGGATGCAACTCGTGCAATTCGCGCTGATCCTGACGGTGGCTTCCATACCGGTTGCGCTGCCGGCGGTGCTGTCGATGACGATGGCGGTCGGCGCAATGGCCTTGTCGAGGCGCAAGGCGATCGTCACTCGCCTGGAATCCATCGAGGAGATGGCGAGCATGGACGTGTTGTGCTCGGACAAGACCGGCACCCTGACGCAGAACCAACTGACCCTCGGCGAGGTCAGGCTGTTCCACGCCAAGAACGAGCAGGCGGTATTGCTCGCGGCGGCCATGGCCTCGCGCGAGGAGGATCGCGACGCCATCGATGAGGCGATCATTCACGGGCTGGACGACAGACACTATATGGACCATTTCAGCCAGGTACGCTTTGTACCGTTCGACCCGGTGCATAAACACACCGAGGCGACGATTCGCGACGACCTAGGCCATGTATTCCAGGTCACCAAGGGCGCGCCACAGGTCGTCATGCGACTCTGTGGCCTGAACGACGAAGACCAGGCGCGGGCGCAACGGGTGGTCGATGACTTCGCCGCGCATGGCTATCGCGCCTTGGGTGTGGCACACAAGGAATCGGACGACGCACCCTGGGTGTTTCTCGGCGTGATCTCGTTGTTCGATCCACCACGCGAGGATTCAGCACAAACCATCGAGCAGGCTTGTGAGCATGGCGTGCGCATCAAGATGGTGACCGGCGACAACGTCGCCATCGCGCGCCAAATCGCTGGCAAGCTGGGTTTGGGCGGCAACATCCTGCCGGCTGGCAGCTTGGTCGGCAAGGGCGACACCAATCCGCTCGATGATGGCATCGAACAGGTCGAGAAGGCCGACGGCTTCGCCGAGGTGTTTCCCGAGCATAAATTCGCGATCGTCAAGCTGTTCCAGAAGCATGGCCATATCACTGGCATGACCGGCGATGGCGTGAACGACGCGCCGGCGCTGAAGCAGGCCGATGTCGGCATCGCAGTCAGCGGCGCGACCGATGCAGCACGCGCCGCCGCCGATCTGGTGCTGACCACGCCCGGCCTGTCGGTGATCATCCACGCCATCGAGAAAGCGCGGCGCATCTTCGAGCGCATGAACGCCTATGCGATCTACCGCATCAGTGAGACCATTCGCATCATGTTCTTCGTGGTACTGGCGATGATCTTCTTCAACTTCTATCCGATCACCGCGGTCATGATCATCCTGCTGGCATTCTTCAATGACATCCCGATCATGACCATCGCCTACGACCATACCCGGCTGGAGAAAGATCCGGTGCGCTGGAATATGCGTCAGGTGATCACCGTCGCGACGGCAATGGGCATCACTGGCGTAATCGGTAGCTTCGGCATGTTGTTGCTCGCGATGGACTGGCTGAAACTGGATATCGCCCAGATCCAGACCTATGTGTTTCTGAAGATGGCGGTTGCCGGTCATCTTGTGTTGTTCGTCGCGCGTTCACGCGAGCATTTCTGGAAACGCCCCTGGCCGGCGCCAATCATGGTCTGGTCGGCGGTCATCACCAAGGTTGCAGCAACCCTACTGGCGACCTATGGCTTCGGCGTCATCACACCGATCAGTTGGCCGGAGATCGCGCTGATCTGGGGCTATTCCATGGCTTCCGCCTGGATCACCGATCTGGTAAAGGTCGCAGTCTATCGCCACATGGAAAACCGCGTCCCACGTCATCAGCGGTTCCTCGGTCATATCCAGAACCGCCTACACCCCGCCGCGTCAAAATGAAACGGACCGGCGCGCGCCAAGCCACCGCCTTCTTCATCGGCGTCGTGGCCGGTGTCGGCGGTGGCCTTGTCAGCCTCGGCGGCGGCACCTTGGTGATTCCGCTGCTGATGGGCTGGTTGGGCATGAGTCCGCTGAACGCGCGTGGCATGGCAATGGCGGTCAGCCTGTTCTCGGCTGGCGCCGGCGCGTCGATCTATGCCCGCCATGGCATGCTGGATCCACCGGTGGCGGCATGGGTGGCAGTGCCCGCCTTCGTACTCACGCCGCTGTTCGCGAAATACTCGGAACACTGGTCGGAAGCACGTTTGAAACGCGGCTTCGGACTGGTTGTCGCGATTGGCGGTCTGCTGGTGATCTTCCGCGATGAACTGACCGGTGACGTCAGCGTGCCAGAAGCATGGCAACAAGCCTATCTTCTGTTGGTCGGCATCGTCGAGGGAGCGATATCCGGCATCATTGGCATCAGTGGCGGGCCGGTGCTGGCGCCGTTGTTCGTGCTCGGACTCGGCATGCCGCAGCAGCTCGCACAAGGTTGCTCGCTGGCCGCGCGTCTGCCAGCGGTGGTCAGCGGCACCTGGGAGAACGCCAGACTCGGCAATATCCACTGGTCGCTGGTGCCAACGCTGGCCGCCGGCGGCATGCTGGGCGCCTGGGGCGGCAGCCGGCTGGCATTGGCGCTACCGGAACAGCAGTTGCGCGCTGGCTTTGGACTCTTGCTGATCGCACTGGGATGGCATTATCTGCATGGCACAGCGCATCGCTCGCACGACAAGCCGT
The DNA here is from genome assembly GCA_026984055.1 of Sedimenticola sp. Taxonomy (GTDB): domain Bacteria; phylum Pseudomonadota; class Gammaproteobacteria; order Chromatiales; family Chromatiaceae; genus JALSSX01. The sequence goes on along the minus strand of JALSSX010000185.1, from coordinate 2,331 downwards.
GAGCCTGGGTAACGCCGATTTTCTCGCGACTGGGCGCTGGAAATGCTCCCGGCATTCCTTACTTCCCCGTGAGTTATGCCGGGGCCAAGCCCACAGGTGGCAAGATTCACAGCGCTTCCACAGACGAATCCCAGGCAACCAACTACATACTTTCACGCTAAAATGCGCGCATGGATACGCACTCACCGCTCTATCACTATTGCCGAGACCGGCTGCTTCGCTCACCGCTGTTTGCCGGGTTGCCAGCGCCGCTAGTGGAACGCATGCTGGCGGATTTCCAACTGGAGAACAGCCGAAAGGGTTCGCGCATGACAGCGCGCGACACCCGCGAACGCTTCCATGTGCTTCTCGAAGGTCGCCTGGAGGTGCTGCACGGTCACCCGGATTCGGGGCGCGAGATCGTGCTGTTTCTGCTTGGGCCAGGGGATGGTTTCGATGTCATCACCTTGTTGGATGGTCAGCCACATGACACAGAAACCCGGGCGCTGGACGATATCCGACTGCTGTCCGCGCCCCTTCCGAGGGTGCGCGCCTGGCTCGCCGAGGAACCGGCGTTCAACCGCCGCTTCCTGCCCTATCTCGGCGAACGTTTTCGCGGATTGGAGAGTCTAGCATCCGACTTGGCGCTACACGACACCGCGACACGCTTGGCGCGGCTGATTCTGCGACATACGGATCCCTCTCGCCGCGATGACGATCACCATCCGGTTCACCTGATCACCGATCTGAACCACGAGACCTTGGCGAAGATGGTTGGTTCCGTGCGCCAGGTGGTCAACCGGCATCTTCAGGGCTTTCGCCAGCAGGGCATCGTACATGGCGAAAAAGGCCATTGGGTCATCAAGGATCTGGAGGCTCTGCACGCTCAAGCAGGCGCGGTGCTTCAGCGCATCGAACATCAACATGGGAACCGTCAGGCATGAACAAAGCAGGTAAGATAGGATTATGGCAGACCGTATCGCTGGCCGTCGGCACCATGATCGGCGCAAGCATTTTTTCGATCTTCGGACTTGGCGCGCGGATCGCGGGCGGCAACCTACCACTGGTCTTTCTGATCTCTGGCCTCGTGGCATTGTTTGTCGCCTACTCCTATGCGCGTCTTGGCAGCCAGATCATCTCGGATGCAGGACCGATGGAGTTTATTCTGAAGGGGTTTGGCGACAATCTGATCACCGGCGCCCTGAGCTTCCTGTTCTGGTTCAGCTATGTGGTTTCGATCGCGTTGTTCGCGAAGGGCTTCGCCGGCTATCTGTTGCCGTTGATCCATCAACCGACCAGCGCCGTGAACATGGGTATGGCCGAACTCGGTGTGATGCTCTTGTTCACCGGACTTGGCGTGCTCGGTTCAGCCGCGGTCGGCAAAGCGGAATTCTTCATCGTGCTGATCAAGCTGGGCATTCTCGGCCTGTTCGTGGCGCTCGGCGCATGGACCATCCAGATCGGCCGGATCACGCCGGACTTCGATACCCGTGGTGTCGACGACATCTTGAATGCGACGGCCATCTTCTTCCTCTCCTACATGGGCTTTGGGCTGGTCACCAACGCCTCGGAGAACATGCTGAACCCCAGGCGCAATGTGCCGCGCGCCATCTATTTGAGCATTGTGATCGTCACATTCGTCTATATCGCGGTGGCCGCCGTGGCGGTCGGCAACCTACCGTTGTCGGAGTTGATCGAGGCGCAGGATGATGCACTGGCTGTGGCGGCGAAGCCGTTTCTCGGCAATCTCGGCTACCTGTTGGTCGCGATCGGTGCGTTGATCTCGATCTCGTCGGCCATCAACGCCACATTGTTCGGTGGCGCGAATGTCGCCTTTGCGCTGGCTCGCGACGGTGAATTGCCGAAGGTGTTCGAGCGTAAGATCTGGTTTGGCGCGATGGGCGGGCTGTACCTGACCGCTGGTCTCAGCCTGGTGTTCGCACTGACCTTCAACCTGAATGGCATTGCCTCCATCACCAGTAGCGTGTTCATGGTGATCTACCTGTTCGTACTGCTGTCGCACTGGCGGATTCGGCGGCGCTATGGCGGCAATCCACTGGTCATCCTGTCGGGTTTCATCGTCGTCGGAGGGGTATTCCTGCTGCTGTTGCACTATCAATGGCAGACCAATCGAAACGCCTTCTGGGGCACCTGGATCACCATCGGCGCAAGCTTGTTGATCGAAATCGCCTACCGCGGCTTCAGCAGGGAACGTGGCTTCGTCGCCAGAGAAGTCTCGCGGCTCGAACATAAAGAAGACAAGCCGCCGCATGAAAGCACCACATCCAACGGCAAGGGCTGAGGATCGACCCAATGGATGCCGCGCTGCATGCTCTGTTTAACGATCTACAG
>JALSSX010000184.1 GCA_026984055.1 Sedimenticola sp. | reverse complement strand
TGAACCCGCCACCCTGGCGCTGCTCGCTCTAGGCATCGCCGGCATGGGTTTTCGCCGCTGGAAGAGCGCTGCAAGCTAATTCTCATGATGGCCCCCCAGGTCATGAAAGGCCAGCTGCGGGATACCCGAGGCAGGGATGTGGAAATGCTCCTGGCATTCCCACATCCCTGTGGGTTGGAGCAAATCTACAAGGACGTATTCACGGCACTCCCGCGGACGGGACGGATCACGGGCAACGTGACCGTCCACTATCTCGCTATTTTGACCCAGGAGCCTGGCGGATTTGGGATGATTCTACCTCGGCGCTGGGTATCCGCTATGCCCGGCCATATCCACACTTCCGCATAACCACTCGATCTGGCGCACCATCGAGCAAACCGCGTATCAAGAAATGTCGATATCGACTTCGAATACGTGTTTTATCGACGGGTGAGAATCACACCGGTATCGATATCAGGACGACTTCGATGCATCTTCCCAGCGGCCGCGCGCCGCTTCGTCACTACGTTTCGCTTCCACCCAGCGCTCACCCGCGATGGTGCTCTCCTTCTTCCAGAACGGCGCGCAGGTTTTCAGATAGTCGATCAGGAATTCGCAGGCGCGGAAGGCCTCGCCGCGATGCGCGCTGGCGACGGCAACCAGTACGATGGGTTCGCTCGGCTTCAGTTCACCGACGCGATGTACCACGCGCACGCCGAGCAGATCCCAGCGTCGTAGCGCTTCATCGACGATTTTCCGCAGCGCCTTTTCGGTCATGCCGGGGTAGTGTTCCAAGGTCATGCGACTGACTGAATCACCATCGTTGAAGTCGCGCATCCAGCCGATGAAATCGACGATGGCGCCGATCGATGGGTTCTCCCCATGTAACTTTTCGGTTTCGACATGGGGGTCGAATGGCTCAGCGGTGACGACGACCTGTTCCATGTCAGCCTCCGGTGACCGGCGGGAAGAAGGCGAGTTCGTCGCCATCCGCCAAGCAAGTCTCATGACCGCACATCTCCTGGTTCACGGCGGCCATGACGGTCTTGTCCTCGCCGAGGGCATCCTGCCAGCAACCGCCGCGCGCGCGCAACAGGTCGAGCACATCGGCGACGCGAAGGCCGTCTCGCTCCAACTCCAGGGTTTCGCCATCACTGCCCAGCGCCTCGCGCAGGCTGGCAAAGAAGTGCAATTGAATAGTCATCTCAGCAGCTCCGAGAAAGGCAGAAAGTCCACGTTGTCGCCGGTTTTTATCACCTGCCCCTCACCGATTACCGCAAGACCATTGGCCCAGGCAACCGAGCTGAGCACGGCCGATGAACGGCTGGGGTAGACAAGCACGCGAGTGGCGCCGTCGACGCTGGTTTCCAGCCGTGCGCGGACAAATTCGCGTCTTTTGTCCGGCTTCGGCCAGTCGAAGCCGGCCTGGGCCATCAGCGTCGGCGGGACCACGTCGCCGGCGACACCCTGCATCTTCAGGATGAAGGGTCGCATGAACAGACAGAATGTGACAAACAAGGACACCGGGTTTCCCGGCGCGCCGATGAAGGGCGTGTCGCCAATATGCCCGAAGGCAACCGGCTTGCCGGGGCGAATGGCGATCTTCCACAGATCCAGCGTGCCGAGGGATTCGACGGCCGGCTTGACGTGATCTTCCTCGCCAACCGATACGCCGCCGGAGGCGAGCACCAGATCAGCCTGTCCTGCGGCCCGGGCAAGGGCGTCGCGGGTGGCATCCAGGGTATCCTCGACCTGACCAAGATCGATGATCCGGCAGCCGAGCCGGCACAGCAGGCCGCTGAGAGTGAAGTGGTTGGAGTTGAAGATCTGGCCAGGGGCGAGTTTACCGCCGGGCATCACCAATTCGTCACCGCTGGAGAAAATCGCAACCTTCGGCCGACGGATCACAGGCAATTCAGCGATGCCGACCGAAGCGGCCAGGCCAAGATGCTGCGGCGCGAGGCGCTCGCCGGCGCTCAGCAGTTCGCCACCTTTTTCGATATCCTCGCCGGCGCGGCGGATGTTCGCGCCGGGCGCGGGCGGCTGAGTGACGATCAAGGCGTCGCCATCACGTTCGCAGACCTCTTGCATGACCACCGCGTCGGCGCCGGACGGCAGCGGCGCGCCGGTGAAGATGCGCGCCGCCTCGCCGAACGCCAACGGCTGGCCGGCGCTGCCGGCGGGAATCCGCTGGGTGACGGTCAGACGGTTGTCGAGCACCTTCAGATCGGCACTGTTTAGCGCATAGCCGTCCATCGCGCTATTATCCCAGCCGGGTACGTCGATCGGGCTGGCCTGGGACTCGGCCAGCACCCGGTCCAGTGCATCCAGGGTGGCGACACGCTCGACATCGCGCAATGCGCGCGCTTGGCCGAGCATCAACTCCAGCGCCTCCTCCAGCGGTTTCAGCGCGGCGCCATGGCCGCCACAATCGCAATCACTCATGGCTGTCTCCGTCAAGTTTCCAGAAGGCGCGGGAACATCTGCGCGAAGTTGCACGGCCGGGTACGGTGATCGAGCTGTGCCTGGAGGATGCGATGCCAGCCAGTGCGACAGGCGCTGGTGGAACCCGGCAGGCAGAATATCAACGTGCCGTTGGCCAACCCGGCGAT
>JALSSX010000183.1 GCA_026984055.1 Sedimenticola sp. | reverse complement strand
ATCGCCAAGCTGGGCGCGACGCTCTTCCAATAGCGGCCTGGTCTGGTCGCCGAGCGCAACGATGGCGGCATGCTGGGCAAGGGTTGGCGCGGCCAGGTACATATTCTGCGCGAGCCGGTCGGCAGGTTCGAGCAACGCCTCGGGCAGTACCAGCCAACCGATCCGCCAGCCGGTCATGCAAAAATATTTGGAGAAGCTGTTGACGACGACGATGTCATCGCGGATAGCCAATGCAGAATGAGGGGCATCGCGATGATTCAACCCCTGATAGATTTCGTCGACGATCAGCACGCCGCCTCGCGCGGCGACGAATTCAGCATAAGCACGCATCGCCGTCGGCTCGATGACCGCGCCGGTTGGATTCGACGGCGAAGCCAGCAACAACACGCGGGTGCGCGCCGTCCAGGCGGTATCGAGCTGTGCCAGGCTCGGCAGAAAGCCAGCATCGGCATCGACCGGCAGGCTGACCGGCGTGGCGCCGAACAACTGGACGAAATGACGGTTGCACGGATAGCCCGGATCGCTCAGCAGCACCTCGTCGCCGTGCCCACAGAGCATCGCCAACGCCAGTTGCAAACCAGCGGAAGAACCCGGCGTGACAGCGATACGCGCCGCTGACAACGCAACGCCGAAGCGCTCCCGGTAGTATGCTGCGATCGCCTCGCGCAACGCGGGCAAGCCCATCGCCGGCGTGTAGAAGGTCCGCCCATCGGCCAACGCCCGCTGGCCAGCGGCGGCAACCGCCGGCGGCGTCGCGAACGGCGGCTCGCCAACCTCCATATGGATGATGCGCCGGCCCTCGGTCTCCATGCGCCTCGTCTGGGCGAGGATGCGCATCACATGGAAGGGCGCGATGTCGGCCATGCGCGCCGCCAGCCGGAACCGCGATGCCGTCGTCATTGCTGGTGCTGGTGTAACCCACGCAGGTAGCTCAGATCGACGACCTCGTCAGGCAAGGGCGCACCGTTGCCGGCCAGCGACTTCGGCGGCCGACCGGGTTCTCCGAAACCATCCAGCACGACGCTGGCGCGCCGAAAATCATGATCGGTGGTGTAGTCATTGACCGTCACGACAATGTTGTCGATGCCGGCATCGACTGCGGACAGCACGCCGTTGCCGGAATCCTCGAAGGCGATGCTCTCAGCCGGCCCCAAGCGCATCTTGTCCAATGCCCAGGTATAGATGTCCGGCGCTGGCTTCTTCGCTGGCACGATATCGCCGGCGGCGATGACCTCGAACCAGTCCAGTGATTCCGGCCCCAGCGTGTGCTCAAGCAGGGCGGTGACATTGGCCGGCGTGGTGGTGGTCGCGATCGCCAACCGAATGCCGGCGTCACGCGCCTCGTTCAGCAATCGCTCGACACCCGGGCGCAACGGTATCGCGCCCTCAGACAGCAGTTGGGTATAGTGCTCTGTCTTCGAGCGATGCAGGCCGGCGATCCATGCATCCATGTCCTCGGGCGCCTCGAACATGGGCGACCAGCCCGCGATAAAATGGCGCATGCGCTCCTTGCCACCGGTCACCGCGAGCAACTCGCCGTAGAGAGCGACATCCCAATCCCAATCCAGCCCGGCATCCTTGAACGCGGCGTTGAAAGCAACACGATGGCCGTCTTTCTCGGTATCGGCAAGAGTGCCGTCGACATCGAATATCAGCGCCTTCAGTTCGGCCATGGGAATCTCCAGTAATAAACTCAGGGCGTGATGATAGCCGCTGTGAGCGGTTTTGTAACCCGACGGACTCTCTCAGGGAATTCCAGGAAGGCAGCTTCGCGCTTGCTGCTCTATACTGATTCTGGTATAGATATGCGCCTTCTCAAGACTGACGAGATGGATGGAGTTTACTATGCCTGCAAAGAATAAGGCCGGCGAGACTAACAACCTGTTCGGCTTCGCTCCGTATAAGGAGAAGAAAGACGAAGAGTATATGAACGACGAGCAGGAGGCTCACTTCCGCAAGATACTTAACGCCTGGAAGAAGGAGCTGATGGAAGAGGTCGACCGCACCGTGCATCATATGCAGAGCGACGCGGCAAACTTCCCCGATCCGAACGACCGCGCCACACAGGAATCGGAGTTCGCGCTGGAACTACGCACCCGCGATCGCGAGCGCAAGCTAATCAAGAAGATCGACGAGGCATTGCTGCGCCTGGATGCGCACGACTACGGCTATTGTGAATCTTGTGGTGTGGAAATCGGTATTCGTCGTCTCGAAGCCCGTCCGACGGCAACCCAATGCATCGATTGCAAGACACTCGACGAGATACGCGAGAAGCAGATGGGCTGAACGCCCATTCGCCGACGAAAAGAAGCCGGCTCGTGCCGGTTTTTTATCGTCATGCTCAGGGAACCTGAACTTCGGTACGCGCGCAAAAATTCCGACGCTTGTCTGGCTGTGGCGATATAGAGTATGCCCGATACATTCCCCCGCTATCGCGGCCGTTTCGCCCCTTCCCCAACCGGCCCACTACATTTCGGCTCGCTGATCACGGCCTGCGCAAGCTATCTGGACACACGCGCCCACGGCGGCCAATGGCTGCTGCGCGTCGACGATCTCGACCAGACCCGTGTCCGCCCTGGCGCCGACAAGGCCATCCTGACGACCCTGAAACGCTTCGGCTTTCGCTGGGACAAAGAACCGATCCGTCAATCCGATCGCACCGTGCGCTACCAGTGGGCGTTAGCACGCTTAACCGGGCAGAACTTAGTCTATGCCTGCGATTGCAGCCGAAAACGCATCCGCGAGGCCGGCCTGGCAGGCGTCGAAGGCCCGCGTTATCCAGGCTATTGCCGACATCGCGGTCTGAGTGACGACGGCAAGATAGCGCTGCGGGTCGCGCTGCCCAACGAGACACTGTGCATCGACGATGCGATACAGGGCCGGCTGTGTCAGCAACTGGCGGTGGAGGTCGGCGATTTCGTCATCCGTCGCGCCGATCGCTGTTTCGCCTACCAATTGGCCGTGGTCATGGACGACGCAGATCAAGGCATCAGCCATGTGATTCGGGGCGCCGATCTACTCCAGTCAACGCCACGCCAGGTCTGGCTACAACACCGGCTGGGCTTGGCGACGCCACAGTACGCCCATGCGCCACTGGCGCGCGATGCCCAGGGACGGAAACTGAGCAAGCAGGACATGGCCCGACCTGTCGACGCTGCCAACCCACTGCCAACGCTGCGCGCCGCGATAGCCTTTCTCGGCCAGCCGACGGCGGAAGTCTCCTCCGACCTGGAAAGCTTCTGGCGCCAGGCAATCGACAACTGGTCACTGGACAGGGTAGCGTCGAAACGCTGAACGGACAGCTCACGCGCTGGCGGCCTTATTCGCCACCGGCGCGCAGACGCGCCGCTATCTCCCGCGCCAACTCCACCAGCGCCTGGCCCCGCGCGCGCACCCTGGCGGCCTCACCCTGGACGGCCGGCAGGCTGATGCGCGCCCTGCCCTCGTCGATCAGCGCCCGACCGTCGCGACTGAAGATGCGCCAACCCGCGAACAGCCGCACCCTCCCCTCGGTGTCCACATCGAAGCGGTCAATATCGACACCGACCTGGCGCTCGGGATCCACGCCACGCGCCCACGGACGACGATAGACATGCCGGCTACCAAGCAAAACCGTGAGATTCTGCGCCAACACGCGTTGAATCCCCTGCTTCAGCGAACCGCCCCAACGCGAGAATTCGCTCACGGCCAATTCGTTGTCTCCCACCCTGCCAACCAGTTGCGGTCGATCCAGATACGCAGGCAGGCGGATATCCAGCACGCCAACCGACAGATCGCTGTCC
>JALSSX010000182.1 GCA_026984055.1 Sedimenticola sp. | reverse complement strand
CCAGCGACGCCACCTCTGCCTCGGCGCCATCCTCCAGGCTCGGCAAGGCATAGTAGCGACTGGGTTTGGATACCGTTGTACAGGCAATCGACGGCAGTGACAGAACGACGATGACCACAACATTTCGGAACAGACTCATGCTTACCTCCTGCCCGACAGAATAGCTTCGGGGTGTTCGCTCAGATAATCGGTCAAGGTGCGCAGAGATTTGGCCGCCTCGGCAATCTCGCGTAACGTATAGCCCAGATCCGCACTCAATGGCGAATCCTCGCTGACAGTCGCTTGTAGGGTACGCATCGCCTGCCGGCCACTGCGCAATGTCCTGTCCAACGAGGCCAGCGCCCGCTGGGCCTTGCCGCTGAGCGGCTCGACCTGGGCATCCACATGTTTCACCGTGTTGTCGATGGTCTGCATGACTATCGAGGTCTTTTCGCTGGCCATCCTCAGCTCGCGCAGCGCTGGATCGATGTTCCTGGCCGCGCTCTCCAGCAGCCGATCCAGGTTCGCGACCGCCCGACGGACCTCCTTGGCGATGCCATCCAGTTCATTGGAATTGGTCAGATTCTCGACACGCCGGAGGATCCGGCTGATACTGGCCGCATAGGCGTCCAGCGGTAAGCCATTCAGCTTCCGGGTCAGCGAGCGTATCGTCGCGGTCACCTCGGCGAAATCGGACGGCAGGGTGGGAATCTCGGGATAGGGCGTGTCCGCGCGCAACGTCACCGGCGACGCGTCAGGATACAGATTCAGCTCGATCGCCAGCTTGCCGGTGATCAGACTCTGGGTGACCAGCTTGGCGCGCAGGCCTTCGCTGATCAGTTGGCGCAGCAGACCGGCGCCGAGACTGACTTCGCCGTGCAGATGCACCTGTTCCGGCTGAAACTCGATGACCACCGGGATCTCCAGACGGTGATTACCATGCATGTCGATCTGGACGGTCACCACCTTGCCGATGCTCACGCCACGAAACTGCACCGGCGCGCCGACATCCAGTCCGGCGACCGAACCGTCGAAATAGAGCACATAGCGCGGCCGGTCCTTGCCAAACTCGCCGCGCGTCAGTAACAGCACGCCGACCACCAGCAAGGCCAGCGCGCCCATCACGAACGCGCCTATCGCGGTCGCATTTACCGGCTTGCTCATGCGTCTATCTCCCCTCGGCGCAAAAATCGTTGCACACGACTGTCCTCGCAGTGTTTCAGCAGTTCCGTCGGATTGCCGCGCGCGATCATGGTGCGCGACTCGGCATCCAAAAACACCGAATTATTCCCTATCGCGAAGATACTCGCCAGCTCATGCGTCACCACAACCACCGTCGCGCCCAGGCTATCGCGCAGTTCAAGGATCAGATCGTCCAGTAGCTTCGCGCTGATCGGATCCAGCCCGGCGGACGGTTCGTCGAAGAACAGGATCTCGGGATCCAGCGCGATCGCCCGCGCCAGACCGGCACGCTTCTTCATGCCACCGCTGATCTCAGAGGGATAGTAGTCCTCGAAGCCAGCAAGACCGACCAAGGCCAGCTTGAACGCCGCCAAGTCACGGATCTCGACCGCCGACAGACGGGTATAGCGCTTCAGCGGCAAGGCAATATTCTCGGCCAGCGTCATCGCACTCCACAACGCGCCGCTCTGAAACAGCATGCCAGTACGTCGCAGCACCGCATCGCGCTCATCCGGGCCAACCGCCCAGACATCCACTTCGTCGATGGTAACGCTGCCCTTCGCCGGGGTTTTCAAGCCAACCAAGTGGCGCAACAGGGTGCTTTTGCCACAACCGCTGCCACCCATGATGATGAAGATGTCCCGCTGGTTCACATCGAAATTCAGATCATGCTGAATGACGAAATCGCCGTAGGCCATGGTCAGATCACGGACCTGGATATGCGCGCCGGCCATCACCACCCCAGCGCGTCGTAGAGCACGGTCAGAATCGAGTCGGCGACGACGATGGCAACGATCGAGGTGACCACCGCCGAGGTCGTCGCCTTGCCAACGGCAGCCGAATTTCGCCCGCTCTGCATGCCACGCATGCAACCGGCCAGCGCGATCAACACACCGAAGATGGAGCCTTTCAACAGGCCAACACCGAAATCCACCAGACCCACCGCCTGCAACGACTGATGATAATACTCCGACACCGACAGCCCCATCATGCCGCAGCTGACCAGCATGCCACCGATCATGCCAAGCAGATCGGAATACAGCGTCAACAGTGGCATCGCCAAGCTCAGCGCGAGCACGCGCGGCGCGACCAGGAAGCTCATCGGGTCGATGCCGAAGGTGCGAATCGCGTCTATCTCCTCGTTGGCCTGCATGCTACCCAGCTCGGCTGCAAAAGCCGCGCCAGTGCGACCAGCGACGATGATCGCGGTCATCATCGCGCCCATCTCGCGCGACATGCCCAGAGCGACCAGATCAGCGATATAGATCTCGGCGCCGAAATGACGCAACTGCACCGCGCCAACGAAGGCCAGCACCAAGCCGATCAGCACGCTGATCAGACTGACGATGGGCAGGGCCGAAGGCCCGCTGGACGAGAATTGAAAAGCCAATTCGCGCCAACGCATGGGATTCCGCCCCGCGAGGACAGAGACGACCGACAACAGTACCTCGCCGACAAAACGCAGCATATCGGTGGCGGCACTCCAGAAGGCCAACACCCGCTCGCCGAGCCGGGTCAGGATGCCAGGCCGGGTATTCCGTCTCGCCACCCCGGCATTCTCGGTTTCATTTGCCAACGCCAGCAGACGCCGGATGCCATCCGGCAGCGCGGAGCAATCCAGCGCGCGGTTCTCGGCGCGCATCGCCTTGTCGAGATCCCGCAGGAAGACGACAAAGGTACTATCCCAGCATGTCAACCCACTGGCATCGATCGCCACCACGTCGTCGGCGGAAAAGCTGTGCAGTTCATCGAGCGCGACACGCAGCGACGGACGCGGATCATCGCGCGTCCAGCTGGCGCTACAGCGAAGAATCAGCCGCCCGGACTCGACAGGGATGAATTCAAGCATGGAAAGGCGTCACGGACGAGGCGCTTGGGGTGATTGAAACTGGCTCAATATAGGCAGACAGGATGTAAAACGCAATACAAGCTCAAACCACGACATGCACGTGGTTACCCCGAATCTTTCATCCAGCCGCTCGAGAGCCGAACTTTTCCTTTCCGTTCAATCTCTTGAATGACTTCAGCGTGAAAGTACGCGGTTGCTTGCCCGTGACCCGTCTGCGGGAACGCAGTGAGACTCGGCCACGCAGTCCGCGCCCGATAGCGCTCTCCGGGAACATTCCGGAGTCAAATGAAACATATGGATTAACATTAGAATAGATTGATATTCTAACATGCCGTTGAAAAATGCCATTTTTCAACGGCATGTTAATGCTTATATCCCCCTACCGAGGACAGACTTTATGCAAGTAACGCACTCCGAGACGCTTCCTTCCCTATACGACCGGGTCGGCGGGGAAGTTGGTATCCAACAATTAGTCGACCGTTTCTACGACATCATGGACAGCCTGCCCGAAGTCGAGAAAACCCGCAAGCTACATGCAAAGAGCCTGCGCGGATCCCGTCGCAAGCTGTTCATGTTTCTCTCTGGCTGGATGGGCGGACCGCCATTGTATGCGGAAAAATACGGTCATCCACGTCTACGCCGTCGTCACCTGCCCTTTACCATTGGCACCGAGGAACGCGATCAATGGATGCTGTGCATGGAGCTTGCGCTGATTGCATTCGGAGGGCGGGCTTGGCACAGTAGGGGGGACGTGGCAGCCGACCTTGCCATGACAGTCAACCCTCACCGAGGAATGCAGGCGCTACCATGAGTACCGAAGGCAGCCTGATCCTGCTCGGCCTATTATTCGCCGCTGGCTGGTTCCTGCTTGACAGCGCCCGCTCCCGAGAGATCGCGATCGCGGTATGCCGCGAGGCCTGTGGCCGGCGTGGCTTCCAGCTTCTCGACGAAACCGTCACGTTGCGCGGTATCCGCCTGCGGCGCACGCCTCACGGCCTGCGCTTGCAACGCCTGTTCAGCTTCGAGTTCAGCGACGATCGAGTCAGCCGCCGTCCCGGCTCGATCTCGCTGCTCGGCACGGAGGTGGAACACTTCGTCATCGCGCCATTGCGACCAGAGTAACGCTTCCGACTTCAGTGGTCACCAGTATCCACCAACGACACGTCGCCGACGCGATCGGCATAATAGCTGGCGTCGCTGGATGCACCCAGCTTGATCATCAAGCGTACCTCGTTGGCGGAGTCCGCGTGCCGCAGGGCATCTTCCTCGGTGATTTCGCCCTCGCGATAGAGATCATAGAGCGCTTGATCGAAGGTCAGCATGCCGTGCTCGGTGGAGCGCTTCATCAGATCCTTGAGCTTGTGGACCTCGCCCTTGCGAATGTAATCCGCCGCCAACGGGGTATTCAGCATCACCTCGACCACCGCGCGTCGGCCATTGCCATCCGGTCGCCTGATCAGTTGCTGGGCAACAATGGCCTTCAGATTCAGCGAGAGATCCATCAACAATTGGCTGCGCCTATCCTCGGGAAAGAAATTGATGATCCGGTCCAGCGCCTGATTCGCGTTGTTCGCATGCAGCGTGGTCAGGCACAGATGACCGGTTTCGGCGAAGGCGATTGCGTACTCCATGGTCTCGCGGGTACGCACCTCGCCGATCAGGATCACATCTGGCGCCTGGCGTAGGGTGTTCTTCAGCGCCACCTCGTAGGATTCGGTATCGATGCCGACCTCGCGCTGGGTGACGATACAACCCTGGTGACTGTGCATGAACTCGATCGGGTCCTCGATTGAAACGATATGCCCGCTGTCTTGCCGATTGCGGTGTCCGATCATCGCCGCCAATGAGGTGGATTTGCCGGTGCCGGTGGCACCGACAAACAGTACCAGGCCACGCTTTTCCATGGCCACCTGGCGAATCACCGGTGGCAGCTTCAGCTCTTCCAGGGTCGGGATGATGGTTTCGATGCGCCGCAATACCATGCCGACGGAATCGCGCTGCACGAATGCGCTGACGCGGAAACGTCCGACCCCGCGTGCGCCGATCGCGAAGTTGCATTCCTTGGTCGCCATGAACTCCTCGCGCTGCTCCGGCGACATCAGCGACAATGTCAGCTCGCGCGTCTGTTCCTGCGTCAGGCGCGCATTGGAGACTGGCGTGATCCGTCCATGCACCTTGATGCTGGGGGGCAGATCCGCGGTGATGAACAGGTCCGATGCCTGCTTCTTCACCATAACCTTGAGCAAAGAATTGAAATCCATGAGAGATACCCCCTAAGTCAATAGTATATGGCCATGGTCAGGCGGTGAATATTGCCTTGTCCATCGCTCGGGAACGCGCATCGCCACGGCTGATCAAGCCACGCTCGACCAGCTCCTTCAGGTGCTGGTCCAGGGTCTGCATGCCATGCGCCTGGCCGGTCTGGATGGCGGAATACATCTGCGCCACCTTGTCCTCGCGAATCAGGTTACGGATCGCCGGCGTGCCGACCATGATCTCCCAGGCCGCAGTACGTCCACCACCGATCTTCTTCAACAGGGTCTGAGCAATCACTGAACGCAGCGATTCGGACAGCATCGAGCGCACCATATCCTTCTCGCCACCCGGGAACACGTCGACGATACGATCGATGGTCTTCGCCGCCGAGCTGGTATGCAGGGTGCCGAAAACCAGATGGCCTGTTTCGGCGGCGGTCAACGCCAGGCGTATGGTCTCCAAATCGCGTAGCTCGCCGACCAGGATGATGTCCGGATCCTCACGCAGCGCCGAACGCAGCGCCTCGGAGAAGCCTAGCGTGTCACGATGCACCTCACGCTGGTTGATCAAGCTTTTCTTACTCTGGTGGACGAACTCGATCGGATCCTCGATCGTCAGGATGTGGCCGTATTCATTGTCGTTCTTGTAATCGATCATCGCCGCCAGGGTGGTCGACTTACCCGAGCCGGTGGGTCCGGTCACCAGCACGATGCCGCGTGGCACATTGATGATCTCCTTGAAAATATCCGGGCAGCCCAGGTCGTCCAGCGTCAACACCTTGGAGGGGATGGTACGAAACACCGCCGCCGCGCCACGATCCTGATTGAAGGCATTGACACGAAAACGCGCCAGCCCGGGGATCTCGAAGGAAAAATCCACTTCGAGAAACTCCTCGTAGTCCTTGCGCTGGCGGTCGTTCATGATGTCATACACCAAGCCATGCACGACCTTATGATCCAGCGCCGGCACGTTGATGCGGCGTATGTCGCCATCCACTCGGATCATCGGTGGCAGACCCGAGGACAAATGCAAATCCGATGCGTCGTGCTTGACGCTGAAAGCCAGTAATTCCGCTATATCCACCCAAGTCTCCAGATACGTAAGCCATGCGGACGCCCGCGTGACGAGGCATCCGTGAGCTGCTTGTCGGCAGCCACTGTCAAACCCGCATCATCCCATGCGCTGGCATATCATTCCAGACCCGCTTCTCAGTATACTTGACAGGGTGGCCATGAGGGATGCCGAAGAGACACCGCGCGCGGCGTAGGGGGCGACCCCGGGCGTCTCCAGGCCGAAGACGCCCGGGACAGGGCTTGCGGACTACTTGAAGACAGCCTCCAGCGAGAAGCCTTCCTTCTCCAGGATCACGCGCAGGCGACGCAGCGCATCGATCTGGATCTGGCGCACCCGCTCGCGGGTCACGCCGAGTTCGTTGGCGACTTGTTCCAACGTCGAGTTCTCGTAGCCATGCAGGCCGAAGCGTCGCTCGACGACCTCGCGCTGTTTGTCGTTCAGGCGGGCCAACCAACTATCCATGCGCCTCTTGATGTTCTCGGTCTGCAGCGTCGCCGTCGGGTCTGGCATGTCTTCATCGGCGAGGGTATCGAGGAGGGGCTTGTCCGCGTCTTTGCCATAGGGTGTGTCCACCGAGGTGACACGCTCGTTCAGACCAAGCATGCGTTCGACCTCGCTGAGCGGTCTGTCGAGCAGTTCGGCGATCTCTTCCGCGCTGGGTTCGTGATCCAACTGCTGGGTCAACTGACGCGCGGCCCGCAGGTAGGTATTGATCTCCTTGACCACATGTATCGGCAGGCGAATGGTGCGCGTCTGGTTCATGATTGCGCGCTCGATGGTCTGGCGTATCCACCAAGTGGCGTAGGTGGAGAATCGAAAGCCACGCTCGGGGTCGAACTTTTCCACCGCGCGGATCAGGCCGAGATTGCCTTCCTCGATCAGGTCGAGCAACGCAAGACCTCGGTTCATGTAACGCCGCGCGATCTTGACGACCAGGCGCAGGTTACTTTCGATCATGCGCTTGCGCGCGGCATCGTCGCCTTTCTGCGCGCGGCGGGCGAAATACACCTCTTCCTCGGCGCTCAGCAACGCCGAGGCGCCAATCTCTGACAGATAGACACGGGTCGCGTCCAACTGCGCCGCGCTGACCTCGCCAGCCGCGTAGACCTTATCCCGACTTCGTGTGTCCGGCGCGGATCGCCGAACGTCCCGCGGCTCAGTGTCTTCCGGCATCGCTTCCGTTTGCGTTCCTTCTTCCTCTTTCATTTGCTGCCTCCATCTTCAATCTAGCGAAGAACGGGCCACGACAGGATCAGACTGCATCCATCAAGGAAGAAAGGCAAGAGGATCCACCGGCTTTCCATCGCGGCGAATCTCGAAATGCAGCATGGCGCGCCCATCCGGCGCCGTGCCCATCCGCGCTATTTTCTGTCCCTTGGTGACCTTCTGTTTATCTCTTACCAGCAGCTTCCGGTTGAAACCGTAGGCGCTGAGATAATTGTTGTTGTGCTTGATGATGATAAGCTTGCCGTAGCCCCGGAGTCCACTACCGGCATATACGACTTTGCCACTTTCGGCTGTATGAATCGTCTGACCAACACGTCCGGCAATACGAATGCCCTTGCGCACGGGGGAACCCGGCTCGAAACGCTGCGCCAGTTTCCCTTTGACTGGCCAGCGCCAATGAAGTTTCCGCTCGTGGACCGACCGGACGGCTGTCTGAGTCTTGCCGGGTTTCTCGGCTCGCCGAGGCGGCGGCTTCGTTTTACGTCGGACGACGGTCGGATTCGTCATATCGGGACGGCGCGCGCGAGGCCGGTCGAGACGCAACTGTTGGCCGGGATAGATCGTATACGGGCGGCGGATGGCGTTCCAGCGCGCGAGACGCCGATAATCCAGGTTGTATCG
>JALSSX010000181.1 GCA_026984055.1 Sedimenticola sp. | reverse complement strand
AGGCGCTGGATGCGGCGAAAGGAGGCAACGATGGTGTCAAGACGATGCAGAAGCTGCGCATCCTCGCGGCGCGCCAGCCAGAGCCGGTGAAGACTTGGTTGACGCAACTCTATCGTAGAACGCGCGGCGTCACCCTGGGGGGGGCGCATGCCGAATTGTCGTCCAAATGGAAGTCGTCGGTATTGCCAGCCTGCAACAAGGCACTGTTGAAGCGCTATCCATTCAACAAGAACGCAAAAGCCGAGGCGACGCTGCGGGATTTCGGCCGTTTCTTTGGCGAGGGTGGTCTGATGGATCAGTTCTTCGAGCGAGAGCTGAAAAACTTCGTCGATACCTCGCGCAATCCCTGGCGCTGGCGCAAGGGGGCGGGGGCGGCGATGGGTCTGTCCAGAAAGGTACTAAAGCAGTTTCAGCGCGCGGCCGAGATCAAGGAGGCATTTTTTCAGGATGGCGGGCAGATGCCAAGCGTACACTTTACGTTGAAGCCTGTGTATCTGGATTCCAGCGTGGATAAGTTTCTGCTCGACCTGGAAGGACAAACCTTCACCTATCGGCACGGTCCGGCATTGGCGAAGAAAGCCGACTGGCCAGGGCCGGATAGCGCCAACCGGGTCCGGCTGGTGTTCGAGAAAGGGGGTAAATCCGTGCAGAGCGCGCGCAAGGAAGGACCATGGGCCTGGTTCCGCCTGCTGGAAGCATCCCGGATCAAGAAATTGGGTTCGGACAAGCTCTTGGTGACCTTTAGCGTGAAGGGCAAGACGGCGAAATACGAATTACGCGCGAACAGCGTCAACAACCCCTTTGAGCTTGGCGAGTTGCATCGCTTCAGTTGTCCGGGGTCGATGTGATGGCGAGCAACGGAGAAGTGGGATATTTCGGCAAACTGCCACAGCGTGGTGATTTCGTCACCGGTGGCCTGGGTCGGGGTTTTCTCGATGTCTGGGATGGATGGCTACAGGATGCAATCGCCTGTAGCCGGGACCAGTTGGGTGATGCCTGGCTGGATACCTATCTGACCAGTCCGATCTGGCGCTTCCTGTTGTGTGATGGTATCTGTGGCGGCTCGGCATGGGCAGGGGTACTGATTCCAAGCGTCGACAAGGTCGGCCGATACTATCCGCTGACGATTGCCGCGCCGCTGCCGGCAGGCAGCAACCCGATGCAGTTCTCGGTGCTGGCCGACGACTGGTTCCGTGCCGCCGAGGCGCTCGCGCTGGAGCCGCTGGCCGATGACGCGCCGGATCTGGATGTCTTCGCCGATCGTGTCGAGGCGCTGGGATTGCCCGGCGGCGACAACGATGAGCAGTTCACGCGCCTCACGCCATTGATGGCTGATACGGCAATGCGTGTCGAGTCCGTATCGGATGGGCAATCGCTGCTCTCCCAGCAGGGCGCCCTCGCGGGTGGCCTGCTGGCCGGCATGTTGCTGCGCTACAGCCTGTGGTGGACCGAGGGTTCTCATCGCGTTGGGCCGAATATGTTGATATGCAAGCATCTGCCAGCGGTTGAGAAATACGCGGCCCTGTTGAATGGGGATTGGCAACAGTTTGGCTGGATGGGGGATCGCCTGTCACCGTTGCGTGCTCAGGCGGCGCTTGGGGTGCCTTCGGCGGGTGAGATATGAATATATTTCCTTTCGAGTGGGTATCGCATTGCATAACACATGTCGGCCGGGTGCGCGAGATCAACGAGGACGCCTGTCTCGACCTGCCCGAGCGGGGCCTGTGGGTGGTGGCTGACGGCATGGGCGGGCACGATGCCGGCGATGTCGCCAGTCGCCTGGTCGTGGACTCCTTGCGTGACGTGGGGGGGTATCGGCGCTTCAGCGAGTTTGTCGACGATGTGGAACAGCGCCTGATTGGCGTGAATCGAGCATTGATCGAACAGGCCCAGCGTATCGATGCGGAAACCACCATCGGCAGCACCGTGGTCGCCTTGCTCGCCTATGGCCGCCATTGTGTATGCCTGTGGGCTGGTGACAGCCGTCTATACCGTTATAGAGGCGGTCGGCTGGTACAGATCAGCCGCGATCACAGCGAGGTCGAGGAATTGATTCAGCGTGGTGTCGTGTCCCGGCAGAATGCCGGCAATCACCAACTGGCGAACGTCATCACCCGGGCGGTTGGCGCCGCGCCGGAACTCTACCTGGATGCCGAACTGAACGAAATCCTGCCCGGTGACCGTTACCTGCTGTGCAGCGATGGCTTGAACAAGGAAGTCAGCGATCGCGAGATCCGGGAATGCATGGCGACGCCGAACAGCGAGAAAATCTGCGAGACGCTGGTCAATCTCGCGTTGAGCCGAGGCTGTCGAGACAATATCACCGTGGTCGCGGCGATCGCCTGTTGACCCGGACACTTCAAGAAGATTCGGGACTGGCCGTGGCCGCGATATCTTGCTCGGCGATGTGGCGGGTCCGCGAGGCGTGGGCGATTCGATCGGGGGATGACGGATGCAGACAGCAAACAAGTTACTTTCAGACTGGGCGCGAGACTACTATGATGGTGTCATCGATCAGGACACCTATCAGCAACACCGCGCCGAGATACTCGACAATCTGGAAGACCAGCCATTGGTCGACATGGATGCAACCTTACCGTTGGCGCAGCGGGTCGCGATGCCCGAAGCGAAGTCCGGCGAGGGGCGCGCGATAAGCGGCCCCGCCATGTTTCCGATGAAGAGAATGTGGCCGGTGACGGTGTTGCTGATTCTGATACTCGTGGCCTTGCTCGCGCGATATTTTCTTTCCGCATAGCGCCACTGCCGACTATACTCGAATGTAAATATTCACTTAGCAGGCTGTTGAAAAAGTCCTTCCATGGACTTTTTCAACGACGGAACCGGAAAATGCCATTCGTTTTTCAACGGCCTGTTAAACGAATGGTTGTTTATGATGAGTCATCATCTCCAGTACGGCGGACTGCGTCATCGACGCTTGTCACAAGATGACCGTGGCAAGTTTCGATGTCTTGCCTCCGCGCCAGAGATCATGGCTGAATACGAGATGTTGGTTTGCCAGGTTAATAATGCACGTTGTGGGTGGGTATTCGTAAACTGATCAGGTGACGGCTGAATGGTACTGTCTTGGCTATGATGATTGATACCGATGCTTTGCTGGAACCCGTTTCAGCCGACAAGCCGGGTGGCGACGATCTCGAATACGATCCCGCGTTCGTCGAGTTGGAGGATGCCGCGCGCGGCAAGGAAGAGCGTCAGGTTGGCGACTTGATAGAAGCAGCCGAGGAGCCTGATTGGAAGGATGTTGGCCAGCGCGCGGCGGGCCTTCTCGCACGTAGCAAGGATCTTCGCGCGGCGGTCTATCTGACGCGCGCCGCGTTGAATATCGACGGTCTGGCCGGCTTGCGGGATGGCTTGGAACTGATTCGCCGATTGCTGGAGCGTTACTGGGATGAACTGCACCCGCAACTGGATCCGGACGATGACTATGATCCGGTGATGCGAGTCAATATTCTTGCCGAGTTGACCGATCCCGATGCCTTTCTTGCCAAGGTGCGTCTGGCGCCGCTCGTTCAAAGCCGTACCTTTGGTCGTTTCAGCATGCGGGATATCGCCATTGCGCGGGGTGAATTGTCGCCAGTGGGCGATGACGACGCACCCGATATGGCGCAGATCGAAGCGGCTTTCTCCGAGGCGGATGTTGACGCATTGCGGAATATACTTCACGCCATCGATGAAGCCTCCTCGGCATTGACTACAATAGAGAGTACCGTTACCGAACGTGTCGGCGTCGAGAACTCGGCGAGCTTTTCGACCTTGTCGGATGTGTTGCGAGACGCCTCGCATATCGTCGCCGAGAAGCTGGAGCTGAAAGGTGTCTCGGCGGGCGGGGATGCGGATGGCGAGGCAGGCGAAGGCGACTCGGATACGGACGGACCGGCCAAGGGTTACTCTGGAGAGATTCGAAGTCGGGAGGATGTGATCGTGGCGCTCGAACGTATTGCGGAATACTACCGGCGATATGAGCCGTCGAGTCCGCTGCCACTGCTCGTGCATCGGGCGAAAAGCTTGGTGCATGGCGATTTTATGGATATTCTGCGTAACGTCGCGCCTGACGCAGTGGCGCAGGCGGAATTTCTTGCCGGCCCCGGGCTTGAGGCCGAGGATGAATGAGCGTGACGCAGTTCGCGTATGAAGATTGTGGTTCCTTTCGGGAATGTGCGAAAATGGCCGGCGCGGTCATGGTGGGGAGAAGGAGTCTAGCAGGCTGTTGAAAAAGTCCTTCCATCGACGTTTTCAACGACGGAACCGGAAAATGCGATTTCCGGGTTCCTCCATTTTCAATGACTTGCAGTCATCGAAAATGACGGTACATCCCTGTACCGCGCACAGGTTGTTGAAAAATACCATTTTTCAACAACCTGCTAGAGATTGGGGCCACGCTCGATCAGAATGAGAAATACCGTGTATTTGGAGAGATGAGGAATCAGCATGGCCAAACAAAGTAGTCAGAAATTCATCGCCCGTAATCGGGCGCCCCGCGTTCAGATCGAATACGATGTCGAGGTGTATGGGGCCGAGAAGAAGGTTCAGCTTCCGTTTGTCATGGGCGTCATGGCCGACCTGTCGGGTAAGCCCGCTGAGGCGCTGCCTCCTGTGAGTGAGCGTAAGTTCCTCGATATCGACGTGGACAATTTCGATGATCGCTTGAAGGCAATGAAGCCCCGAGTGGCTTTTCAGGTGCCGAATACATTGACTGGCGAAGGTAATCTGAGCGTGGATATCACCTTCGAGAACATGGATGATTTCTCGCCCGCCGCCGTGGCGAAAAAGGTTGGCGCTTTGAACAAACTGCTGGAGGCGCGCACCCAGTTGGCGAATCTGATGACCTATATGGACGGTAAACAGGGAGCCGAGGAACTCATCGCGAAGGCGATCGGTGATCCCGCGTTACTCCAGGCACTGGCGGCGGCGCCCAAGCAGGACGGCGATGAAACCGCAAGCACTTCAGGGCAGGAGGACTAAGCGATGGCGGAGGTAGAAACCCAGGCGGCATCTCAGGCAGGGGAAGCGTCCGAGGACATCAGCGAGTTTGGTTCGCTGCTCAACAAGGAATTCAAACCGCGCACCGATCGGGCGAAAAGCGAGGTCGAAGAAGCGGTGAAGACCCTCGCCGAGCAGGCGCTGTCGCATACGAATCTGGTATCCTCGGATGTCATCGAGTCGATCGAGGCGATCATCGCCGAGATCGACGCCAAGCTCAGCGAGCAGATCAACCACATCATGCATCACGAGGATTTCCAGCAGTTGGAAGGCGCGTGGCGGGGTCTGCATCATCTGATCAACAACACCGAAACCGATGAGATGCTCATCATCCGGGTGATGAACATCAAGAAGAAAGAACTCGGCAAGACGCTGAAGAAGTACAAGGGTACCTCCTGGGATCAGAGTCCGTTGTTCAAGCAGATCTACGAAGAGGAATATGGCCAATTCGGTGGCCAGCCATACGGTTGCCTGGTTGGCGATTATCATTTCGACCACAGCCCGCCGGATGTCGAACTGCTGCGTGGCATGGCGCAGATCTCGGCCGCCGCGCACGCGCCCTTCATTGCTGGCGCCGCGCCTGGCGTGATGCAGATGGACAATTGGCAGGAGTTGAGCAATCCGCGCGATCTGACCAAGATCTTCACCACTCCGGACTATGCGGCTTGGCGTTCGCTGCGCGAATCGGAGGATGCGCGTTATCTGGGTCTGGCAATGCCGCGTTTTCTTGCGCGTCTGCCGTATGGCGCGAAGACCGACCCGGTCGAGGAATTCGATTTCGAGGAAGATAGCGAGGGCGCGGACAGCAGTAAGTACGTCTGGGCAAACGCGGCTTACGCCATGGCGACCAACATCAATCGCGCGTTCAAGAACTATGGTTGGTGCTCGCGGATTCGTGGTATCGAGTCGGGTGGCGCGGTCGAGGAATTGCCGACACACACCTTTCCAACGGATGATGGCGGCATGGACATGAAATGCCCGACCGAGATTGCAATCAGCGATCGGCGCGAGGCGGAGTTGGCCAAGAACGGTTTCATGCCGCTGATTCACAAGAAGAATTCGGATTTTGCCGCGTTTATTGGCGCGCAATCCTTGCAGAAGCCCGCTGAATACGACGATCCGGACGCTACCGCGAATGCCAACCTGGCGGCGCGGCTGCCGTATCTGTTCGCTACCTGTCGATTCGCGCACTACCTGAAATGCATCGTCAGGGACAAGATCGGCTCCTTCAAGGAACGTGATGACATGCAGCGCTGGTTGCAATCGTGGGTCATGCAGTATGTCGATGGCGATCCGAACAACTCGACCGAGGAAACCAAGGCCCGCAAGCCCTTGTCGGCGGCGGAAGTGGTGGTGGAGGAAGTCGAGGGGAATCCCGGCTACTACACCTCCCGTTTCTATCTGCGGCCTCACTATCAGCTCGAAGGCCTGACCGTATCGTTGCGCTTGGTGTCCAAGTTGCCCTCGGTGAAAGGTGCCTGACAGGATGGCGAAAGGCGCTTGCACGGGCTTTTCGAGCACAGAAGCAGGAATGTGATTTCCTGCTTTCTCGATTTTCCGGTGCTTTATTTTCCGGTGCTTTGTGAGCCAGCTCATGCGCATCGGTGACGGGAGAGCCTCTTCCCGACGGAGGGGGCCTGGGGATTTACCTGGTTATTCGATATACCAGGGAAGGATTGAGTAGATTGAATAGTTTGCTCAAGTGATGATGCCACGCTCGTGTATGATGGACGTGGTGAATTTTTAGCAACGAAATAAGCGAGGAATATTATGGCTGTTGATATGTTTTTGAAGATCGAAGGGGTGAAAGGCGAGTCCAAGGACGACGCGCACAAAGATGAAATCGATGTGCTGGCATGGAGCTGGGGCATGACCCAATCGGGAACCACGCACATGGGCGGTGGTGGCGGTAGCGGCAAGGTCAGCGTTCAGGATTTGAGCATCACCAAGTATGTTGACTCTTCGTCGCCTGCGATCATGCAGAAATGCTGCAATGGCAGTCACTTTCCCGAAGCGATGTTGACGGTACGCAAGGCGGGCGGCAGCCCGATCGAATACGTCAAGATAAAGATGAAGGAAGTGTTGATTTCTTCGGTATCCAGTGGTGGCAGCGGTGATCAAGACCGAGTCACGGAAAATGTTATGCTGAATTTCTCGTTTTTCGAACACACCTACACCGAACAGACGAAGGATGGCAGCGCGGGTGCTTCCATCCCCACCACCTGGGATATCAAGAAGAACGTGCCTTAAAACCCCGTCTTCTTCCCGTTGCCTTGGGGTTTCTGTTGGATCGTGAGCCCCCGCGTGCCGGTCGATCGCGACCGGCACGTTGCTCTCCGCCGCTCATGCCGGAGGGTTTCCAGGACTATTGCTGGCGTAAACAGCTTGTTTGGCTGCCATAGTGACCGCCAGTCGGATTTCGTGGGCGATGGCTGGCCCCGGTTCACGGGGCGTGGCGCATGTGTCTGTATCGAGATCCGGGTGGCGGTGATTATGTTCGTTACGGCATGGCTGTGCCGATGGGATTTGAAAACAAGTTATGACTTCAGCTTTCCCCCAGAATATCGATCTTGCCAGCGCGCTTTCGGATGTGCAGGGCCAGATCCGCAAAGACCCCGCCAATCCCAAGCTCAGAATCTATCTCTTCCAACTCCTTTGCGTGCTCGGTGACTGGGAACGCGCTGCTACCCAACTCGCCCTGCTTGGCGACATGGATGACGCGAGCCTATCGATGGTGCAGGCCTATCGTGAAGTGCTGCAATGTGAACTTGCCCGGAGCAGCGTGTTTGGCGGTAAGCATTCCCCGCTGATCTTCGGGAAACCGGAGAACTGGATGGCGCTGTTGATCGAATCCTTGCGCGCGACTGCGCGGGGCGAATTCGATGCGTCTCGGGAAGCGCGTGATCTGGCGTTCGAACAAGCACCAACCAGTAGCGGCATGCTGACCCACGGGGACGACGATGAGCAGGCCGCTTTCGAATGGATCGCCGACGCGGACATGCGTCTCGGCCCGATGCTGGAAGCCATCGTCAACGGCAAGTATTATTGGATTCCCTTTCAGCAGATCAAGATGCTGGAGGTCGAAGCGCCGACGGATCTGCGCGACAAGGCATGGATTCCGGCGAATTTCGTCTGGATCAATGGTGGCGGCGTGGTCGGTTTCATCCCCAGCCGTTATCCCGATTCGGAGAAGTCCGATGATGATGCCATCCGGCTGGCCCGGCAGACGCGCTGGGAAGAACCTCACGAAGGCCTGTATGTCGGTCTTGGGCAACGCATGCTGGCGACGGATCAGGGCGAATTCGCCCTGCTGGATATCCGGCGCGTTGCCTTCGACCACGGCGAGTCCGCGGCCGATCCCGCCGATGGCGGTATATCGGCCGACGGGCACTAGAGCGAATGGCGGAGCTGCGCCAGCAGGACAAACTCCAGCCCTCCTTGCTGGATCGGTTGACCGATGACGCGCCAGACAGAAAGACTGATCGTCCGGACCAACGCGTGCTGACATTGCGCAAGTTGCGCGACAGCGTAAAGCGTGACTTGGCTTGGTTGTTGAATGCCACCAATCTGAGTAGCGTGCAGAGCCTGGAATGTTTTCCCGAGGTGGAACGCTCCGTGCTGAACTACGGGATGCCGGATATCTCCGGCTTGACGGTGTCGGATATCGATACCGGTGAGTTGGAGCTGGCGGTGCGCCGCGTCATATTGAATTTCGAATCCAGAATCCTGCCGCACACAGTAGAAGTCAAGCCGCTGATCGACGAGCAGCAGATGAACAGCAACGCGTTGGCATTCGAGATCGAAGGGCTGCTGTGGACTCAACCCGCGCCATTGCAGATCATGCTGAAGACCGAACTGGACCTGGAACTCGGCGAGGTGACGGTCAGCGACAGCTCTGGCGGTAGCTAGGCATGGACCCGCGCCTACTAGAATACTACAACCGTGAACTCCGCTATATCCGTGAGGTCGGTGGCGAGTTTGCCCGCCAGTATCCGAAGATTGCCGCGCGCCTGGGTCTCGACAGCTTCGAGTGCGCCGATCCTTACGTAGAGCGGCTACTGGAGGGATTCAGCTTTCTTGCCGCGCGTGTCCAATTGAAGCTGGATGCGTGTTTCCCGGTCTTCACCCAGCATCTGTTCGAGCTGGCCTATCCACATTACCTCGCGCCGACACCGGCGATGACGATCGTTGAGTTCCATCCTGATTTCAGCGATGCGTCGTTGGTGGATGGTTATCCGGTTCCGCGAGATACCGCATTGCAGGCGAGCATCCTGTTGCCGAGCGACGACAGCAAGAATGTCGAGTTCCGCACGGCGCGGGAAACCTTGTTGTGGCCTATTCAGGTGAAGGAGGCCGAATACCTGGTCGGCGCCAGCCAGCTTCCCGATCCACGCCGCGCCCACCTGGCCCCGATCAAGGCGGGTATCCGCCTGCGTCTGGCAACCACGGGCGAGGCGGATTTCCGCGATACCGCGCTGGATGCGCTGACATTCTTTCTGCCTGGCGCCGATGCCCTGCCTGGCATGTTGCTGGAAAGCATTCTCGGCAAAAAGGTGGCGCTGGTGGTGCGGCCACCCGATGGCGCCTGGCGCGAGGTGTTGCCTGCCGAGCATATCGTCCGTTGCGGTTTTGATGAGGATGAAGCGCTATTGCCACGGACATCGCAGTCTTTCAGCGGCTACCGCGTGCTGCACGAATACTTCGCCTTCTCGGAGCGCTTCCGCTTCTTTCGCCTGGAAGGGTTACGGCCCGCCATGCAGCGAAAGTCTGGCAAGGAGCTGGACATTTTTCTGTTGTTCAGCGAGGCGCAACCGGAGCTGGAACGCCATGTGGACGCAGCGCTGTTCCGCTTGTATTGCGTACCGGCGATCAACCTTTTTCCGAAGCGCCTGGATCGCATCCATCTGAACAACAAGGACAGCGAATACCATATTGTGCCGGACCGGAGTCGTCCACTCGATTTCGAGGTGGCTCGAATTACCCGCGTGGCGGGCTATGGCGCGGATTCCTCCGATGTGCAGGAGTTCGAGCCATTCTATTCGGCGGTCGACCCCGACTTCCATGCGTCGGGTCAGGCGTATTATACGGTGCGCCGCGAGAAGCGTTTGCTGTCTAGCAGGCAGAAACTGCACGGGACGCGTTCCAGTTATGTCGGCGGCGAGGTGTTCGTGTCACTGGTCGATCCGGACGAGGCGCCGTATCGCTCCGACCTGCGGCAACTCTCGGTGCGCGCCCTGTGCACCAACCGTGATCTGCCATTGCTGATGACCCTCGGGCGTGGTGGCGAGGATTTCACCATGGAACTCAGCGCGCCGGTGACCGCCATTGATTGCGTTGCCGGACCGAGTCGCCCCTACGCCTCGCATGCCGAGGGCGAAACCGGCTGGCGCATGGTCAGCCATCTGTCGCTGAACTACCTGTCGCTGGTCAACAAGGATGGCGAGGAGGGCGCGACGGCGCTGAGGGAATTGCTCGGACTCTATGCGTTCCGCGAGGATACGCAGCTGAGAAAACAGGTGGAGGGGCTGGTTTCGATTACATCCAAGCCCATTTATCGGCGTCTGCCGTCGATGGGTTCGGTGACTTTTGGTCGAGGGCTGGAAATCCGTGTTACCTTCGATGAAGCGGCGTTCGAGGGTACCGGCTGTTTTATCCTCGGCATGGTGCTCGATCGATTTTTCTCGAAATATGTATCACTAAACTCGTTTACCGAGACGGTGATCGAATCTACCACGCGTGGGGAACTCGTGAGATGGCCAGCAAGGATCGGACAGCGACAAATCTTGTAGCTTTCGAGCGCGAGTTGCGCGAAGCACCGTGGTCGTTTGGTTTCTATTCGAGCCTGCGCAAGATCGAATGCCTGCATCCCGAGCTGCCGCGCATCGCAGACTCGATGCATCTGAACGAGGATTCGGTGCTGTTTGGCCAGCGTCCGAGCATGGCTTTCGCGCCGGCGTCGATCGCCGCCTATGGGCCGGGCGAACGGGGTTCGAAACCGCGCCTGGATGTCCTTTTGTTCGGTCTTTTCGGTCCGAACGGACCGATGCCCCTGCATCTCACCGAATATGCTTGGGAACGGGACCGGCATCACGGTGACACCACGCTACGGCGTTTCTGTGATGTCTTTCATCACCGCATGCTGGCGCTGTTCTATCGTGCCTGGGCGGACGCTGAGCCGAGCGTCTCCTTCGATCGCCCCGATGACGACCGCTTTCACACCTATGTCGGCTCGCTGGCCGGCTACGGCATGGCGTCGTTGACCGACAGGGATGAGATGCCGGATGCCACCAAGCTGCATTTCGCCGGCCGTCTGGCGGCGCAGACGAAGAATGCGGAAGGCCTGGTCGAGATCATCCGAGGATATTTTCGCGTGCCGGCGGAGGTGGACGAATTCAGCGGTGAGTGGCTGACCCTGCCGGAGGAATATCGTTGTCGACTTGGCGAATCGCCAGCCACGGGCACGCTGGGAGGCAATATCACCATTGGCGCCGCCGTTTATGAATGTCAGCACAAGTTCACCCTGCTGTTCGGCCCGGTGACGCTGAAAACCTATGAAAAGATGCTACCGGGACGACACAGTCTGGCGCGGCTCGTCGCGGTGATCCGCAACTACATCGGTGACGAATTGGCCTGGGACCTGAATCTGTTGCTGCGCCACGACGAGGTACCGGAAACCCGCCTGGGTGAATATGGCGCATTGGGCTGGACGACCTGGCTGGGTAGCTATCACGCCAAAACCCCGGCGGATGACCTCGTGCTCAGGCCATGTCCGTAGTCAGAGACGCAACGGGCATCCCGCGGCCGAACCACAGACGATTTTCATGGCGGCGGGGGTATTTCACCCTCCTCATGAAAGTTGATAATAATCACCACGCCCTAGCGGTCGTTCGGGAGGAATAAGATGGAAATCAATCGAGTAGCATTATTCGGCAAACTCAATAGTGTCGGTTACAAGAGCATCGAGAGCGCCACGGTGTTCTGCAAGATGCGCGGCAATCCCTATGTGG
>JALSSX010000180.1 GCA_026984055.1 Sedimenticola sp. | reverse complement strand
TGTCTCCAGGCCACGCAGCGCCTTCTGTAACGATTCCTGCTGGGTGCGCCCAATCGCCATCACCTCGCCGACCGACTTCATCTGCGTGGTCAGGCGGTCGTCGGCCGCCGGGAATTTCTCGAAGGCGAAACGCGGCACCTTGGTGACGACGTAATCCAGCGTCGGTTCAAAGGATGCGGGCATTGCGCCACCGGTGATCTCGTTATCCAATTCGTCCAATGTATAACCGACCGCCAGCTTGGCCGCGACCTTCGCAATCGGAAAGCCGGTGGCCTTGGACGCCAGGGCCGACGAACGCGACACCCGCGGGTTCATTTCGATGATGATCATCCGGCCATTCTCGGGATTGATCGAGAACTGCACATTGGAACCGCCGGTATCGACGCCGATCTCGCGCAGAACCAGCAGCGAGGCATCGCGCATGATCTGGTATTCCTTGTCGGTCAGCGTCTGTGCCGGCGCGACGGTGATGGAATCCCCGGTATGCACGCCCATCGGATCGAGATTCTCAATCGAACAGATGATGATGCAGTTGTCCTTGTGATCCCGGACCACTTCCATCTCGTACTCTTTCCAACCGACGATGGATTCCTCGATGAGCAGCTCCTTGGTCGGTGACAGATCCAGGCCGCGCTCGCAGATCATCTCGAACTCCTCGCGATTGTAGGCGATGCCACCGCCGCTGCCACCCATCGTGAACGACGGCCGGATGATGGTCGGATAGCCTATGCGCGCCTGCACCTGATAAGCCTCTTCCATGCTGTGCGCGATCGCCGAGCGTGGCATGTCCAGGCCGATCTTCCGCATTGCCTGGCGGAACAGGTCGCGATCCTCGGCCTTGTCGATGGCCTCGCGCGAAGCGCCGATCATCTCAACGCCATGTGCCTCCAATATGCCGTGGCGCGCCAGATCCAACGCGCAGTTCAGCGCGGTCTGACCGCCCATGGTCGGCAATAGCGCGTCGGGCTTCTCCTTCTCGATGATGCGCTCGACAGTACGCCAGTTGATCGGCTCGATATAGATCGCGTCGGCCATGTCCGGATCGGTCATGATCGTCGCCGGATTCGAGTTGACCAGGATGACCCGATAACCCTCCTC
The DNA here is from genome assembly GCA_026984055.1 of Sedimenticola sp. Taxonomy (GTDB): domain Bacteria; phylum Pseudomonadota; class Gammaproteobacteria; order Chromatiales; family Chromatiaceae; genus JALSSX01. Next base: position 1,532 of record JALSSX010000180.1, on the reverse strand, counting down.
GGTCAGCGCCTTGCAGGCCTGCGCGCCCGAGTAGTCGAACTCGCAAGCCTGCCCGATCACAATCGGGCCAGCACCGATAATGAGAATACTTTTTATATCAGTACGTTTTGGCATGATTTAAAACCGAAGAGTTAATTTCTGTATTGATCGATGAGCTCGATGAAACGGTCGAACACCGGCGCCACATCGTGCGGCCCAGGACTGGCCTCGGGGTGTCCCTGAAAGCCGAATGCTGGTTTGTCGGTACGCTGGATGCCCTGTAACGAGCCGTCGAACAGCGATCGATGCGTCGCCTTCAAGTGTGCCGGCAGACTATCGGCATCGACCGAGAAACCATGGTTCTGGCTGCTGATCATGACCCGGCCGCTGGCCAGATCCTGGACCGGATGGTTCGCGCCATGATGACCGAACTTCATCTTCACGGTTTTCGCGCCACTGGCCAGGGCCAACAACTGATGGCCGAGGCAAATACCGAATACCGGCACCTCGCCGCTGAGCAGTTCGCTGATGCTCTCGATAGCGTAATCGCAAGGTTCCGGGTCGCCAGGACCATTGGACAGAAACACGCCATCCGGCTTCAGCGCCATGATGCGCGCCGCCGAGGTCTGAGCCGGCACCACAGTGACATGACAGCCACGATCGACGAGCATGCGCAAGATGTTGCGCTTGATGCCAAAGTCCAGCGCGACCACGTGACGCGGTAGTTTTTCGTCGATAGGGTGCGGCGCACCAGGCAGGCCTCCCTCCAGAGTCCAACTGCCCTGCGCCCACTCGTAGGGGATCTCTGTCGTGACCTCCTTGGCCAGATCCATGCCCTTCAGGCCCGGAAATGCCCGAGCTTTTTTCAGGGCCGCCGATTCATCGACGCCATCGCCAGCTTGCAGACAACCGCTCTGCGCGCCTTTCTCGCGCAGGATGCGCGTCAGCTTGCGCGTGTCGATGCCAGCGATCGCGACCACGCTTTGTCCGCGCAGATAGGCATCCAGCGTCTGTTCGCGACGAAAGTTGCTCGCCAACAACGGCAGATCACGAATGATCAGCCCGGCCGTCTGGATGCGATCGGACTCTTCATCCGCTTCATTGATACCGGTATTGCCGATATGCGGATAAGTCAGCGTCACCAACTGACGCGCATAGGAGGGATCCGTGAGAATCTCCTGATAACCGGTCATCGCGGTATTGAACACCACCTCGCCAACGGAGCCGCCGTCGGCACCAATGGATTCCCCGCGAAATACCGTTCCGTCCTCCAGAACCAGAATTGCTGGCTTGCTCAAGAAATCCTCCGTTCGGGCATACAAAACGGGACGTTCCGAAGGAAGCATCCCGTTCTGTCGATATGGATTGGGTCGTCGTTGTTTCCCGAGCGCACAACCCGGCGCCGCGCAAACGGCCTGATTCTACTTAAATCACCGCGACCTGTCCACGCCGAGACAAGCCGCTGTTAGCCCAAAGCAGTAATGTCCTCTTTGTCCAATTCTAAAATGTCCCCTTTTGGTTTCAGGAGGGGCCCGTGGCAGAGGAGCAGATTA
>JALSSX010000179.1 GCA_026984055.1 Sedimenticola sp. | reverse complement strand
CCAAGCCGCCTCGGTGCGTTCCCAGCGGTTGTCCCTGTCCATTGCATAATAGCGTCCGATAAGGGTCGCGATGCGTCCCGATCCTTCGCCCAGCGATTCGATAACGGGTGCCAACTGCGCCGCTGCGGAACGCGGCGCGACGTCACGGCCATCGGTGATCGCATGAACAATCGGTTCGACACCGTATTCGCGACACAACTGAATCAAGGCCAGCAGATGACGGGTATGACTGTGTACACCGCCACTGGACACCAAGCCGAGCAGATGCAGCGGACGCCGCCGCCCAGCCGCGTGTTTTACCGCATCGAGCAGGCTGGGATTACGAAAAAATTCACCGTTTTCGATCGCCTCGTCCACCAACACCAGATCCTGATGCACGATACTGCCGCTACCAAGCGTCAAATGACCGACCTCGGAGTTGCCCATCTGCTCATCCGGCAGGCCGACCGCGCGCCCGGACGCCTGCAAGACAGTGTGCGGGCAGCGTTCGAACCAGGCATCCAGATTCGGGGTATTCGCAAGTGCGACAGCGTTGTTCAAACGATTGGGATTGCTGCCAACCCCATCCATGATGAGCAGGACGACGGGTTTACGCAGGACGCGTTCGGATCGGGGCATTTCGACGGATTCTCCAAAAAGATAAATAAAGATAACGAGGCGTGGTGACTTTCTAGCGGCAATCGAGAACGATTCTTGATCACGACACAAAAAAACGGCGCCTCGCGAGGCGCCATTTTGCCTGTCTCGGGTCAATCTCAATCTATTTAGGGAGTTTCTGCTCCAGATATTGGCTCAGTTTCTTCGGTGGGATGTAGCCCGGAATCGCCTCGCCGTTCTCCAGCACCATGTAGGGGGTACCGTTGACACCAACCAACTGACCCAGTTTATAGTGATCGGCAACCGGATTCTGACAATGCTTTTCAGGCAGGTTCTTGCCATTCTTCAGTTCGGTCAGTGCCTTTTTTCGATCATCCGAGCACCACGCGGTCACGGCCTTGTCATAGGGTTTGCTGCCGATACCGGCGCGCGGATAGAACAGGTAACGGATACGGATGCCCTTATCGAGGTATTCCGGCATCTGGCGATGCAACTTACGGCAGTATCCGCAATCCACATCGGTGAACACATTGACCGTGTATTTTGGCTTCTTCGGATCATAGGTGATCATATTCTTATCACCGACGGCATCGATCGCGGCAAGACGCGCGTTGCGCTCGGCCGGCTCGGTGAGATCCTTGCCGGTACGCAGATCCAGCAGTGAACCTTGTAGCAGATAGCGGCCATCCGCCGAGGCATAGAAGATACGCGGGCCGACCGCTACTTGGTAGACGCCGGCCATCGGGCTGCTGGTGATGCCGTCGATGCTGAGGTTCGGCGCAATGGCCTTTATCCCATCACGGATACGCTTTTCGACCGCCGGATCGGCGGCCAATGCCCGAACGGTCAGCAGAATCAGAAGCAGACTGGTCGCGAGCCGGAACCCGCGTGACGGACGGAAGATGAAAAAATGCATAAGGGATTCAATCTCTGAAGTTGATGTATTGTAACGGCAGACCGTAGTCCTTTTCGCGTAACAACGTGATGACGGTCTGAAGATCGTCACGTTTCTTGCCGGTTACGCGCACCTGTTCGTCCTGGACCCTCGCCTGCACCTTGAGCTTGGCGGCCTTGATGTCCTTGACGATCTTCCGGCTGGTGTCGGTGTCGATACCCTGTCTGATGGTGACCTGCTGCCGCGCGCGATTATTGCTCACGCGTGGTTCCTGGATATCCAGAACGCCGATATCGACCTTCCGTTTGACCAGCTTTTTCTCGAATATATCCATCATCTGTTGCAACTGAAACTCGTTTTCGGCTTCCAGCGTGACGAGATCTTCCTTCTGCTCGAAATGCGCCTCGCTGCCCTTGAAGTCGAAACGCGTGCCGACCTCGCGGTTCGCCTAATCCACCGCATTGCGAACCTCTTGCGTATCGACCTCCGAAACCACATCGAATGAAGGCATGCCTTTCCTCCGGTTATTCTGGAACGCGCGCATGATACCGACTGGCGGTGATGAGAGATAGCCCTCGCGACTGGCTTTTTGGAGGATATGGATATCTCGAAAAATCGAGATGCCCGAGTGGGACAGGGATGTCACACCCTTTTAGATCACGATAAGTCATTGAAAATGTATGAAAAGAGGAAATCATATTTTCTCTTTGCGATGAAAAAATTCCATGGAAGGCATTTTTCGAGATCCCCATATTTGGTTACCGGGTCAATAACTGCCATACTCAAGTGCATGCGCGATGAATCCTCGAAAAGACACGGCCTGAAACTCGGTATCGGCATGCTGGCACTGTTGTTCGCCATGCCTTCGCATGCCTTCCTGTGCCTGCTGGCGCACGCCGCGTCGAACCGTCACCACCCCCGGCCATATATGCGCCCCCGGATGCATCCGACGCTTCCAGCGATCATGCCGGTACGGCCACGGCGCATGCCCCCAGCGAGCACGAGTCATCCAGCCGACGCAAAGGCCAGGCCGGTAATCTACCGTGGCTGGGTGTTTCGCAATCCGGGGAACTGAACGGACGATACTCAAACCTCCGCGAGATCCCCTTTCTCCTGTAGCCACTGCTTACGATCCGCCGAACGCTTCTTCGCCAGCAACATATCCATGACGCGGTCGGTGACGTCGCCTTCTTCCAGCGTCAGTTGCACCAACCGTCGGGTATCCGGGTTGATCGTAGTTTCACGCAGTTGCGAGGGGTTCATCTCGCCCAGCCCCTTGAAGCGCTGGACATTCACCCTGCCCTTGATCTTCTCCGCCTCGATACGATCGAGCATGCCCTGTTTCTCGTTGTCGTCGAGCGCGTAGAACACCTGCTTGCCGACATCGATGCGATACAGCGGCGGCATCGCAACATACACATGTCCAGCGCCGACCAACGGCCGAAAGTGGCGGACGAACAAGGCGCACAGCAGCGTGGCGATATGCGCGCCATCGGAGTCAGCATCGGCTAGGATGCAGATCTTGCCGAAACGCAGCCGCGACAGATCGGTCGCGCCGGGGTCGACGCCGATCGCCACGGAGATGTCATGCACCTCCCGCGAGGCCAGCACATCCAGCGCATCGACCTCCCAGGTATTCAGAATCTTGCCACGCAATGGCATGATCGCCTGGAACTCGCGGTCGCGCGCCTGCTTCGCCGAACCGCCGGCGGAATCTCCCTCGACCAGGAACAACTCGGTGCGTTCCGGATCGACCGCGGTGCAGTCGGCCAGCTTGCCCGGTAACGCCGGACCGTGCGCAACCTTTTTGCGCGCCACCTTGCGCCCCGCCCGGGCGCGCGTCTGCGCGGCAATAATCGCGAGTTCCGCGAGCTGTTCACCGACATCGGTATGCTGGTTCAGCCACAGGCTGAAGGCATCCTTGACGATACCAGAGACAAAGGCGGCGCATTCGCGCGACGACAAGCGCTCCTTGGTCTGACCGGAAAACTGTGGATCAGCCAACTTCACCGACAACACATAGCTGATCTGTCCCCAGACATCATCCGGCGTCAGCTTGATGCCCCGCGGCAGCAGATTGCGGAACTCGCAGAACTCGCGGATCGCCTCGGTCAGGCCGGTACGCAAACCGTTGACGTGCGTGCCGCCTAGCACGGTAGGGATCAGATTCACATAGCTCTCGGTAACCGCCTCGCCGCCCTCCGGCAGCCAGGTCAGCGCCCAGTCGGCGGCCTCGTTGCCACCAGCGAAGCTACCGGTGAACGGTGAATTCGGCACCATCGGCGTATCCCCGAGCGCATCCATCAGATAATCGCGCAGACCGTCCTCGTAGTACCAACTGTGTGTATCGCCGCTGGCCTCATCGGTGAAGTTGACCTTCAACCCCGGACACAGCACCGCCTTGGCGCGCAACACATGCAGCAACTGGCGCAGCGAGAACTTCGACGTATCGAAGTATTTCACGTTCGGCCAGAAACGCAGCCGGGTTCCGGTGTTTTTCCTGCCGACCTTGCCAATCACCTCCAGATCAGAGACCTTCTCGCCATCGGCAAACGCCATGTGGTATTCCTTGGCCCCGCGCTTCACCCAAATCTCCAGGCGTGTCGACAAGGCGTTCACCACGGATACCCCGACGCCGTGCAGGCCGCCGGAGAACTGGTAGTTCTTGTTCGAGAACTTACCGCCGGCGTGCAACGTGCTCATAATCACCTCGACGCCAGGTTTCTTCTTTTCCGGATGCAGGTCGACCGGCATGCCGCGACCGTCGTCGGCCGCTTCCAGTGAACCATCCTTGTACAGAGTGACGTCGACCCGCGTAGCATGGCCGGCAACGGCTTCGTCGACGCTGTTATCTATGATCTCCTGAGCAAGGTGATTCGGTCGCGTGGTATCGGTGTACATGCCGGGACGCTTGCGCACCGGCTCCAGGCCACTGAGAACCTCAATGGCCGAGGCGTCGTAGGAACTCTCAGCCATCGATCAATCCAGCAGCTCGGCATAAGGGTCTATCTCCCGCCGCTCGCGACCAGCGGCCAACTCGCGAATCTCATCGATTGTGCGCGGGGTCACGCCCTGGCAGAGATAACGTTCCTTCAGTTCTGCGCGGTAGTTACGTCGTCCGCTGTTACGCAGGGGTTTCCAGCGCGGCTTCGCATAGGGACGCAGACCCTTTCCATCCGGCATCGCATAACCATATAGCTTGTATTCGCCGGTGTTGCACTTCATCCCTTCATAGCTGAAGTTCAGCGTGCCCTGACTCGACTTCAACGCCAACCAGTAGCGGGTCACGTTATCGTAATCGCCCCGAGTTAGACTGGAGGTATCCAGCAGCACGGTAAAACCGCGTGGCGCCGACTCGATATCCAGCTTGGTCAGGGCATGCTGGTTCGGCGCCGCTGGCTTGAGGATGGACTCCTCGGCCCAGGGTACATCCTGGCTGCTGTCGTAGTTGAAATCTTCATCGTTCTCGTCGACGCCGCGGAACTTATCGTAGGGGTCGGGATCACCCGCCAGCGACGCACAGGTGAAAAGCACAAGGCCAACAGCCAACAAAGCAGGTCGTAAAACAATCAACATGGTGATTCCTCGAAAAACAGGAAACAAGGAAAAATCCGCGACGCCAGACAAAAAACGGCTGAACGACGGATGGAACGTGAGCAGCCGACCCATGACGGGATGGCCCCGGCATCATGAAAGTTACCCGTGGTTCGGCCATGGGATGCCCAAGATAGGGTACTGGAAATGCTCCCGGCATTTCCCACTTCCCCGTGGGTGATACCGAGCCAAGCCTACCAGGATGTTGAAAAAGTCCTTCCATGGACTTTTTCAACGGCCTGCTACAGGGACGCATTCACGACGTGTCCGCGGACGAATCACAGGCAACCAGCAAGCGACTTTCACGCTAACTCGCGTTGTGTAGACCGACCACCGAACATTCGACATCGTCCTTGCCCTGCTTCGCGCCATCATTGCGCAACAGTTCGAGCTGGCGCAAATAGGCGGGACTCACGTCGCCGGTGATGTATTCGCCGCTGAACACCGAGGTATCGAAGCACTGGATGCAGGTTTTGCCCTTCTTCTGTACCGCGCGGATCAGATCGTTGAGATCCTGATAGATCAGCTTGTCCGCGCCGATCAGCTTGCGCACCTCATCCTCGCTACGCCCATGTGCAACCAACTCGGTGGCCGCCGGCATGTCGATGCCATAGACGTTCGGATAGCGCACCGGAGGCGCCGCAGACGCAAAATACACCTTGTTCGCGCCGACATCCCGCGCCATCTGCACGATCTGTTTCGACGTGGTGCCACGCACGATGGAATCGTCCACCAGCAGCACGTTCTTGCCGCGAAATTCCAGATTGATCGCGTTCAGCTTCTGGCGCACCGACTTCTTGCGCGCGGTCTGTCCGGGCATGATGAAAGTCCGGCCAATGTAACGGTTCTTGATGAAACCCTCGGTATAGGCGACGCCAAGCTCGTCCGCCAGCGCCAGCGCCGCGGTTCGCGAGGTATCCGGGATCGGAATCACCACGTCGATATCGTGACCCGGCCATTCGCGCAGGATCTTGCGCGCCAAGCGCTTGCCCATGCGCGAACGCGCCTTGTGCACGAAGATATCGTCGATCACCGAATCCGGACGGGCAAAATAGACGAATTCGAAGATACACGGCGACAACACCGGGTTCGCCGCGCATTGCATCGTATGCAGCTGGCCTCGCATATCGATATACACCGCCTCGCCGGGACGCAAGGAACGCTCCAGGGTATAACCCAGGGTGTCCAGCGCGACGCTTTCCGATGCAATCATGTATTCGCGGCCCTGATCGGTCTCGCGCGAGCCGAACACCACCGGCCGGATACCGTGTGGATCGCGAAAACCAACCACCCCGTAGCCGATGATCATCGCCACCGCCGCGTAGCCGCCCTTACAGCGCTTGTGCACGCCAGCCACCGCCTGAAAGACCTCGCGCTCTGTCAATTGAAGCTTATCCTGCGCGGCAAGCTCGTGCGCGAAGATATTCAGCAGCACCTCGGAATCCGAGCTGGTGTTGATGTGTCGGCGATCCTCGAGAAAGAGATCCTGCTTCAGCTCATCGACATTGGTCAGATTGCCGTTGTGCGCCAATGTGATGCCATAAGGCGAATTGACATAGAACGGCTGCGCCTCGGCGGAAGACGAGCAACCCGCCGTCGGGTAACGCACATGTCCGATGCCCATGTTGCCGCGCAGCCGGAGCATATGCCGGGTCTGGAAGACATCGCTCGCCAGGCCGTTGGCCTTGCGCAGATGCAACACATTGTCTTCGCAAGTGACGATGCCCGCGGCATCCTGACCGCGGTGCTGCAATACCAGCAAGGCGTCGTATAGCGACTGGTTTACCGCGCTTCTGCCGTAGATCGCGACGATTCCGCACATAGCTATGATTCCGGAGAGTCCGATGGAAAGGAAAATCGGCTTGCCACATCCTCAGGCAGAAAGCCGCGCATCACCTTCGCGGCCTGCTCGAAATACGGCAACAACTGTGAACCCTGCCACCAGGAATCCCGGGGCATTGGGGTCAAACCCGCCAGCAACACGATGATCGCAACCAGCAGGGCGCCGCGCGCCGCGCCGAAGAACAGACCGATGAAACGGTCAGTTACGTTCAGACCGGTCTTGTCAACGATAAGGCTAAGCAGATGTACGATCATCCCGCCGATCAGCAGCGCACCGAGCCAGATCAACACAAAAGCGATACCGGTACGCAGTGATGGTTCTTCAACCCATCTTGGAAGTATCGGTTCCAACTCATTGAAATAGCGCCATGCCAGCCAGATAGATGCGATCCATACGGCCAGTGAAAGCGCCTCGCGCACAAAGCCGCGGAACAGGCTGATCACAGCGGAAACAGCGATGACGCCGAGGATGGCGTAGTCGATCCCGGTCACGGAAACTTCCTATGTAGAATCCAAGAACGCGAATTTTAGCCTGAAACCCTTTTAACGCACAGATTTTTCTCTCGCGGATGAGTGACAGAGCACCGAGGCGCCATCCACGGGCTTTTGCCCAGGTTTGTCACGCATCACTTTTCTCTATCGCCCCTCGGCGATGGAACTATAGTACATCTCGAAAAATCGAGATGCCCAAGTGGGACAGGAATGTCCCACCCTTTTGGATCACGATTAACAGGCCGTTGAAAAGGCCATGGAAGGACTTTTTCAAGATCCCCTATAATTCCAACAGATCGTTGAAAAACCGTATTTTTCAATGATCCATGGTCGCAACCGGTCAAACGTAGGATTTCAATGTGCATGCCATTTGATTCCTGGAAAGGCGCGAGCGGACCGTTCCCCACAACGACAGGCAACGCCGCCAGAGAGCTTCAGCGCGCAGGCAATAACGCTGAGGCTTGGCTGGCCGTGACGACATAGCCAACATTCTGGAGGAAAACGCGTGGAACCACTGAACAAGAAACGGAAGATCGAAACAACCGACAACGGTTATCCGCTAAACGCCCTGCCCGACGTACCCGATCTACGTGACTGGCCCTATGAACCGACACTGCGCCAGCTCAAGCCTTACCTGAAGGCGCCTACCAAACTGACCATCCTGGATCAGAAGAACGACGGCGCATGCACCGGCTTCGGTCTGGCCGCGATCATCAACCTGTTCAACCAGCAGCGTGGCGGCAAGGCCCGAGTCAGCCCGCGCATGCTGTACGAAATGGCCAAGCGTCACGACGAATGGCCCGGCGAGGGCTATTCCGGCTCCAGTTGCCGAGGCGCCATCAAGGGCTGGTACAACATGGGCGTATGCAGTGAAACCAAATGGCCATACGAACCCAACAAACCCGGCGCGCTGACCGTCGAACGGGCCAAGGACGCACGCAAGCATACCATCGGCGCCTACTACCGCATCCAACCGCGCATCGCCGATTTCCATGCCGCGCTGAACGAAACCGGCATGATCTACTGTTCCGCGCATACCCATCGAGGCTGGATGCGTCCAAGCAAACTGAATGGCGTCATTCCCTATGAGAAAAAACCCATGGGTGGCCATGCCTTCGCGATCGTCGGTTACACCCGCAAGGGCTTCTGGATTCAAAACTCCTGGAGCCGGCGTTGGGGCAAACAGGGGCTGGGCCTGTGGCAATACGAGGATTGGCTGGAGAACCTGATGGACGCCTGGGTGTTCAATCTGGCCTTGCCAACTCCGCAGATCTGGCATCTACCCCCGAGGCAGGAACAGAATCGCTCCGGCCTGTCACTCAGGCCAAGTCCACCACGCAGCGAGATCGCCGGGCATTTCATCCATGCCGACGATGGCCGCTTCCACACCCAAGGCCGCTACTGGAGCACCGCCGAGGATGTAAGCACCACCGCGAAAAACCTAGTCAAGAACAGCAAGGATTATGACCACCTGTTGTTGTACGCGCATGGTGGATTGAATTCGCCAAAGGATTCGGCGCGCCGCGTCGCGGTAATGGTCGAGACCTTCAAGAGTAACCGCATCTACCCCTATCACTTCATGTACGACACCGGCATCATGGAAGAACTGAAGGATGTCGTTCTGCGACGGCAATCCACCGCCGAAAAGCGCGCCGCCGGCTTCAGCGACTGGACCGATCGGTTGATCGAATGGACGACACGCATCCCCGGCCGCGCTCTGTGGCGCGAAATGAAATCCGGCGCCAGGCTACCGTTTGAGCCGGGCAATGCCGGTAGCGTGACACTGAGCACCTTCCTAAAGGCATTCGAACAGCGAAAGTCGAAGAAGATGAAAATCCATTTGGTCGGCCACAGCACTGGCGGCGTGCTGATCGCCTGGCTGCTCGGTGCGTTGCGCGATATCGCGCCAGAACTACGCATCGCCAGTTGCACGCTGCTTGCGCCGGCCTGCACGGTCGAGCTGTTTCATCGCCACTACCTGCCCGCCCTGGACGAGAACGGGTTCGGCATCGATCAGATGCGAATACTTGCCCTCGGCGATGAATTGGAACGCAAGGACCAGGTCGCCGGCATCTATCGGAAATCACTCCTCTATCTGGTATCGCAATCCTTCGAGGAAGACCTTCCGAAAGCATTGCTCGGCATGCAAAACTTTGCCATGTCAATGACGAGAGAGAAGGCTGTTCGCGCGCTCGGCAGGCGATTTCAGATTCACTACAGTGATGGCGTCCATGGTGATTTCACCCGCAGCGAAACCCACGGCGGCTTCGACAACGATCAAACCACGATGAACTATGTCTTGAAAACCATTCTCGGCGGCAAGCCAAAACATCCTTTCGACGCGCGGAAACTGGAATACTGATGCCCGCGTTAATCTACGTGCATGACCCGATGTGCAGCTGGTGCTGGGCCTTCCGTCCGGCACTGGCCGCGTTGCGGCGGCAACTGCCAGCGGAGTTCCAATTCATCTCGCTGCTTGGCGGCCTGGCACCAGACAGCAACGAGCCGATGAATAAGCAGCTTCGCAAAACCCTGCGGGCCACTTGGCGACGCATCCAGCAACGCGTGCCGGGTACCGAATTCAACTTTGACTTTTGGAACACATGTCGCCCCCGCCGCAGTACCTGGCCTGCCTGCCGGGCGGTGATCGCCGCCGCCCGTTTCGATCGATCCGAGGCAATGACCCTCGGTATTCAACAAGCCTACTACCTACACGCCCGCAATCCCTCGGACGAGCACACCCTGGTCACCATCGCCACCGATCTCGGCATCGACGGAATGGCGTTTACCGAACAACTGCGAAGCCAGGCCACCGAGGCCGAACTGCAACGCCAGATCACCCTGGCCCATGCGCTGGGGGCGAATGCCTTCCCCTGCTTGATACTCGATCTTGACGGCAGTCGTTGGCCCATCCCAATCGAATACAACCAACCCAAAGCCATGCTCGCCACCATCGAGGAGCTTCTGGCATTCGACACGAAATAGACCAAGGCACGGCTATTGACCTGGGTCATGGCCCGCTCACATCATCCCCTGGACAATACTGGCATGAATCCCTTCGACCTCGACGACGACGCCAGCTACCGTCAATGGCGTGACAAAAAGCTCACAGCCAGACCCGCAACACTAGCTGAATTGATCGTCGAGGTGAACAACCTGTCCGCGCCGAGCAAAGCTGAAATAGACGCAATCCAGCATCGCTGCGCGCGCGCCAACATGGCGATCTTCGCCACGCCGAACAGCAACCTGGTGGACAAAGCGGTGCTGCGTCGTTTCGCCGCGCGTTTCGGTCTGAAGCAATTGAACCACAACGAGGGCGCTGACAACGACGGCGTCACCACGCTCAGCGTGGTCGAGGCAGCGCAGTGGCGCAAGGTCTATATCCCCTATACCAACCGGCCGATCAGTTGGCACACCGATGGCTATTACAACACCGAGGCACAACAGATTCGGGGCCTGATGCTGTATTGCGAGACGCCCGCGCCAGCGGGTGGCGAAAACGCCCTGCTCGACCACGAGTTGGCGTATATCCACCTGCGCGACACCGATCCAGCATTCGTCCGCGTGTTGATGAGGCCAGACGCAATGACCATACCGGCCAACACGGTGGACGACCCTATCGAAAGGCCCGACCGCGCCGGCCCCGTGTTCTCCGTCGCCCGACTCGGCTCGCGAACCGCGTTACACATGCGCTACACCGCGCGGGGGCGCAACGTCTTCTGGCATAACGATGACACCACGGCGGCCGCAAGGCAGTGCTTGAGCGAATACCTGCATTCCGACAGCTCGGCTGTCTTCCGCGCGACCCTGGAGAGTGGACAGGGCTTGATATGCAACAACGTACTCCACGACCGCTCTGGCTTCAACGATACCGACGCACGGAAGCGTCTGCTCTATCGCCTCCGCTTCTTCGACCGTATCGATCTGGGCACAGCCAGGGAATAAGCGACCCCCGGGATCGTCACGGCCAGCCCGCATGTCTCGACGGATTCAGCGTAGCGGCATGTGGCAAGTTACCCGTGATTCGTCTGCCTGCAAGCGGTTCTGGCAAGCTGAGCGAAAAATCCAGCTTTCGAACGACCGGGTGAAACACCCGGGTTAGCGCGCTCATTTCGCCACCTGGCCGAGCGTGGCTGAACTTCCTGGACACGCCAACGCCACAAAAAATCCCGCGACAGCGGGATTTCAAGCATCACTTGCCGACCCGCGCGCCTCAGAGCATAAAGACCCACATGAGAACCGCAAGTGTAATGATGGAAAGCGTGCCGATCGCAATGGTTGTGCAATAGGCGCAGGCGCTGAAAAAACGGTGTTTTACCTCGGTCATGGTAATCCTCCTGGTTTCCGATAAATATTCGACCGTGAACGACTCGGGCCACCACTGAAACACGCCATCCCTGCATTGGGAAAGGGGCATTTATCCCTGTGAAATCACATTTCCCGTCTTGATCCGAACATTTCAGTGACAATCCGAACAGTCATATTTGACTTCTCTTATATTATATGATTGCCAACGCGGGCAATCATATTTCTATCAGAAACCCGCCAGAGCCGCAAGGAAAATCAATATCCTGGCCGTCTGCGATATCCATTGAGCAACCGTCGTCGGCGCGATCAGTCATCTGTGTTCAGCAATTGATTGACGGCTTCCAGATCCTGTTCCGACAAGGTGCCAGCAGCCC
>JALSSX010000178.1 GCA_026984055.1 Sedimenticola sp. | reverse complement strand
TTGCGATACAGAATCGCTTGGTGCTCGTCCGGCGCCAGTACCATGACGACATCCGCACCCTCGACCGACTCAGCCAGATCCTGGACCTCCAGGCCGGCTGCCTGGGCCTTCCGCGCGGAGGCCGAGCCATTGCGCAGCCCGACGGTCACGTCGACGCCGGAATCCTTCAGGTTGTTGGCATGCGCATGCCCTTGCGAGCCGTAGCCGATGATGGTGACCTTCTTGCCTTGGATCAGTGACAGATCCGCGTCTTTGTCATAATAGATATTCAGCGCCATGGAATTGATTCCCTAGTTTCGATAGTGGTGATGATGTCAGGCGTCGACACGGGATCGACGCACTTCGCGTGAAAGTACGTAGTCGGTTGCCGGTGATGCCGCTGTGGGTACGCCGTGGATACGTCTCTGTCGGCTTGACCTCGGCATAACCCGCGGGGAGGTACGGAATGCCGGAAGCATTTCCAGCGCCCTGCCTCGAATATCCCGCAACCGAACCACGAGCGGTCTTCATGACGGCAGATGCGGTCTTCATCATGATCGATAGATTCGATCTGTCGTCAGAGCGTCAGGCCACGAGAGCCGCGTGAGATACCGGATGGCCCGGTGCGCACGACTTCGACGATGCGCTCGTTGTCGACCGCGCGAACGAAGGCGTCCAGCTTGTCGCTGTCACCGGTCATCTCGATCACATAGCTGCTTGGTGTCACATCGATGATGTTGCCACGAAAGATATCCGCCAGGCGCTGCGCCTCGTTGCGGTATTCCCCATCGGTGTTCAACTTGATCAACATCAACTCGCGTTCGATATGTGGCCCTTCGGACAGATCGAGCAGCTTGACCACGTCGATCAGCTTATTCAATTGCTTGGTGATCTGCTCGATGATCGCTTCGTTGCCACGCGTCACGATGGTCATGCGCGACAACGACGGGTCTTCCGTCGGCGCCACGGTCAGTGATTCGATGTTGTAGCCACGTGCGGAGAACAATCCGGCGACACGCGACAGCGCACCCGATTCGTTCTCCATCAATACGGCAATCACGTGTCTCATCAGGCCAGCTCCCGCTCGCTGCTCAGGTACGGAGAAAGATGCATCTGGTTATGTGGCTTTCCAGCCTCGATCATCGGGTAGACATTTTCGGCCGGGTCGACGACCACATCGAGGAAGACGAAGCGATCCCTCATGCCGAAAGCCTCTTTCATCGCGGCCTCCAGATCGGCGGGATTCTCGACACGCATGCCGACATGACCGTAGCTCTCGGCCATCTTGACGAAATCCGGCAGCGCATCCACGTAGGAATGTGAATAACGGCTCTCGTAGAAGAATTCCTGCCACTGGCGCACCATGCCCATGTAGCCGTTGTTCATCAATACGACCTTGATCGGCAAGCCGTACTGCATGCAGGTAGCCATCTCCTGGATGCACATCTGGATACTCGCCTCGCCTGTGACGCAGGCGACCTGGGCATCCTGGTGCGCGAGCTGCACGCCCATCGCGGCGGGCAGGCCAAAGCCCATGGTGCCAAGACCGCCGGAGTTGATCCAGCGCCGCGGCTTGTCGAACTTATAGTACTGCGCCGCCCACATCTGATGCTGGCCAACATCGGAGGTCAGGAACAGGCCGCCATCGGTGACACGATACAAGGTTTCGACGCACTCCTGTGGTTTGATCTTCTCCGGGTTGGTCTCGTACTTCAGGCAGTTCATGCCTCGCCAACCTTCGATCTGCTCCCACCACTTGTCCAATGACTGTGGCTCTACGTCCTCGGCACTCTCCTTCCAGGTGTCGATCATATCGCCGAGCACCTGCTTCACCGGTCCAACGATCGGGATGTCCGGCCGGATGGTCTTGGAGATAGACGCCGGATCGATGTCGATATGGATGATCTTCGCGTTCGGACAGAACTGTTCGATCTTGCCAGTAACCCGGTCGTCGAAACGCGCGCCGATGGCGACCAATACGTCGGTCTTGTACATCGCCATGTTGGCTTCATAGGTGCCGTGCATGCCGAGCATACCGAGAAACTGGCGATCGGTCGCCGGATAGGCTCCAAGCCCCATCAGGGTATTGGTGATCGGGAAACCGCTCAGACGGGTCAACTCGGTAAGCTCCTCGGAGGCCTCGCCGAGCACCACGCCGCCACCGCTGTAGATGACCGGCCGCTCGGCGCGCTGCATCGCCGCGACCGCGTTGCGGATCTGGCCGTGGTGGCCCTTCTCCACCGGGTGATAGGAACGTATCTCGATCTTCTCCGGATACGCATAGGGTACCTTGGTGTTCGGATCGGTGACATCCTTTGGGATATCCACGACCACGGGACCAGGACGACCCGAGGTCGCGATATAGAAAGCCTTCTTCATCGTGGTCGTCAGATCGTCCAGGCTCTTCACCAGAAAGTTGTGCTTCACGCATGGGCGCGTAATGCCGACGGTATCGACCTCTTGAAAGGCATCACTGCCAATCACTGGCTGCGGTACCTGACCGGTCAACACGACCATTGGAATGGAGTCCATGTAAGCCGTGGCGATACCCGTCACGGCATTCGTCGCGCCTGGCCCGGAGGTAACCAACACGACACCCGGCTTGCCGGTGGAACGCGCGTAACCGTCGGCCGCATGGGTCGCCGCCTGCTCGTGACGCACCAGAATATGCCGCACATCA
>JALSSX010000177.1 GCA_026984055.1 Sedimenticola sp. | reverse complement strand
ATCGGTATCGAGAAAGAAACCACGCATGACACCGCCTTTCTGATGGAGCAACTGGAATTGCGCGAGGAGCTGGAACAGGCAATGAATGCCGGCGATCCCTATGCGGTGGTTGGTGAGCTGATGGATCGCATCGGCCTGCGGATCAAATCGTTGCTCGCGCAGATGGCGATCCATTTCGAATCGCCGACGCCCGAGAATCTCGATGCCGCGCGCGAACTGGTGCGCAAGATGCAGTTTCTGCAGAAATTGTACACCGAAGCCGAAGCTGTGGAGGCGCGTCTCGACGACGCGGTCTGATCCCGATGGCGTTGTTGCAAATCTCGGAACCGGGACAGAGCGCCGCGCCGCACCAGCGCAAGCTGGCGGCGGGCATCGACCTGGGCACGACCAACTCCCTGGTCGCCACTGTCAGGAGCGGCAAGGCCGAGACCCTGCCAGACGCGCGGGGTCGCCATCTCTTGCCGTCGGTGGCGCGCTACACGCCAGATGGCGTCATCGTGGGAGAGGCCGCGCGTGACGCGGCTGCCGAAGACCCACTGAACACCATCGCCTCGGTGAAGCGCCTGATGGGGCGCGGCATCGAGGATGTTAAGCAGCTAGGTGGCAAGCTGCCGTATTTGTTCGTCGATGGCAATTCCAGCGTGCCGCGTATCCATACCGTCGCCGGCGATGTGACCCCGGTCGAAGTCTCCGCCGAGATCCTGAAGGTACTCGCGAAACGCGCCGAGGACTCGCTCGGTGGCGAACTTAGCGGCGTGGTGATCACCGTGCCAGCCTACTTCGATGATGCCCAGCGTCAAGCGACCAAGGATGCCGCGCGCCTCGCCGGCCTGAGCGTGTTCCGCTTGCTGAACGAGCCGACCGCGGCGGCCGTTGCCTACGGCCTGGACACTGGCTCAGAGGGTGTGCATGCGATCTACGACCTCGGTGGCGGTACCTTCGATATCTCCATCCTGCGGCTCAACAAGGGCGTCTTCGAAGTGATGTCCACCGGCGGTGATTCTGCCCTGGGCGGCGACGATTTCGACCGCGCCATCGCCAACTGGATACTCGACCAGGCCGGCGTCGACGACGCCAGCCATGTGATCCTGCGGCGCGTGCTGGATGCCGCGCGCGCTGCGAAAGAAGCCCTGAGCGATGCCGACAGCAGCCTGATCGAGGTCGATCTGGACGACCGCCGTTGGTCCGGCACGCTGGATCGCGACCGCTTCGATGCCTTGATCGATCCGTTGATCGGCAAGACGCTGGCCGCTTGTCGCCGCGCGTTGCGTGACGCCGGCGTGTCGGCCGAGCAGATCGAGGATGTGGTGATGGTCGGTGGTTCGACCCGCGTGCCGTGCGTGCGCCGGCGTATCGGCGAGTTCTTTGGCGCTACGCCATTGACCAGCATCGACCCCGACAGGGTCGTCGCGATCGGCGCGGCCATCCAGGCCGACATTCTCGCCGGTAACAAGCCGGATGACGAGATGCTGCTGCTCGACGTGATCCCGCTGTCGCTGGGCATTGAGACCATGGGCGGCCTGGTCGAGAAGCTCATCCCACGCAACACCACCATCCCCGTCGCGCGCGCGCAGGAATTCACCACTTTCAAGGACGGTCAGACCGCGATGGCCATCCATGTCGTGCAGGGCGAGCGCGAACTGGTCAGCGACAACCGTTCACTGGCGCGCTTCGAACTGCGCGGCATCCCGCCCATGGTCGCTGGCGCGGCGCGCATCCTGGTGGCTTTCGCGGTGGATGCCGATGGTCTGCTCAGTGTCTCCGCGCGGGAAGAGACCAGCGGCGTATCGGCGAGCATCGAGGTCAAGCCGTCCTATGGACTCGGCGACAGCGAGATCGAGGCCATGTTGCGCGATTCCATCGCGCACGCCGGTGACGACATGGCCGCGCGCAAATTGTGCGAGACCCAGGTTGAGACGGATCGCGTCATCGAGGCATTGAACGCCGCGCTGGCCAGCGATGGCGATGCACTGCTGTCCAGCGACGAGCGCCGGCGCATCGACGCTGCGTTGCAACATCTGGTCGCGACGCGCGCTGGCAACGATGCCGAAGCCATCGAAACCGCGATCAAATTGCTTGAGGAAACCTGTTCCTTCTATGTGGAACGCCGTATGAACGCCAGCGTGCGTTCGGCGATGGCGGGCCATTCCGTCGACGAATTCGAGTAGCACCCATGCCACAGATCATATTCCTACCCCATGAAGAAATCTGCCCCGAGGGCGCGGTCATCGAGGTCGAACCCGGCGTCACCATCTGCGATGCCGCGTTGCGAAACGATATCGAGATAGAGCACGCTTGCGAGAAATCCTGCGCCTGCACCACCTGCCACGTGATCGTCCGCGAGGGTTACGACTCGCTGAACGAGGCCACCGAGGACGAGGACGATCTGCTGGACAAGGCCTGGGGTCTGGAGCCAGAATCACGTCTCAGTTGCCAGGCCGTCGTCGGTGACGAGGATCTGGTCATCGAGATTCCAAAATACACCATCAACATGGTTTCCGAGAATCACTGAAGGGCATGCTGCCATGAGTCTGAAATGGACCGATACCCTGGATATCGCGATCGAGCTGGATGAGAGACACCCGGACATCGACCCGCTGAAGATCAACTTTGTCGACCTGCGCCACGCCGTGTTGGCATTGGACGACTTCGACGACGACCCGGCGCATTCCG
>JALSSX010000176.1 GCA_026984055.1 Sedimenticola sp. | reverse complement strand
TTGCGGTCGATGCGAGGGTCTTCCAGCCTAGAAAAGTGTTCGATCAAACAAGCGGTCATGAGAATCTCCTGAGTTGCCTTCTCTGGATGATCTCATATCCTCTTGTCCATGCATGGGTTTATATGCGCTCGCCCTGGGGTTTTCCATTCTTTTTTGGTGAAATATGCGGTCTAGCCAATCCGCCCGGTAATATAGTTCTCGGTCAACGGATGCCTCGGATTGGTGAATACCCTGTCGGTCTCGCCGACCTCGATCAGCTTGCCTAGGTGGAAATAGGCGGTACGCTGGGATACACGCGCGGCTTGTTGCATGGAATGGGTGACGATGGCAATGGTGTATTTCTGCCGCAGTTCGTCGATCAATTCCTCGATCACCGCCGTGGCGATGGGGTCGAGCGCAGAGGCCGGTTCGTCCATCAAGATGACCTCGGGGTTCACCGCGATGGTGCGCGCGATGCACAGACGTTGCTGCTGGCCACCGGAAAGGCCAGTGCCGGGTTCGGCGAGGCGATCCTTCACTTCATTCCACAAACCAGCGCGCTTCAGGCTGGTCTCGACGATCTCGTCCAGTTCGGTCTTGTTCGCCGCCAAGCCGTGCAGGCGGGGACCGTAAGCGACGTTATCATAGACCGATTTCGGGAAGGGATTGGGCTTCTGGAACACCATGCCGACACGCGCGCGCAACAATACCGGGTCCATCGTCTTGGCATAGATATCTTCGCTGTCCAGCAATAAATCGCCTTCGACACGACAGATAGGAATGGTGTCGTTCATGCGGTTCAGACAGCGTAGATAGGTGGATTTACCGCAGCCAGACGGGCCGATCAGCGCCAGCACCTCATTGGCCGCGAAATCCAGATCGACATCGAAGATCGCCTGCTTGTCGGCATAAAAGACATTGACATCGCGGGTCTGCATCTTCGGCTTATCAACAAACGGCTCGCCCACCGTGACATAGCGCTCCTCGGTCGCCTCGGCGCCTTGCTGTGGCGACACGTCGCCGAACGGGGAAGCGTCATCGTCCGCCGGTACTCGAACCCGCGTCGCGGCGCTCGTCGGCTGTTCGTCCATCATCATTGCTTTCACCATTTTCTTTCGAATCGTTTTCTCAACAGGATAGCGATGCCGTTCATCAGCACCAGAAAACCCAATAACACCAGGATTGCCGCCGAGGTCTTGGCGACAAAGGCGCGCTCGGGACTGTCAGCCCACAGGTAGATCTGCACCGGCAACACGGTGGCCGAATCGGTGAATCCCCGTGGGATGTCGACGATGAAAGCCACCATGCCGATCATCAACAACGGCGCGGTTTCACCCAACGCCTGCGCCATGCCGATGATGGTGCCGGTCAGCACTCCGGGCATCGCCAACGGCACCACATGATGGAAGACCATCTGGGTATGCGAGGCGCCGAGGCCGAGTGCGGCTTCACGTATCGACGGCGGTACTGCCTTCAACGCGGCGCGCGCCGCAATGATGATGGTCGGCAGGGTCATCAGCGCCAGCACCATGCCGCCGACCAATGGCGACGATCGCGGCACGCCGAAGAAGTTGATGAACACCGCCAGGCCCAGTAGGCCAAAAACGATCGACGGCACCGCCGCGAGGTTGTTGATGTTCACCTCGATGAAATCCACCCAGCGGTTCCGGGGCGCGAACTCTTCCAGATAAACCGCCGCCGCCAGCGACAATGGAAAGGCCAGAGCGATGGTCACCAATAGCGTATAGAAGGAGCCGACCACCGCACCGAGTATCCCAGCCAGCTCGGGCTCACGCGAGTCGGCCGAGAGGAAGAAGAGCCAGTTGAAACGGCGCTCGACACGCCCGTCTTTTTGCAACTGCATAAGCCAGGCGACCTGATTGTCGCGTAGACGACGATGCGACTGATCCTGCTCGCGCAGCGAGGCGGTCTGAAGATAGGTATCCACGTCGTCGTCGGCCAATACCCACAGCGGCAAGGTCTTGCCGAGCAGCGAGTTATCCCGCAACAGATGATCGCGCACTTGGTATTCCGCGCCACTGCTGACCAAGGCGGCAAGCTTGCGCTTGTCGCGGCGCTTCCTCACATCGGGAAACAAGACATACAGCGAATGACGCATCACAGCGCGAAAGTTCGCGTGCAGGATCTGTTGCTCGCTCAGTGGCTGGTCAGGATCCAAGCCCAATATTTCCGGGTCGAAGGTGACATCCAGCTTCAGATAGGTCTGATGGAAGGCAGGCAGCGCTTTCAGGGTGATGTCGCTGAGCAATACAACCAAGAAGGCGAAACCCAGCCACACCGCGATCAGCCCCATGGCGCGAAAGCGACGCTCCTTGCGATAGCGCCTCGCGAGGCTACGTTTGACTTTTTCGGTATTCGTCATATTACCTGTCTCACTCGTACTGTTCACGGTATTTACGCACCACATGCAGAGCGATTACGTTCAGGATCAAGGTGGTGATGAACAGCATCAGGGCCAACGCAAAGGCCGCCAACGTCTTCGCGCTGTCGAACGCCTGATCGCCAGTCAGCAGAGTGACGATCTGCACCGTCACCGTGGTCACCGCGTCCAGCGGATTCAGGGTCAGATTGGCGGTCAGGCCAGCCGCCATCACCACAATCATGGTCTCGCCTATCGCTCGTGACGCGGCCAGCAAAATCCCACCGACGATGCCCGGCAACGCCGCCGGCAGCA
>JALSSX010000175.1 GCA_026984055.1 Sedimenticola sp. | reverse complement strand
CTCTGGCCTGGGCCAGCCCAGCGCCTCGATTGTCCCGCGAAGCCGCCCGGATCGCGCTACAGGGATTACTCGAAGCACTACCGGATAGATTTCGGCCACCCCACGCCAGCGAAGAGTTGGATTTCGGCGGCGCCTCGCGGCAACTGTTTAAAACAGCCAGGCGCCGGCGCCTGGCACCTTCAACCGCCGTCATAAAGCTCGCCGCGAACAGACGTGGCATCCCTTGCGAAGCGCTTGGCCGACAACACCTTCGTCTTGGCCAAGGGAATCTACAGCACGCCATGTACGCCTCAATGACCGAAACCACCTCGATCGCCGCGCAAAAACTCTGCGTGGACAAACGCCAGACGAACCGGCGGCTCTCCGAGCTACGGCTACCCGTGCCACGGCAAATCAAGGTCGGAAGCGAAAAAGCCACGCTGAACGCCGCGAAAAAGCTCGGTTTTCCGCTGGTGATCAAACCAGTGAGGGGCAGGAAAGGCGCCGACATCACGATTGGCATACAGACCATCAAGGCGCTGGCAAGCGCTTTCGATCGCGCGCACCATTCCGGCTCCGATGTCTTGGTGGAAGCCTTCATCCCGGGAAACGACTACCGCTTGTTGGTCGTCGGCGGTCGATTCGTCGCCGCAGTGTGGCGTCAGCCCCCTTATGTCAGCGGCGATGGCAAGGCTAGCATTGCCGAACTGATCGAACAACTGAACGCGGATCCCTACCGAGACGGTTTTCGCGGATTTCCAGTGACCCACGACGAAGAACTACGGCGTATTCTAGACCACAACGGCCTGACCCTGGGCACTGTTTTGCAAAAAGGCGACACTCTCGTTCTACGCGCGGCGGCGAACGTGTCGACTGGCGGCATACCGATCGACGTGACCGACCGGGTGCATCCTGATAACCGTGAGACGGCCGAACGCGCCGCCACCGGGGTGGGCCTGGACGTCGCCGGCATCGATTTTCTATGCACGGACATCTCGCGCTCCCATCGCGAGGTCGGGGGCGCGATCATCGAGATCAACGCGCGACCAGGTATCGATATCCACGCCTGGCCAAAGATCGGCAAGGCCCGCGATGTCGCGAGTGAGCTACTGAACCTTGCCTTTCCAGACGGCGCCACCGGCCGCATTCCCCTGGTTACCGTTGCCGGCGACAAAGGCACGGGATCCGCCGCGCGAATACTGGACATGATCTTGCGCGGCGCCGGAAAGTCCGTTGGCCTGGCGCTACGATCCCGCTCGTATATCCGTGGCCAGTCCGCAGACCTGAACGCGGAACAACAGAGACACGCGCCGCTGGTACTGGCCCGCGATCCCGATGTCGAAACCCTGATCTGCACCGTTTCGCCCAGACAAATCACCCGACAAGGCATGTTATTGGAGCATACCGGGATAACCGTCATCATGGACAGGGTCAAACCCGGAAACGCGGAAAGCTTTCATCAAGGCCTGGATGTCGTATGCCGCGCCACCAGCGACAGCTTCGTCGTCGGTGCTGGCAACATCGTCGCATTGAACAAGATTGCCACGCTGAACGACAAGCGGGTGATACTGATCGACGAGCGCATCAATAACCCCAGTCTACAAGCTCATTTGAAAAGCAGCGGCGAAGCGGTGAGCACCCAATGGATAGACGGAGAAATCCGCGCGGTCCTACTGTCTGGAGAGCAAATGCTGGCCAGTATTCCGATCATCGCAAGCTCTCCGCGCGACGGTCGCATCCGGCGACAACGGTTGAAGATCGCCATGCTGTACGCCATTGGCGCTGCCTACAGCCTGGGGTTGTCCGCGCCCGAGATTCAATCAGCCGTGGCCAATGCGCCTAAAATCATCCCTGACGAATCCGGGCTAGTGATTTCATGAAGCCAATATTCTGGAGACCGACTGTTTCACCCGGACCTGGAATGCTCTTGGAAAGATCTTCGCCCATTTCGCTCGAATCGGAAAAAGCCGGGCACATGATCGGCTACAGATTGCATCCTGACCTGAATATATCCGAGACATTGAATACCAAAGAAGAACTTCCCGATTTCATGTGGCAAGGAAAAATACCCTGGATAGCGCATCGCTTGCTCCTTGGCGCCGCCGTGTTGATCGGCTGCCTGCTTGCATTCGCGCCCAACGCCAACGCACGCGATACCGGCTTCCGCACGTTTCATCTGAAGGCCGCCGGCACGGCGATGACAGTTTATGCCTACCGCCCTCTCTTCTGCCGCCATCCATCGATATTGTTCGTATTTCACGGCTTGCATCGCAAGGCCAGCAAGGTACGAAAGAAAGCCGCCAATATCGCCAGAGACGCTTGCCTGGTCGTGCTGGCCCCCTTATTCGACAAGGAGCGCTTCCCCAACTGGCGCTATCACCGCGCCGGGGTCGTATACCGAGGCAAACCCACGCCCCGCTCGCAATGGACCGCACCGATACTGCGTGGCTTGATCGCCGCCGCGCGTGACGCGCTAAACCTACCGACGGCAAAGATCTATCTGTTTGGGCATTCGGCCGGCGGGCAGTTCTTGTCAAGGGTATCCGCATACTCCCCCTTACCTGAGATAGCGCGCATCGTCATCGCCAACCCTTCGGTATATGTCGCTCCAGATCTCTCTACGCCAGCGCCCTACGGTTTTGGCGGTTTGTTCTCGCCCTTGAAGGCGAGACAACGTCTCAAGGCCTATCTGGCCTTGCCCATTACCCTTTACCTGGGACAAAATGACACTGGCAATAAATATCTCGTGCGGAACGACGCGGCAATGCGACAAGGCCGTCACCGTCTGGACCGCGGACGCAAGATATTCCGCGCCGCGCAACGCTTTGCGGCAGACAAAGGTTGGCCTTTCAATTGGCGTTTGGTAGAGGTACCCGGCGTTGGCCATTCTTCTGGCGGCATGCTGCGCGCCGCGGCATTCTATCGCGCGCTGGGGATACGCGCCCGTTCCCTTGAACCTACATGGGATAAACAACAAGCCGGTTGAACGGATACTCGATGGACTCAGCACAGGACCCCATTTCCACAACGTTTCGCGACCGAGGCCCACAAGCGGTCGATTCCTCGATTGTTCCCGATGGCGCTTCTTGTATCGAACAGGAAATCGCCGGGTGGGTATTCTCGATCTATACCTACCATCCCCGCCAAGAGGCCAAGCCGGAAGTCCTCCTGCTCTTCGACGGCATGCATCGAAACGCCGAGCAGATTCGCAACAAGGCGATTCGTCTGGCGGAACGCACCGGCATGACACTGCTTGCGCCACTGATGGATTCCGAGCGATTTCCAAACTGGCGTTATGCCCGCGCCGGGGTGATTCAAAAGCGGAAAATACAGCCACCAGCGGAATGGACCGGCCCGATTCTACAAGCCTTGGTCGACTGGGCGCGTGGACTGTTCCCATGCACGCCTGCCAGGGTCAGTCTGCTCGGCCATTCCGCCGGTGGACAGTTGCTCTCCCGAGTCAGCGCATACTCCCCCCTTGTTCATGTCGACGAAATCATCATTGCCAACCCGTCCACCCATGCCATGCCCGTGCTGCACGAACGCGCACCCTATGGCTTCAAAGGGCTGTTCTCCACGGAAGAAGCCGACCGGAGGCTACGCGCCTATCTCACGGCGCCGATCACGATCTACCTCGGCAAGGAGGACAAGGGAACGCGCAACTTGAGCAGATCCACCGCCGCGATACGCCAGGGAAGCAATAGACTGAAACGAGGACGCTTCGCCTTCCGCACCGCACAGGGAATGGCAAAGTCTCTCGGCAGCCCATGCCATTGGCGATTAGTCGAGGTGCCCGGGGTAGCCCATTCCTCCCGCGCCATGTTGGAGGCGGAACAACTCATCGAGATACTGAAATCCAAATGCGTTACAGACCCACCCTCATGATGGAAACAATACCCCGCCATCATGACAAGTTGCCCGTACTCCGAGCACGGGATGTCCGAGGCGGGGCACTGGAAATATTCCTGGCATTTCCAGCATCCCCACTGTGGGTCATCCGAAGTCAAGCCTGAAGTGAAATATTCGCGACGTTCCCCGGACGAATCACAGGCAACGCAGATGACTCTCTCGTTACCTCTCCCGCGAGGCCCGATACTCCGTGTGCATGCCCACCGGACGCAGACTGTTCTTCAACTGCGCCAAACCCTCGCGACCGACATCCGGGCCATCGTTGAGCACGCTGAAATCCGTCAACCTCGATATAAAGCTGTAGCGCTGAAAATAGCTCAGTCCGGGAATATCAAGATCGCACTTCGCCTCGACAAAGGCAGCGCATCCGGGGCGAATCTCACCACCGAAGGCAAACCCCACCAACCGGCCGTCGATCTCGATCACCTCGCCGAACAGATCGGGGGATGCCAAGGCATCCGCGAGATCGATGATACGCCGCGTCGCGCCGACACCGCCCCGTGTACCATGTCGATCCCGATGATGCTGCCGCCATCTCTTCAACAAGGCCAGGCAGCCCTCGCGATAAACCGTGGAATAGATCTTGACTTCGAGCGCTTCCAAGGATCGGATCTTGGCGACATTGCGTCTCAGGGTCCGATACTGCTTCCCGCCGAGATCAGCGAAGGCTTCGGGTGAATAGAGATATTGGGCCTTTCGCGCTGAAACCCGCAGCCCGGGTAGCGATGCGCACAGATCGATGTCCTTGGCATCGATCTTCAGCACCTTCGCGCTCTTGTCCCCATTGAAGTCGTCAGCACGTTCCAAACAACGACGCAGTACGCCTGGGCTCATGGGCGCCGGCGCGAACAAGACATCGAGATGCTCGCCGCCAGCACGCATCCGCCAGCGAAACGCACAGATCGAACCCTCGTCCTCGGCGAGCAAAACAGCACTTCGACCAGAACGGTTGTACGTCAAGACATACGGAAAGTAATAGCCAAAACCGAGTTGCCGCCCCGAGGCCACCGCACGTTTATAGCGGGACAGGTCCGAAGCATCCGCCACCTTCAAGCCATCGAGCGCACCATGTGTGGAGGGAATCGTCATCACAATCATTCCTTGCCTTTCATCGCCGGATTTTAACATGCATGCCATTCTGCTCTGTCCCTGGCAAGGCGCGAGGAGTGGTACTTTTTCAGGGGCAACTCAGAGAGCTGAGAGGCTTTTTCCGCCCAGTGGCGTTATCATTCGCTCATGCTGCCTTGCTGGACAAAAAAAGCGCCTCAGCAGAACCCTTTGGTTTTGTGTTAACAGGCTCTAACAGGCCGTTGAAAAATGGCATTTTTCAACGGCCTGTGTGCGGTACAGGGAGGTACCGCCATTTTCGATGACTGCAAGTCATTGAAAATGAAAGAACCGGGAAATTGTATTTTCCGGTTCCGTCGTTGAAAAAGTCCATGGAAGAACTTTTTCAACATCCTGCTAATGTCCCCCATATACGCAAGCGACCAACCTTTTCACAATGAACCCTACCATCAGCCGCCTTACCCCTCTACATCCCGCCTGGCACGCCGCGCGCCATGCGCCGCGCGGCGGGCGCGATACATGGGTTGTGCTCTACGAGCTGGCCGAAGTGATTGCCGAAACGCCGGAGCGCATCACCGAGCCGGACATCGCCACGATGAAACTGAACTGGTGGCGCGAGGAGATCGCGCGTCTGGTCGCCCGCGAGGCGCGGCATCCGTTGTGCAAGCGACTGGCGGACTGCGGACTGCCCACCGAGCGGCTCGCCGAGCTGAGTAAATTCGTCGACGCACAAGAGCAGATGTTGCGCGCCGCGCCACCAATCGACCGGGACGCGCTATTGGCGCGGGCGGACCACTTTGCGGTGATCGAGCAACTCGCCGTCCATGTGTGCGGCGGCACGGACGACGACGCCGGGGCGGCGCGCGACACCGGACGTTTTCGCTTTCTGGTCGAAACGCTGAATCACATCGGCGCGCCGTTACGGCGCGGCCGTTGTCCACTATTGTTCGAGGGTGCCGACAATGCTCGCGAACTACTGAACCTGCCCGACGCCAGCTTCGTCGAACGACTGGCGCCGACGCTGGCATTGGCCGACCGGCTCGCGACGACGCCACCGCCCCGACGGCCGGCACTTCGTCCGGCGCGAGCCCTACACGCCCAGGCCCACGCGCTGTACCACGAAATCCGCGACACTCCCGCCGCCTGCCGACAACACCGGACGATACTGACGCCTCTGGCGTTGCTCTGGCATGGCTGGAAGGGCGTCCTTCTGGCAAAATAGCCATCCCGTTCAATCATCGCAGCAGGCAGGCCCATGAGTTCCATACCGCCGAAAGACTATCAGGCGCCCGACAAGGTGCTTCTGGATCGCGTCATCCTGGTTACCGGCGCGGGTAACGGCATCGGCCGCGCGGTGGCGCTGGCGGCCGGCACGCATGGCGCGACAGTAATATTGCTCGGCAAAACGTTGCGCAAGCTGGAATCGGTATACGACGCCATCGAGGCGGCTGGTGGACCCACGCCAGCGATCTATCCGTTGAATCTGGAAGGCGCCACCGAGTCCGATTTCGACACTCTCGGCGAGACCCTGGAGAAGGAATTCGGACATCTCGACGGCCTACTGCACAATGCCGCGAAGCTCGGCGTGCTGAGCCGCATTGACGATTATGACATGGAAACCTGGTACCAGATACTCCAGGTCAACCTGAACGGCCCCATGATGCTGACCCGCGCCTGCCTGCCACTGCTGCGCAAGTCAAAGGACGCATCAGTAGTGCTTACCGGCGACAAGTACGGTCGGCATGGACGCGCCTACTGGGGCGCCTATGGCGTGTCGAAAGCCGCCATCGAGGGATTCATGCGGATTCTCGCGCACGAGACCGAGGGTACCAGCCCGATACGCGTGAACAGCTTCGACCCCGGTCCGACGCGCACACAACTGCGTCTGTCGGCCTTTCCCGCCGAGGATCACAGCCAATTGAAAGCGCCGGAAATACTGATACCCGCCTATCTGTGGCTACTTGGCCCGGCCAGTTCGGGCATAACCGGCCAGCAGTTGTCATTCGAGGAATAATGTGGTTCGGTTGCCCGTGACCCGTCCGCGGGAACGCCATCGCCGTGAAGACCGCCCTGTAGGCTTGGCCGCGACTACAACTCACGCATCAAGGCCGAATGCATCACCGGCAGGCGCCGCTTCTTGCGATTCGTCACCCCAGGCAGGTCGAACACCAACTCGCCATAGCTGGAATAATGCGGCAGCTTGCGCTCCAGCAGGCCGATGCTCTTCGCGTCTTGCGCGCCGATGAAACCCAGCGGCGGACGCCGGTTATCGGCATCCAACTTGACCAAGGCGATGCGCTCGCGCCGGCGGACATCCGCGTCGTCAACGCCGGCGCGCCGCTTGGCCTCAGAGAGAAAACGGTTGTCCCAGCCGAGCAACCAGACCGCGGCATCGTCCGGCAGGTCTTGGATCGCCTTGTCAGATACCAACTCGACATTCTGGTAGCGGCGCTGCCATTGCTTCGCCAATTTCCGCCATGCCGGTAGATCTTCCAACGCCGCCGACGGCAGCACCAACAGTTGCCGGGACGCACCGAACAGACGCCCCAACGAAGACGGTTTCTCGCTGGGATCCAGGCGTCGAAAGAGCTGGAATTCCGGGTCGACCGCGACCGCGACCGGACGCCGCTCAAAACGGAAACGGGCCTCGCCCATCCCGCCAGCCAGTTCGATTTGTCGCGTCTCGCTGTGGCCATCGGCAAAGGAGATACGCACAGGCACAAGCAGAGGATACGCAGTCCCCGCCTGTTTCTCCCGCGCACGCACGCTCAACCAATAGCCGCCGCCAGCCACTTTCTCCAGCCTTGTCTGACCCAACATCAGCCAGGGCGCGCCAGTGCCATGCAGCAACGGATCGACCCAGTCGGCCAAAGACTCGCCACCCGCCTGTTCGAAGGCGGCGATCAGATCGCCAAAAGCTGCATGGCGGAACTTCCATTTTGCATAGAAATGCCGCAACGCCGAGAAGAACGCCCCATCACCCAAGCGCCGGCGGACCTGGTGGAATAACATCAAGGATTTACCATAGCCGACCGCCTGACTGCTTTCCCCGTGACGCGAGACAAAGCGCGCCAGCGGGACGTCCCGGCCATCGGCGGCAAAGTTCGTGAAGCGTTCCAACACGCCGCGCCGGTAGGCCGCCCCCTGCCCTTTGCGTTCACGCAGCAGATAATCGGAAAGATAGGCGGTGAGACCCTCGCTCCAATTGCCTTCGCGATAATCGACATACACGCCATTGCCCCACCAGTCATGCAAAATCTCATGCGGCAAGGAACTGTGCAGGATGAACGGCAGGCGCAGCACCCGCGAGCCCAGCAGGGTGAAAGACGGCATGCCATAGCCCGTCTGCCAGCGATTCTCGACCACCGCGAACTTCGCATAGGGATAGTCGCCAAGCAGCTTCGAGTAGAAATTAACATAATGGGCGCTAGCATCCAGATAGCGCCGTGCCAACACCGCATTGTCGTGCAACAGATACGTCTGCATCACCACCTCGCCAGGCCGTTGGTAAAAGGCATAGTGATCGGCAAGCAGATAGATGTCCTCCTGCGGATGGGCTTCGCGCCAAACGAATGCCTTGCCGTCACGCGTCAAACCACCCTGGCTGACCACCCGCCAGCCAGCCGGCGCATCGATACACAGCCGGAAGGTCTGAAGCGATCCCGGCAGCCATGGGAACCAGCCAGAAGCGCCATCCAGAAACACGCCATCGGGATCGATCAGACCACGCGGCATATCACCGAGCCGGGTCGGGGCATCGATGCCTCGCGGCGCACCACGATAGCGCAACACGAAGGTTTTTCCGCCGGCTCCCGGCGGCAGCCGATATGTGACGAGATCGCGCTTCACGCCGGCCGCCTGCAGGCCGTGTCCCGCCGCCAGTGTAAACCCGGCGTTCAAGCGCAACACGGCATCGGGTGGCAAGGTCTTCGGCAAACGCAAACGGTCAACCACCTCCAGATGTTTCCCGCCGGGCGACAGCCTGACTGTCAGATCATGATCGACAACAATCTCGCTCGCCCCGCAGGTCATGGGGAACCAAAACGCCGCAAACAGGACAATAACAAGACATTTGTGCTTCAATCGCATTTCATTCATCGCTTCCAATGAGGTTCCGCGTGCTCTCCAAGCATACCATTCCGTTACTTTTCGTCAGCCTGCTCCTCGGCGGCTGTTACCAATCGGCAGAGATCCGCGACCTGGCGAAAACAACCCACCCGCCAACGCCCGGTGAGCCGCTGGTCTTGAATCTGAAGCGGGCCGAGTCGCTAGACCAGTTGATCGATACCTTGAAAGACCCGCGTGTCGTCTTCGTCGGTGAATCCCACAACCGCGTCGACCATCATGCTTTGCAATTGGCCGTGCTGAAGGGACTGGCCAAACAAGGCAAGCCGCTGGCACTCGGCGTCGAATGGTTCCAACGGCCTTACCAGCGGGTGCTCGACGACTACCTCGCCGGCAAGATCGACACCGCCACGATGCTAGAGCGCAGCGGCTATTACGACCGCTGGCGCTTCGACTACCGTCTCTACCAACCGATCATCCAGTTCGCCAGGCAGCAGCATATCCCCATCGTCGCGCTGAATGCCGAGAAAGAACTCACCGGCGAGGTGGGCAAGAAGAGCATCGACGGTCTGTCGACAAGGCTGGCGAAACGCCTGCCCAGCGAGATCGACCGCGGCGACAAGGCCTACGAGGAACGCATCCATGATACCTACAAGCAGCACCCCGGCGCGAAGCACCCGTTCAAGAACTTTCTCGACGTACAGCTCACTTGGGACGAGACCATGGCCGAGAGCGCCGCGAACTACCTGCGCGCACATCCCGACAGCCGCATGCTGATACTCGCCGGCAGCGGACACATCGCGTGGAAGAACGGCATCCCGAACCGGCTCTCGCGACGTCTGCCATCATTGAACAGCGTCACCATCCTGGCCGACGACGGCCGCTACCCGACCCCCGAGGTAGCCGATTATCTGGTGTTCACTCAGTCCAAGACCCTGCCACCCCCGGCGAAGATCGGAGTGTTCCTGAAAACCGAGGACAACCGCCTGGAGATCCTCGAATTCAGCAAAAAAGGCCATGGCAAGGACGCGGGTATGAAGGCCGGCGACATCATCGTCGCGGTGGAAGGCAAGCCGGTGCATACCCTCAGTCGCCTGAAGCTGCTGCTGTCGAAACACAAGGCTGGCGACCGGGTGCGGGTCACCGTCGAGCGCGATGGACGCCAACGAGTCTTCGACCTGAAGCTGGTTTGATCCGGCCGCGCCGCCTGGCTCCCGGAGGGCGCGACGCCGACGAGGCGTCAGTGATCATCTGGCAAGGCGATATTCAGTTCCAGAAATTCCTGATTACCATCGCTGTCCAGCGTGACCTGTACCTGTTCAGGCTCGATATCGACGTAGCGCCGTATGACCTTCAGCAGGTCCTCTTTCAGCCGGGGCAGGTAAGACGGCGTGTTGTCGCGCGCCGAACGTTCGTGAGCGACTAGAATCTGCAGACGTTCCTTGGCAACCGAGGCGCTCGATTTCTGGTTCTTGCGAAAGAGATCCAAAAGTCCCATGTCAGCCTCCGAACAGCCGACCGAACAAGCCCTTCTTCGGCGCTTCGAGGAAACGGTGTGGCACATCCTCCCCGAGATAACGGGAGATGACATCGGTGTATGCCTGACCGGCATCGGAGCGTTCATTGAGAATGATTGGCTCGCCCTTGTTGGAGGCATCGAGTACATCGGGTGATTCGGGAATCACACCGAGAAGATCCAGTGACAGGATCTCTTGCACATCGTCCACGCCGAGCATCTCGCCACGTTCGACACGCTCCGGCAAGTAGCGGGTCAACAGCAGATATTCGCGAATCGGCTCCTCGGCATTCTCCGCGCGGCGGGATTTGCTCGCCAGGATACCGAGCATGCGATCGGAATCACGCACCGAGGAGACCTCTGGGTTGGTCACGACGATGGCGTCATCGGCGAAGTACATCGCCATGGTCGCGCCGTGTTCGATGCCGGCAGGTGAATCGCAGACGATATAATCGAAGGTCTTGCCCATCTCGTCGAGCACCTTGCCGACACCTTCCTGGGTCAACGCCTCCTTGTCACGTGTCTGCGAAGCTGGCAGGACGTATAGATCGTCGCAGCGCTTGTCGCGGATCAACGCCTGATTCAACGTGGCTTCGCCAGTGATGACGTTGACAAAATCGTACACCACGCGGCGTTCACAACCCATCACCAAATCCAGATTGCGCAGCCCCACGTCGAAATCGATCACCGCCGTCCGGTTGCCACGCCGCGCCAGCCCCATCGCGATCGCCGCGCTGGTGGTCGTTTTCCCCACACCACCCTTACCGGATGTTATCACTATCGTTCTTGCCACGGATTTTCCTCCTGCCTAAGGCATGATGGGGAAACCGCATCCATTCTCGTCCCCCATTGCTGTAAAATGCATCAGATCGGTTCAACGACCAAGCGATTCTCGATCAGATAGACCTGCACCGCGTCTCCCCAATGTTCCCGCGAGATACTGTCACTGACCTTGTAACGGCCGGCAATGGACACCAGTTCGGCGTTCAATTTGCGACAGAAGATGCGCGCCGAGGTGTCACCCTTCACCCCGGCCAGCGCCCGCCCACGCAACGCCCCATAGACATGGATATTGCCGTCGGCGAACAGCTCAGCGCCGGAACTCACCGCCGCAGTCACGACCAGATCGCCGCCACGCGCATACAGCCGTTGACCGGAACGCACCGGACGAGTGACCAACAGCGAGTGCTCCTCCGTCGCCGGACTAGGCGCCGCCGCGCGCGGCTTCGGCCGAGGGCGTGGTCGCCCGGCGCTGTTGCTGAGTATCGCCAGTTCAAGCATCTCGGCGGCTTCATTCTGTAACGGGTTGCCGCCCTGTACACCGACCGGGATCATCCCCATGCCACGAATCAGGCCGACCAGCAGGGCGAAATCGACCGTCGCATCGTTGGTCTTCAACGCCGACAGATCGATGACGATCGGTGCATTATGGAAGAAATCCGGCGCCTGTTCGATCTTTGTCGTCAACAGATCGGTAATCCGGTCCATATCCGGGTCGAACAGTTTCAGCACAGGCACGGTGATGGCGCTGGATTTCAGCTCGAACGGGTCGGATGAAGAGGCGGTCTCGGAGGCGGCGTCAGACATCGGTCGGCAACTCGGAGTGGCTAGGCATCGGCTATTTTCGCTGTTCGCGCCGGACTAGGCAAGGCCCGCGCGCATCGTTGTTAGCCCAAAGCAGTAATGTCCTCTTTGTCCAATTCTAAAATGTCCCCTTTTGGTTTCAGGAGGGGCCCGTGGCAGAGGAGCAGATTACGATGAG
>JALSSX010000174.1 GCA_026984055.1 Sedimenticola sp. | reverse complement strand
GGCGCATCCCGACGTACACGAGATCTTCTTCCAAGTGTTCGACAAGGGCTGGATGGAAGACGCGGAAGGCCGTTATATCGACTTCAAGAACACCTTGATCCTGCTCACCAGCAATGCCGGCACAGACCTGATCATGAATATGTGCAAGGATCCGGAGCTGATGCCGGAGCCGGATGGCATCACGCAAGCGCTGCGCGAGCCATTGCTGAAGGTGTTTCCGCCCGCTCTGCTCGGGCGCTTGGTGACCATTCCCTACTATCCGCTCAGCGACGAGGTGTTGATGCTGATCATCAAGCTGCAACTGAGTCGCATCCAGCAACGCATCCAGGAGAACCACGGTATCATGCTGAACTACGATGACCAAGTGATTGACCAGATCGCCAGCCGCTGCAAGGAGGTCGATAGCGGTGCGCGCGTGGTCGATGCGATCCTGACCAACACGGTTCTGCCCGCGATCAGTCAGGAACTGCTCGGTCGCATGGCCGACGGGGAGCCTACCGACATCATCACGATCGGCGTCAGCGATGGGGAGTTCGATTACCGCTATGAGTAAGACTTCGACCGAAATATCTTCCGAGGCAAGCTATTGCCTTGGCGATACCGACAGCCTTGGCGGTATCGCCGAACGGTTTGGACTGGCTGGTCCCTATGCGCTCTATTTTGCGCCCGGTAACCAGGGTTTGCGCCAAAGGTGCCCGGATCCGACGCGCATACCGGTCGGGACGGTGTTGCATATTCCCTCGGACGCCGAACAACAGCGCGCCGGGCTGCTTGCGCACCTGCGTCACATGGAGCAAGTGCGCGAGCAGGTGACTCGAACCCGAGACCGGTTGCTGGCGCGTTTCGAGCAACTCGTTGGTGACTCGTCACCGCCGAGGGAGCGAATCGTGCGGATGCTCGCTGCGCTGCTGGAGGGTGTGTTGCAAGGGATCTCCGTGCTGAAATTCTCCGATAGCG
This sequence comes from Sedimenticola sp., assembly GCA_026984055.1. Lineage (GTDB taxonomy): Bacteria > Pseudomonadota > Gammaproteobacteria > Chromatiales > Chromatiaceae > JALSSX01. Next base: position 11,463 of record JALSSX010000174.1, on the reverse strand, counting down.
GCATGAGTGCCGCGAATCACGCACTGGCCAGCGCTTCGTTGGTGCAACGTCCAGTGGATACGCCAGCGATTGCCATCGACACCCTGAGTCAATGCCGGCTGGCGGCGGTGGGAGTCTTTTGGGTGATCGACAACCCGGCTGCGCAGGCGTGGTGCGATGCCGCCGCGCCGACCTTCTGGGGGAAGCCTGCGGTCAGCGCGGTGGCCTCGTCTGATATCGACCGGTTGGATGTCGGCTTGATCCTGAGTGGCCTGACCGGCCAGTATCAAATCGCGTCGGGCAGCGTCGCGCGTTCAGTGGACATGGTCATTCGTGATCTGGTCGCGGAACTCAATGCGCCATGCGTCAGCGAACAAGGCGATCAATCCATCCCCAGCTCTTCGTAAATCGCTGGACTGCGTTCCTTGATCACTTCGATTATCTGTTCTTGCAATGGATCGCGCAGATGACGAATGTCGTCCAGGTTGATCACCTCCTCGAACACATTGATGCCGGATATCTCCGTGCTCTGGATGATTACCTCGTCGGAGGGCCGCACGGTGGACAGCGGACAGGCGATATAGGTCAGCGGTAAACCGCCGAATTCGGCGGATTTCACTGCGCGTGCCGGAAAGCGCAGCGCTCCCAGAATCGGAGCGATGCCGGGCTTCTTCTTCACGATCATGTGGATACACAGATAATGCAGGATGCAGATGACCAGATCGGTGGTGCTGCCACCCGCCTGGCCGGCTACCAGATCACGCAGCCGGCTCGGTTGCAAGCCCTTGTAAGTGAATACCCAGTTGAATGGCGTGCTGACGGTGATCTGACGTTTTTCGCCGTTGCTGTCCAGGGCTTCATATTGATAGTCAGCGACCGTCACCGCCGGCAGGGCGCCGAAGATGTCCAACGGCGAGGTCACGTCCGCCGGCAGGCTGAATGGCGGCATGGTCGCGATGGGCTTGTACAGCTCGCGTAGCTGCTGGAATGCCTTGTCCGTGCCCGGAACGTTCTTGCCGCTGGAGTTGCGAATGTAGCTGCCCAACAAAGCTTTCGGATCGATCAGGGGCGTTAGGTTCTCCAGGTGAGCTTCGAGCGATTGCTGGAAAAAGCGCGACAATTCAGTGGTGAGCTTGCGTAGCGCGATCAGTCGTGGGATATCGATATTGCTGTCCATGATGGCAGGGTGTCCCGATCGTCTGGTTCAGTTGCCTAGGTGCTGAAGTTTCTGCTTCAGTTCCAGCGCGCGCGCGCGGTAGCCCGGGGCCAGGGTATTCGCCGGATCGAGCTTCAACACCTTATCCCAGTAGGAGATTGCATCGTCGAGTCGCTGTTCGCGAAACAGGCTCATCGCCTTGCGGTGGTATTGCTCGATGAGCTTGCCCTTGACCTTGCCTTGCAGGCGCGCCGCGTCCTTCAGGTCAGGATCATAGATCAAAGCCTGGGAAAGTGCGTCATAAGCCTGCTCGTAATGCTTTTTCGCGGCTAGCGATTTTCCGTTTTCATACAGCGCCTCTGCCTCTAGTTGATCATCGACATTGGTCAGTTGGGTCAGTAGATCATCGTCCGTGGGCGCGAGGTTCAGCGCTTTTTCCAGCAGGTTCTTGGCGTCCTCCAGCTTATTGGCCTGGACCTTGCGTTTCGCCTGGGTTCTGAGAGCTTTCACCAGAAGTGACTGGGCGTCGCTGTTGCTGGGTTCGTCGTCCAGGATGCCTTCGAGCGTCGATATTGCCACCGCGTAGTTTCCGGCATCGAACAGTTGCCTGGCAACCGCGAGCTTGGATGCCGAGGTGGCTTTATCCTGTTGCGCGGATGGAGAGGGCGACGCGACAGCGGTGTCTTGCGGAGCGGGGGCTGGTGGCTCTGCCGGCGTGACCCTGGCCGCAGGCGTCTCGGGGACGGTGGGCTGTGTTTCGGTGGGTTTTGCGATGGCCCGCCTGCCAGGAATGCGCAGGCGCTGCCCAGCGGACAGCAGGCTGGGATTGTCGATATGATTGTATCGGGCCAGGATGACGAATTTCAGCGGATCGTTCAGCAGGCGCTTGGCGATGATGGACAGTGACTCGCCCGGACGGACCCGGTAGGTGTAGGATGCCTTGCCTAAGACTTTTTCCGGGTCTGCGTCGAGCTGAGCAATCAAGCGCTTCGCTGTGCGGTTGTCGGGTTGTTCCCGCAATGCCGAATCCAGTAACTTGCGGGCGAGTTCGCTCTTGCCTTGCTCCAGTAACTGAATGGCTTTCGTGATGCGCTTGCGGATCGGCAGCTCATATAAGGCGGCTTCCTCGGGAGAGATCTTCGGCGCCTTTTCGATAACGATATCGGGTTTTTGCTCCGGCTTGGTGGGTACGGTTTCGTTACACCCTCCGAGCACGACGAGACAGCCAATCAACCAAGCCCATTTTGTCACTATGAGGTTACTCCACTGAAGCACAATTATCGAGTTGGAAGCCGGAACCCATCGGTATCCGAACCAGCGCAAGCACGCCGGAGATCACTCATGTCAGCGTGCGCCGCTGGCAAGATACTCGAATCTGGCCGCTATTCTACATTAACTGTCGCTAATTTGTCGTGTGGGCTTCGGCATCGGGCGTGGCCCAGCATGCCATTGCGCCCGAAACATGCCGATCTCGCGACCGTCCCATATCGCCCGCGCATCCCTGGCGCGCGAACTGGCGGTCGGCATCGTCACGGTGGCTCCAATCTCCAGCCCCGCCAATCGACGTGATATGAGATCGAATGAGTCCGCTCCGCGAGCGGGTCGCGTGGGCTGGAGTATCGCCCGATTCTGAAGTAAACTGCCCGGTTCCGCCTGACCGGGACCGAATGATGTCGGTTTCATGGCCGCCTGGAAGCAAGCCCGGACGGGGCCTGCCGGGGCTTTGCGCGTGGGTTTCCATCCGCGTAATCATTATGAAGAACGAGGTTTGTGATGAGCCGAAATGCACTGCCACCAAGGCAGGGGCTATATGACCCTGCGAATGAACATGATGCCTGCGGCGTGGGCTTTATCGCGGATATCAAGGGCCGTAAGCGCCATGATATCGTGTGTGATGGCTTGGTTATCCTCGATCGCCTGACCCATCGTGGCGCGGTCGGGGCCGATCCCAAGGCCGGCGATGGCGCGGGCCTGCTGATGCAGATTCCCGACAGGTTCTTCCGTGGCGTGGTCGCGTTCAACCTGCCGCCCGAGGGCGATTACGCGGTCGGCATGTTGTTTCTGCCGCGCGGCGAGGCCGAGCGCGGCGAGGCCGAGGCGGTCGTTGCGCGCTTCGTCGCGCAAGAAGGGCAGAAGCTGCTCGGCTGGCGTGACGTGCCGGTGGATAACAGCGATCTGGGCCGCAGCGTGGAACCGACCGAGCCGGTGATTCGTCAGGTCTTCGTTGGCCGCGGCGATAATTGCGCTGATCAGGATGCCTTTGAGCGCAAGCTGTTCGTCATCCGCAAGCAGATCGACAATCTGATCCGGCAGTCGGCGTGGCCGGGACACGAGGCTTTCTATTTCACTTCGTTCTCATCCCGCACCATTGTGTATAAGGGTATGTTGTTGGCAGAACAGGTCGGCAACTACTATCTCGATCTGCGCGATGAGCGGGTCGAATCGGCATTGGCCTTGGTTCATCAGCGTTTCTCGACGAATACCTTCCCGACCTGGGATCTGGCGCATCCGTTCCGCATGATCGCGCACAATGGCGAGATCAACACCATGCGTGGCAACGTCAACTGGATGGCGGCGCGACGACATTCGATGGCCTCTGACATCCTCGGTGATGACCTGGACAAGATCTGGCCGCTGATTCCCGAGGGCCAGTCGGATTCGGCGTGCTTCGACAATGCGTTGGAGTTGCTGGTTGCCGGCGGCTATTCGATGGCGCATGCCATGATGATGTTGATACCAGAGGCTTGGTCGGGCAATCCGCTGATGGACGAGGAACGTAGAGCCTTCTATCGTTATCATGCCGCGCTGATGGAGCCATGGGACGGTCCGGCGGCGGTGGCCTTCACCGATGGCCGCCAGATCGGCGCGACCTTGGATCGCAACGGCTTGCGTCCAGCGCGCTACCTGATTACCAACGACGATCTGGTGGTGATGGCCTCCGAGATGGGCGTGCTGGATATCGCCGAGGAGCGCATCGTCAAGAAATGGCGCTTGCAGCCCGGCAAGATGCTGCTGATCGACTTGCAAGAGGGACGCATCATCGACGATGCCGAGATCAAGTCCCAACTGGCAGCAGAGAAGCCCTATCGGAAGTGGCTGGACGACACCGAGATACATCTCGATGATCTGCCTCATGACGTGGCGCCGATGCGCCCAGACGATGATACCCTGCTGGATGCCCAGCAGGCTTTCGGCTACACCCAGGAAGGTATCAAATTTCTGCTCGCGCCGATGTTTACCACGGGTCAGGAGCCGATTGGTTCGATGGGCGCGGACAACCCGCCAGCGGTACTCTCCCGCCGCGCGAAGCATCTGTCGAACTACTTCAAGCAGAATTTCGCCCAGGTGACCAACCCGCCGATCGATCCGATCCGTGAGGAGCTGGTGATGTCGCTGAGCATGCTGATTGGTCCGAGGCCGAACCTGCTCGGTCTGGGCGACAGCGGCGCGCAGAAGCGCCTGGAGGTCAAGCAGCCAGTGCTCAGTAACGAGGATCTGGAGCGGATTCGGCATATCGAGGACAATACCAATGGCGCGTTCCGCACCTGCACGCTGGATATCTGCTACACCGCTGACCAGCAGGCTGCTGGCATGGAAGCGGCGCTGGAGAGACTCTGCGCGCGTGCCGAGCAGGCCGTGCGTGGTGGCGACAATATTCTGATTCTGTCCGATCGTTGTGTCGATGCCGATCACATCGCCATCCCGGCACTGCTCGCCTGTTCCGCCGTGCACCATCACCTGATTCGCCAGGGGCTGCGTACCGAGTCTGGGCTGGTGATCGAAACCGGCGGCGCGCTGGAAGTGCATCATTTCGCGACCCTTGCCGGCTATGGCGCCGAAGCGGTAAATCCCTATCTGGCCTTCGACACCATCTCCGATTTGGTCGCCGAGGGCGCCGAGGTCGAGCTGAGCGTCGAAGAGGCGCACGAACGCTATATCAAGGCAGTTGGCAAGGGACTGAAGAAGGTCATGTCGAAGATGGGCATCTCCACCTACCAGTCCTACTGCGGCGCGCAGATCTTCGACGCGGTCGGCTTGTCGTCCGAGTTTATCGAAAAATATTTCACCGGTACCGTGACCATGGTCGAGGGCGTCGGTATTGCCGAGATCGCCGAGGAAGCCGTGCAGTGGCACCACGATGCCTTCGGCGACGCGCCGATCTACCGCCATCATCTGGATGTCGGCGGCGACTATGCGTGGCGCGTGCGTGGCGAGGATCACATCTGGACGCCGGACAGTATCGCCAAGCTGCAACATGCCACGCGTAGCAACGACGCGCGTACTTTCGCCGAATTCTCACGCATGATCGATGAACAGAACGAACGTCTGCTGACCTTCCGTGGGTTGTTTGACTTCAACTTTGCCGATGATCCGCTACCGCTCGATGAGGTCGAGCCGGCGAAGGAGATCGTCAAGCGTTTCGCCACCGGTGCGATGTCATTCGGCTCGATCTCCTATGAGGCGCATTCCACCCTGGCGGTGGCGATGAATGCCTTGGGTGGCAAGTCGAACACTGGCGAGGGCGGCGAGGAGCCAGAGCGTTTCGCGCCCATGCCCGACGGTTCGATGAATCCCAAGCGTTCCGCGATCAAGCAGGTGGCTTCCGGGCGCTTCGGGGTGACCGCGGAATACTTGGTGAATGCCGATGACATCCAGATCAAGATGGCGCAGGGCGCGAAACCCGGCGAAGGAGGTCAATTGCCTGGCCACAAGGTCAATTCGACCATCGCCCGGGTGCGACATTCGACACCGGGTGTCGGGTTGATTTCGCCGCCGCCGCATCACGACATCTATTCGATCGAGGATCTGGCGCAGTTGATCCACGATCTGAAGAACGTCAATCCAGAAGCGCGCATCAGTGTCAAGCTGGTGTCCGAGGTCGGAGTTGGCACGGTGGCCGCCGGTGTCTCCAAGGCGCATGCCGATCATGTCACCATCGCGGGCTACGATGGTGGCACCGGCGCGTCGCCGCTGACTTCGATCAAGCACGCCGGTTCGTCATGGGAGCTGGGACTGGCAGAAACCCATCAGACCTTGGTGCTGAACAAGCTGCGCACGCGCATCGCGGTGCAGGTCGATGGCGGCATGCGCACCGGTCGCGATGTGGTCGTCGGCGCCTTGCTCGGCGCCGACGAGTTCGGTTTCGCCACCGCGCCGTTGATCGTCGAAGGCTGTATCATGATGCGCAAATGTCATCTGAACACCTGCCCGGTCGGCGTCGCCACGCAGGATCCGGAGTTGCGCAAGAAGTTCGTCGGCAAGCCCGAGCACGTCATTAACTACTTCTTCTTCATCGCCGAGGAGATCCGCGAGCTGATGGCCAAGCTTGGTTTCCGCAGGTTCGATGACATGGTCGGCCAGATGGATCGTCTCGACATGCGCAGGGCGATCGGTCATTGGAAGGCGAAGGGGCTGGATTTCTCGCGCATCCTGCACAAGCCGGAGGCGGGAGCGGGCGAGCCGGTGTTCAATTGCGAACCGCAGGATCACGGCCTGGACAAGGCGATCGACCACGAGCTGATCGCGCGGGCCCAGCCCGCGCTGGCGGATGGCAAGCCGGTCGGCATCGAGATCGATATCCACAACTACAACCGCACCTTCGGCACCATGCTGTCCGGGCGGGTCGCCGGGCGATACGGCCATGCCGGCCTGCCCGACGACACCATTCATATTAAGGCGAGGGGCACGGCGGGGCAGTCGTTCGGCGCTTGGTTGGCGCGCGGCGTGACCATCGAATTGTCCGGCGAGGGTAACGACTACGTCGGCAAGGGCTTGTCGGGCGGCCGCCTGATCATCTATCCGCCGGCGGAGGCATCGATCGGCAAGGCGGAGGAGAACATCATCGTCGGCAATACCGTGTTGTATGGCGCGATCGCCGGAGAATGCTTCTTCCGTGGCGTCGGCGGCGAGCGCTTCGCGGTGCGTAATTCCGGCGCCACGGCCGTCGTCGAGGGAGTCGGCGATCACGGCTGTGAATATATGACCGGCGGTGTTGTCGTCGTGCTCGGCGATACCGGGCGCAACTTCGCCGCCGGCATGAGCGGCGGCATCGCCTATGTACTCGACGAAGCCGGTGATTTCGAGCGCCGCTGCAATCTCGCTCAGGTCGATCTGGAGCCGATACCGGCAGAGGACGAGGCGTTGGAGCAGCTCGAACATCTCGGCGGCGACATGGAGACCCACGGCTGGGTGGACGTCAGTCACGACATGACGCGCTTCGACGCGACTCGTTTGAAGCAGTTGATCCAGAAACATCTGCATTATACGAATAGTGAACGCGCTCGTCAGATCCTCGACGACTGGGACAACTACGCGGGCCGTTTCGTCAAGGTCATGCCGGTGGATTACCGCCGCGCGTTGCAAGAATTGCAGACGCAACAGCAGGCCAGTCAGAGCAATATCAAGCAGGGGAGCCACTGAGCATGGGTAAGCCAACCGGTTTCATGGAATACGTGCGTCTTGACCGCAGCTACGCGCCGGTCAGCGATCGCATCACGCATTTCAACGAGTTCGTCATCGCCCTCGGCGAGGAGCAACTCAGCCAGCAGGGCGCGCGCTGCATGGATTGCGGCATCCCGTACTGCCATAATGGTTGCCCGGTGAACAATATCATTCCGGATTGGAACGATCTGGTCTACCGGGGCGACTGGCGGGCGGCGGTCGAGGTACTGCACAGCACCAACAACTTCCCCGAATTCACCGGTCGTATCTGTCCGGCACCCTGTGAAGAAGCCTGTACGCTGAACCTGGATGACGCGCCAGTGACGATCAAGACCATTGAATGCGCGATTGTCGACAAGGCCTGGGAAGAAGGCTGGATAGAGCCGCGTATCGCGCCGCACAAGTCCGGCAAGAAGATTGCGGTCGTCGGCTCCGGCCCGGCTGGCATGGCCTGCGCGCAGCAGTTGGCGCGCGCTGGTCATGCCGTCGCGCTGTACGAGAAGCAGAATCGCATCGGCGGCTTGCTGCGTTACGGCATCCCGGATTTCAAATTGAACAAGAAGCTCATCGATCGACGCATGGCGCAGATGCGCGCCGAGGGCGTCGAGTTCCATCCGAATACGCATATCGGCGTGGACGTTCCGGTGTCCCGGCTGCTAGACGACTTCGATGCGGTGGTGCTGTCCGGTGGCTCGGAACAACCGCGCGATCTGCCGATTCCCGGCCGGGAACTCGACGGCGTGCATTTCGCGATGGATTTCCTGCGCGCCAACAGCCGTCGTGTGCAGGGTGATGTCATTTTGGACGACGCCTTCATCAGCGCGGCCGGCAAGCATGTCGTCGTCATCGGCGGTGGCGATACCGGTTCCGATTGCATCGGCACCTCGAATCGTCAGGGCGCGGCCTCGGTAACTCAGCTGGAGATCATGCCCAAGCCACCGGAGAAGCCGGATAAGCTGACCGTTTGGCCCTACTGGCCGAATCGCCTGCGCACTTCGTCCTCACAGGAAGAGGGCTGCGAACGGATGTTCAGCGTGGCGACCAAGGCGTTCATCGGCAGGGATGGCGGGCTTGGCGCGATTCGCTGCATCAAGGTCGACTGGCGGCGCGACGATAAGGGGGGCTGGGAGATGAATGAAGTGCCGGGTTCGGAGTTCGAGTTGAAGGCCGACCTGGCCCTGCTGGCGATGGGTTTCGTGCATCCAGTGCATGAAGGCATGCTGGAAGCATTGGAGGTGGAGCTGGACGGTCGCGGCAACGTGCATGCCGATGTCGACGGACGCAAGGCATACCATACTTCCATCGACGGTGTGTTTGCCGCCGGCGATATGCGTCGTGGCCAGTCGTTGGTGGTGTGGGCGATACGCGAGGGCCGGCAATGCGCGCGCGCGGTGGATGAATACCTGATGGGTATCAGCGAACTGCCGCGCTGATGCAATAGCGGCCGGCCAGCCCTCGCTGGCCGAGCGGATCTGGCTAACGGGATGTTGAAAAAGCCCTTCCATGGATTTTTTCAACGACGGAACCGGAAAATGCGATTTCCCGGTTCCGTTATTTTCAATGACCTGCAGTCAGCGGAAATGGCGGTACATCCCTGTACCACGCACAGGCCATTGAAAAATCCGGGCTAGGAGCCTGTCGACACGAAATCAATGCATTCTGCTGAGACGCTTTTTTGTCCAGCAAGGCAGAATGAGCGATGTGTCGTGAGTGAGGCGACATGAGCGAATGATAACGCCTCAGGGCGGAAAAAGCGTCTCAGCCCTCTGGGTTGCGCCTGAAAAGCGCCACTCTGCGTTGCTCTTGTTTATTTGGGATGACCAAACGTCACGCCTCGCCTTGATTCGCGCATTTTCAGACGCAACAGAACCCATTGGTTTCGTGTCAACAGACCCTACAGGTTCACCAATCCGCCGGTCAGCCCGGCGACCTCCACGGTACTGTCTTCTATCGAACGCAGCAGTTCCGTCGTATGGTTGGCGGCTTCGGTCACCTTGCCGATCTGTTCGTTCGAGCTGTCCAGGTTGGCGTTCACCTCCTGCGTGGTCTGCTTGATGGTATCCGCGATCTGACGCATCTCGGTGGCGACGATCGCAAACCCCTTGCCCAGTTCGCCAGCCTGGGCCGCCTCGATCGCTGCGTTCAGCGACAGGATGTGCGTTTGGAAGGTCAGGTGCGCAATCTGTTCGATGCACTCGTTGATGCGCGAGGAGACGCTTTCCAGATGGGCTACCTGCGCGACGACATCCTCTAGCGCCGAGATGCTCTCGTTGGCTGTTTCGCGGGACTGCTTGGCCAGTTCCGTCGCGCGGCGGGCGTCGGCGCGGATGGCTTCTATATCAACCGAATCTATTGGGTTATTCATTGCATTTAATTCAGGTTAGTGTGGTCTAATCCGGTTTCGGCAATAATGCACCGACCTTTAACAGGATGTTGAAAAATTCCTTCCATGGACTTTTTCAACGACGGAAGCGGAAAATGCGATTTCCCGGTTCCTTCATTTTCAATGACTTGCAGTCATCAAAAATTCCACAGGAGACAAGACATGTATTCATTCTCGACCGTAATCGATGGTCCGATGGACGCCGCCGTGCAACATCTGACCGATACCCTGAAGGAACATGGCCCGTTTGGCATCGTTTCCGATATCAACGTGGCTGGCATCCTGAAGGCCAAGATGGGCGTGGAGCGTCGTCCATACCGAATACTCGGCGCCTGTAACCCAAAGCTCGCGAACCAGGTCATCGAAGGCAATGAGGATGCCGGCGTGCTTCTGCCATGCAATATCCTCGTTTCCGAGCAAAAAGACGGTCGCGTGAAGGTCGTCTTTCAGGATCCGGTCGCGCTGTTGTCGGTCGTCGACAGCCCGGCTGCAAGGGAAGTCGGCGAGACCGCGACGGCGATGCTGAAGAAGGTGGTGGATAATCTGTAAGAGTCGGCGATCCGGCGAGCGCGATGTCGTCCACCGGGCAGCCACGACGCAGCGCCGCATGGGAGGGTGTCAAAGCGTTTTCGGTTCCCGCCCGAGCGCCATTCCCCACCAGGTGCTTTTCAACACCTCGTCCAGAAAGCCACCAAGTGGTTGCTGGATCACCCCATCCAGGCGCAGTTGGATCATGCGGATCGCGCCACCGAATACACAAGCGGTAGCGACCCATGGATCGGTCATTCGGAATTCGCCTGTTTCCATGCCCTGTTGCACGATGCCGCGCATCTTGACGAACGGCGAAGAGTTGTAGATTGGCGATTGATTCGATATAAACTCGGTATGCTTCGCATGAAAGATATAGGCGATGATGTTGGTGCGGGTCTCAGTGTATTCGAACAGCAGCCGGATGATGGTCTCGCAGCGCGCCGTGGCGCTGTCGTGATCGCGCATCACCGCGTCTATCATCTCTTCCATTTCGTTCAATAGATGGGAATAGAGCGCCTTCGCGATGCCTTCCTTGCCACCGAAATGGTTGTAGATCGAACCGATGCTGACGTTGGCTTGCTTCTGTACGTCGTGTACCGAGACGTTATGATAGCCGCGTGACACGAACAGGTCGAGCGCCGCAGTGAGGATACGGCAGTCGATCGGTTCGGGAACGCACGGAATTCTGTTTAGATAGGGCATATCGGGATTCTAACATCCTGTCCGTGCGACTCCCCTCGATATCATGTTTGACAAAAATGAATATTCATTCTACTTTTGGGAGGCAGAAGGGACAAACATCTCGCTAACCGCTGACATTTGGCATGCCAAAGCCGAGACGGTCGGAAGGTGTCGATATTTCCATCCGATGGGAGGATTTCATGAACACATTCACGCGTATTCCGTCGCGAGCCGTCCGTGCGACCGCGTTGTCCGGGTTGATGGGTTTCGCTGCGATCCTGCCCGCGCTTGC
>JALSSX010000173.1 GCA_026984055.1 Sedimenticola sp. | reverse complement strand
TGTCAATTGGGGGCTGTCCATCGTCTATCTTGGGGCGGTATTGGAGGGCGAGACCGTGGTTCTGATCGCCGGCATCCTGTGCCACCAGGGAACATTGCCGCTGGGCGGCACTGTCGCGGTCGCCGCGCTTGGCGCATTCACCGGCGATCAGATCTGGTTCCGCATTGGACGGCGCCACGGACGGAATGCCTTGTCGCGCTTTCCACGCCTGGCCCATCATGCCGAACGCGTGCGGCCCTGGGTGACAAAACACGCCGACTGGATCGCCCTGGGATCGCGCTTCATCTATGGCACGCGTTCGGTTTCCCCGCTGCTGCTCGGCACCGAGGGTTATTCAGCTTGGCGTTTTGCGCTGCTCAACGGCTTCAGCGCGGTATTGTGGGCCAGCTTGGGTGTTGGGCTGGGTTATCTGTTGGGCACCGGCGCTGAGCAACTCATCGGGCCGATTGAGCACATCGAGCAACTGCTGCTCGTAGCGCTGGCCGGCATGCTCGCTTGGCATTGGTATCGCCGACACAGACTGTCCCCGACGGTGATGCCGCGCGATAGCGAAACTTGATGCCATCCTGGGTGGGGGTGTCTTTTCCACTACTGCTGCAACTCGCCAATATCCTTGGCGTGCTGCTGGCGCTGGTGCTGGCATCGCGCATCCTGCGCAGCCCGCGCGAGCCGGCGGCAACCATCGCCTGGCTCGCGCTGATCGTCTTCATGCCGATCGCCGGCGTGCCGCTCTATCTCGCCCTGGGAGAACGTAAGTTGGGCGCGGCGCTGCGACGCAAGGCGGAGATCACATTACCAGAGCACGCCGGCAGCCACCCTCACCCGGTACACAATTTATTGGTCTCCTTGGGCATGCCGGCATCGACCACCGGCAACCAAGTGGATTTCCACCGCGACGGTCGGATTGCCTGGCGGGCCTTGGTCGAACTGCTGGAGCATGCACGGCGGCGCATCGACATCGCCATCTTCATTCTCGCCGACGATGAGGTTGGCCGCCAGATACTCAACCACCTGCAACAACGCGCCAAGGATGGCATCAGCGTGCGCCTGCTGCTCGATGGCGTCGGTTCCTTTCCGCTACCCAAATCGCGACTGCGGCCCTTGTCCGATGCCGGCATCGAGATCGCCTGGTTCATTCCGGTCATCCATCGGCCATTGCGCGGCAAGACCAATCTCCGCAATCACCGCAAGATCGTCATCGTCGATGACGAAAGGGTTTGGACCGGCGGGCGAAACATGGCGCGGGAATATCTTGGGCCAGACTGCCCCGACGCTTGCTGGACGGACTTGAGTTTCACCCAGCGAGGTCCATCGGTAGCAAGCTATCGCGCCATCTTCGAGGCGGACTGGTGTTTTGCAAACGGCAGGCCGGCACCCGACGCGATCATTCTCGGCGACACCACCGAGGCAACGGAAGGCCGGGTGCAGGTGATCCCTTCCGGCCCGGACATCGCTGATGACCCGATCTATGCCGCGCTGTTGACCGCCAGCTACGAGGCCAGGCAGCGCATCGTCGCGGTCACGCCGTACTACATCCCCGACCGTGGCATTCAGGAAGCACTGCGGCTGGCCGCACTACGCGGCATCGAGATTGATCTGATCTTGCCGGCGCGATCCAACCACCGTTTGGCGGACATCGCGCGCAACCGCTATCTGCGGGAGTTGGCCATGGCGGGAGCGAGGATCTGGCTACTGCCGACGATGGCGCACGCCAAGGCCGTTATCATCGACGAGCGGCTGGCATTGACCGGTTCGGCCAACCTGGATATCCGCAGCCTGTTCCTGAATTGCGAGGTGGTCAGCCTGTTCTACTGCGACGCGGAGATCCGCGAGCTGTCCGACTGGCTCATGACGCTGCGCGATGACGCGCGCCGTCATCACCCACCCGCGGTCGGCGCCGCGCGAGAACTCATCGAGGGCATGGTCGAGCTGGTCGCTTATCAACTTTGACGACGTAGGACCAGACCCTGGTCCGGCTCGGCTTCGCGCGTTCAGATATTCAGGGTATCGACCATCACTCGCTCCATCAGCCCCGGTAGCTCTTCCGCCTGGAACAACGCAGTGCCAGGATGCCGCACGGTACCCGCGCCACACGCAACCGCCAGACGCAAGGCCGCTTCGATGGGATCGCCACGATGCAGCGCAGCGGTCAGGCCGGCAACCATCGAATCGCCCGCCCCTACCGTGGAATCAACGCGCACCCTGGGGGCGCTGGCATGGTAGCTGTTATCGCCATCGACGAACACCAGGCCGTCCGCGCCAAGCGATACCGCAAGCATCTCGACGCCAGATCGTTGCAAGCGCCGCGCCTCACTCGTAACCTCTTCGACGCCATCAAGCGACTTGCCGACGAGCTGTTCCAGCTCATAGCGATTCGGCTTGATCAGAAACGGCCTGGCTTCGATCGCGAGACGCAGCAGATCACCCCGCGCGTCGACCACGGGCCGCCCACCCTGGCCGCGCACACGCTCGACCAACCGCGCGTAGGTATCACGTGGCAACTCCGACTGAATCGAACCGGTGATCACCGCGAGACCCTCGCCCGTGGTCGCAACAAAGGTTTGCAGCAGGCGATCGAGCACCTCTATGGGTAGATCCGGACCGATACCACTGATCTCGTATTGCGCGCCGCTGTGCCGCTCGATCGCGGTACCATTGATGCGTGTTTCGCCGGCCACCCTCTCGAAGGTCAGGGTATCGATACGCCCACGCAACA
>JALSSX010000172.1 GCA_026984055.1 Sedimenticola sp. | reverse complement strand
CTCATCGTAATCTGCTCCTCTGCCACGGGCCCCTCCTGAAACCAAAAGGGGACATTTTAGAATTGGACAAAGAGGACATTACTGCTTTGGGCTAACAGACCAAGTCCAGGACTCGACGTCGCGCGCCGTTTACGCCATACTCCGAGCAAACCATTCGTTCTTACGGAAACCCGCGTTTCATGCCAACACAGAATCAATATCTCGTGCTCTCCGCGCTGGGCAAGGACCGCCCGGGAATCGTCGACGAACTGGCCGGCGCCGTCCATGAAACAGGATGCAATATCGCCGACAGCCGAATGACCGTGCTCGGCGGCGAATTCGCGATTCTACTGATGGTCGAGGGTCTGTGGAACACCCTGGCCAAGCTGGAGGACCAGGTTCCCGAGCTGGAGAAACGCCTCGGCATGACGATGATCTGTCGCCGCACCTCCGACCGCGGCCCTGACGGCGAATTGCTGCCCTACGCGGTAGACGTGGTCGCGCTGGATCATCCCGGCATCGTGCATAACCTGGCCAGCTTCTTCTCCAGCCGACAGATCAATATCGAGGACATGGTGACCTCGACCTATGCCGCGCCGCACACCGGCACGCCGATGTTCGCCATTCATATGAGTGTCGGCATCCCGGCCAGCATGCAGATCGCTCCACTGCGCGACGAATTCATGACCTTCTGCGATTCGATGAACCTGGACGCGGTTCTCGAACCCCTGAAAGGCTGAGGCCAATGATGAGTATAGCGATAGGCGATACCGTTCCCGACATCCCACTGCTTGTCACCGGCGGCAAGACCCTCCGGTTTTCCGACTACCGTGGCAGGCCCATCGTGCTTTACTTCTATCCCAAGGCCAGCACGCCCGGCTGTACCCAGGAAGGCAAAGATTTCGCCGCGGCGATCCACAAATTCCGTCGCCAATCGTGTGTGATTCTCGGCGCGTCGCGCGACAGCCTGAAACGCCAAGAGAACTTCAAGGCCAAATACGCCTTTCCATTCGACCTGATCTCGGACGAGGACGAGGTATTATGCAAGACCTTCGATGTCATCAAGCTGAAGAACCTTTACGGCAAAAAGGTACTCGGCATCGAACGTAGCACCTTCCTGATCGACGCCGAGGGCGTATTGCGCAAGGAATGGCGCAAGGTGAAAGTCAAGGGCCATGTCGATGCGGTGCTGGAGACGGTCAAGTCGCTGAACAAGGGTGAAGTGAACTCACCCTCATGAAGGAAAAAACGCCCCGCTGTCATGGAAATCGCCTGTGATTCGGCCGTGGGACGCCGAGGCCAAGCCGACAAGGACGCATTCACGGCCTTCCCTCTCACGCATCGCAGGCAAGCGACAGACGAGTTCCACACTAATACATCCGCCCGCCACCCCATCCTCGGTTTTCCCGCCGGCGTGATGCCGACATCTCTCGCTGGAGAATCCCCGTGCTGAATCCCGGATCCCGCCTTTTCGTACTCGACACGAACGTGTTAATGCATGATCCCACGGCCATATTCCGCTTCAAGGAGCATGACATCTTCATCCCGATGGTCGTGCTCGAAGAGCTGGATCACGGCAAGAAGGGCATGTCCGAAGTGGCGCGCAACGTGCGCCAAGTCAGCCGTTTCATGGACGAACTGTTGCTCGGCATGGATCCAGAGGCACTGAAGGACGGTCTGCCGCTGCCGGAAGTCACCAACAAGCACGACGGCTCGTCGGAAAAACACGGCCGGCTGTTCTTCCAAACCGAGAAGCTGTGCGAGGAGATGCCGCTTGCCCTACCCGGCAACACGCCGGACAATAACATTCTGTGTACCTGTCTGGCCTTGGAGAAAAAACTGCCAGACACGCGCATCACGCTGGTGTCGAAGGACATCAATCTACGCATCAAGGCATCCGTGGTCGGCCTGCATTCGGAGGACTACTCCAACGACCAGGTTCTCGATGATGTCGACCTGCTCTATTCCGGCGTCACCGAACTGCCCGGCGATTTTTGGGAACGCCACGCCAAGCGGATCGACTCATGGCAGGAGGAAGGCCGAACCTTCTACCGGGTCAGTGGCGATGATCTGAAGGACTGGTATCCTAACCAGTTTCTCTATATGGAAGGCGACAACCCGCTGGAAGCGCGTGTCGTCGAGGTCGGCAACGACGCGATCATCGAACTGATCGACGACTTCCGTCAGAAGAAACACAACGTCTGGGGCATCAACGCGCGTAATCGCGAACAGAATCTGGCGTTGAACCTGTTGATGGATCCGGCGCTCGACTTCGTCACCCTGCTGGGAGTCGCCGGCACCGGCAAGACCCTGTTGTCACTCGCCGCCGGACTGGCCCAGGTGTTGGACAAGAATCTCTATCGCGAGATCATCATGACCCGCGTCACCGTGCCAGTCGGCGAGGACATCGGCTTTCTACCCGGTACCGAGGAAGAGAAGATGACCCCGTGGATGGGCGCGTTGATGGATAACCTCGAAGTGCTGACGCAGACCGATCCGCAGACCGGTAGCTGGGGTCAAGACGCGGCGGCGGACTTGGTGCGCAACCGCATCCGCATCCATTCGCTGAACTTCATGCGCGGGCGCACCTTCCTGAACAAGTTCATCATCATCGACGAAGCACAGAACCTCACCGCCAAGCAGATGAAGACCCTGATCACCCGCGCCGGTCCTGGCAGCAAGGTCGTGTGCCTCGGCAACGTCGGGCAGATCGACACGCCCTACCTCACCGAGACCTCTTCCGGCCTGACCTATGTGGTCGACCGCTTCAAGCAGTGGCCGCACAGCGGCCACATCACCCTGCAACGCGGCGAGCGTTCACGGCTGGCGGATTTCGCATCACAGGCATTGTGAGCACTCAGTAGCGTGATGCCTCGCGCAGCTCGTTCATCACCTCGCTCAGATTCCCCTCGGCGTTCTCCACCAGACATACCAGATTGGCGACGCTGCACACACTCATACCTCGCGCACGCACGATCCAGCCACCGGGCGGTGTCCAGCCGGACAGTCGGATGAACATCGACAACTGGTCGGCGTTGCCCTGCACGATGCGCTTGTAGTCATGGGCGAAGGTCGCGAGCGCGCGCAGTTGTTCCTCCGGCAGAATACCGTAGCCCTCGACGAACTGGCCGTCATCGCGAAAGCTGGCGATCGCGGCGACGCCGTCGAGCACCATCAGCTGTCGAATCACGCCGCACCTCCCTCGATGCCCAGTGCGTCGAAGGCCGCCTGGTAGTCGGCATCCTCGTTGGCGATCACCACACCCTGATGCTTGTTCGCAACGGCCGACCAATCCAGGCCGATCAGCGAGAATCCATCGATCGGATAAAAACCCTGTTGCCCGGACACCGCCTCCCAACCACGCGCCTGCATGGTCGCGATCGCGGTATTCGCCACGCAAACGTGGCCAAGCAGATCCAACGCCGTCTCGTTCAACTGACTGCCCTCGGCGATCAGATGCTCGGTCAGCTCGCCCTGGTCGTTGAATGAAAATGCCGCCAGCGCGCCTTTCAGCGTCATCAGTTTATTCAGTTCCATCATCTTACCCCCTTGGTGCTTTGTCCCGGAATCTTCATGAGTCTTCCGGTTTATTCTTGAATGCGAATCAGATCAGATCCGTGTCGGCATCGGCCAAGCGCTTCTTCATCAGTTCGACGACATCATTCAACGCTGCGTTCCGGTTGTCCAGAAAACAGAACACATTAGCCACATTGCATACGCTGAAGTTTGGCCCATGAACCACCCAGCCCCGCGCCGGCGACAAGCCGCAATCCGGACAGAAAGATTCGAGAATCCCAACCTGCATATGTTGACTCAGGCTGGTCGCGCGACACATGATCGACGCCATGCGCGCCATCTCGTCGTTCAATTCTCCCTTGAAGGTATACCGGTCCCCCCGGTAGGAATACTCGCCGGCGGCAATCACGCCGGGCAGTCCCGCCAATTCATTCACTACGACACTCATCCAACCCCCCTTTGGTATGATGGCGCCCACCGCGAGATCGGACCTGCGGCAGTTCACCTTGGTTCGACAACCACCGCCGACCGAGGGCCGGCGTGATCCGGTGGCTATCGTGTTTTGGAATCCGTGGCCTCGGCCATATCAGTGATTCCGTATATTGTTGAACAGTCGGCTTTATTGGCCCCGGCGCAGACCTCTCGAAATCCGGCCGGGCCAAACGCTTTTATATCATCAAGTCCGCCACGACGCAGCTAAAGGGCATCTCGAAAAATCGAGATGCCCGAGTGGGACAAGGATGCCTACCCTTTTCGATCACGATAAGTGATTGAAAATGTGAGCAAAAAGGAAATCGTATTTTCCGCTTCCGTCGTTAAAACAGCCCATGGAAGGACTTTTTCACCATCCTGCTAAAGATCGCCCTTTCCACGCCGATAGGCATGCAAAGCCTGCCACGATAACTCCGCAATAATGCTGACGACACCCAAGAATTGGAAGATCTCGACCAAACTGTGGGCCAGTGCGCTGTTCTTCTTTCTGTTGTTGGCGCTGCTCGGCATCAGCAACTACCGCTCCAGCCTGCGCGCGACGAGCAATGTCGATGAACTGGTCAACAAGCTGCAACCGGCGGTATTGCAAGTCAAGGGCTTCCAGCAGACCCTGCTGAAGAGCGTTGCCGACATGGGACTGTTCCTGAGCAGCCAGAACCCCGACGACAAGGCCGCGTTTCTGGAAACCTACCAGCAGGCACACGCGCAACTGCGAGCGTTGCGCAAAAGTCCAATCGTACAGAACGATGAACAAATGCACCACCAGTCGGACAAGGCAGGCGCGCTACTGACACGGCTCGGCGGCTATTACAACGAGATCATAAAGGCGAACGCGGATCCTGTCGCCAATGTACCGGCGCGTGCCTACGCAACCCAGCACTTAAACCCGATCAATCTACAGATGTTGCAACTGGCGGAACAGATGATCGATACGGAACTGGAAGAGGAAAGCATCGGGGAGATGTCGGCGTTCGCCCGCATGACGCTAACCGATCATATGCACCGCCTGTTCCAAGACCTGCGCTTCACTTGGTCTCGCGTCTCCAGCGCGGTACGTGGTTATCTATCGTTTCGCAGCAAGAGCGCGAAAGAGAACATGCATGCGCAGCTCGATCATGCCCAGGCGTTGATCGATGAACTGGGCAAACGCCGTGAGCTCCTCGGTTTCGAGCAGCAGGATGCGCTGGAACAGATCCAGGCACTGATGGCAGACTACCAGCAACATGTCATCGCCATGGAAAAGCTACACGACCGCCGTTACTGGCGCCAAGACATGAAATTAGTCGCAACCGGTATCGCGCCGACACACGCAGCGCTGAAGCACGAGATGGACCGCCTGTTGGAGAGGCTAAACCAGCGTTTCACCGCGCAGAACGAACGCACCCGCGCCGACGCGGAGCACAACCTGCGCCTGGTGATGCTACTCGCGCCCGGTGGCATCCTGGTCGGCATGCTGATCTTCTGGGCGATCATGCGCATGGTCACCTGCCCGATCAACCGAACCGTCGCGGCGATGCAAGATATTGCCAACGGCAGTGGCAACCTGAACCAAACGCTAGTCGATGCCGGTGGCGACGAGCTGGCGCAGCTCGCCAGCGCCTTCAACCAGTTCGTCGCCAAGATCCGTGGCGTCGTCGACTTGGTCATCGCCTCTTCGGTATCGCTGGCCCGCGAGGCCAGCCACATGAACGAGATCACCCGCCGCAGCCGCGACCGGGTGACCCGTCAGCAGGCCGACATCAGCCAGGTCGCATCCGCCATCGAACAACTCTCTCTTTCCAGTCAGAGCATGACCGCCAACGCAGCCTCGGCCGCGAGCGCCGCGACCGAAGCGCACGACCACGCAACACGTGGCAAGGCTGTCGTACAGGAGGCGGTCGGAGCCATCGGTCAACTGGCCATCGAGGTCGACAGCGTCGCCGGAGTGGTCGATCGGGTCGAACGCGAGAGTGACGAGATCGGCTCGGTGCTCGCGGTGATCCGCGCGATCTCCGAACAGACCAACCTGCTCGCGCTGAACGCCGCGATCGAGGCTGCGCGCGCCGGCGAGCATGGCCGTGGCTTCGCCGTGGTGGCGGACGAGGTCCGCACCCTGTCGGAACAGATTCAGTCGGAAACCAACCATATCCAGCAGAAGATCGAATCGCTTCAGACAGGCGCTCGTCAAGCGGTATCGGCGATGGCGCGCGGCCGTGAGCAGACACGTCACGGCGTCGAACTGGCCCGCGATGCCGGCAACGCGCTGGAATCGATCAACGGTTCGGTGGCGACCATCACCGAGATGAATGCGCAGATCGCCAACGCCTCTCAGGAACAAACCGACGTCACATTACAAGTGCGTGAACGCACCGTTGCCATCAGTGAAGTCGCGATGGAATCGGCCAAGACCACCGACCAAGCCGCCGCCAGCAGCAACGAATTCAGCATCATGGCGAATCAGCTACGCGATCTGGTCGAACAGTTTCTGCTCGATACCCATGAAGGCAACACCGTCACGGCCAGCGATACGGACAAGCCCTCCGTCACGCCGCCCACTCCGGCCAGCGATATCGAACTCTTCTGACAGCATCACGCCCAGTTTTCGTGTTCCATCTGTACCGTTCTCCCCAGGCCGGTATAATCCCCGCTTTCATCTCGGTGATCGACGACAAAGCCCGGCAAGGGCCTTGCCGAATGGAATCTGAGTGCCCTCCGAAGGCTGACCCTACACGCGGCAAGGCTCATCGGACGGCAGCCAGGTTCCAGCAAGCTTGCGGAGCTTCGTCACGCATCACCTTCATCCAATAGTAGTCTGGTGAGGCGCATGGACAAGACATTCAATCCCCAAAACATCGAACAACGCTGGTACCGGACATGGGAGGAGAACGGCTGGTTCACGCCAGCGATGAAGCCCGACGCCCCGTCCTACTGCATCATGATCCCGCCACCGAATGTCACCGGCAGTCTGCACATGGGGCATGCGTTCCAGGACACCATCATGGATGCCCTGACCCGCTACCATCGTATGAAGGGTGATAACACCCTGTGGCAAGCGGGCACCGACCACGCTGGCATCGCCACGCAGATGGTCGTCGAGCGCTTGCTGGAACGCGAGGGCAAGACACGCCATGACCTGGGTCGCGAGCACTTTATCGAACGCGTCTGGGAATGGAAACAGGAATCCGGCGGCACCATCACCCGACAACTGCGCCGCATGGGCGCGTCGCTGGACTGGGAGCACGAGCGTTTCACCATGGACGAGGGTTTGTCCAAGGCGGTACGCGAGGTCTTTGTGCGTCTCTACGAAGAGGGACTGATCTATCGCGGCAAGCGCTTGGTCAACTGGGATCCGGTACTGCATACCGCCGTTTCCGATCTGGAGGTCATCCCGACGGAAGAGAACGGCCATCTGTGGCATATGCGCTATCCGCTGAGCAATGGCACCGGCGAGCTTATCGTTGCCACCACCCGCCCGGAAACGATGCTCGGCGACTGCGCCGTCGCGGTACATCCCGGTGACGAGCGCTACACCCACCTGATAGGCGAGCAGGTCGAACTGCCGCTGACCGGACGCCGTATCCCCATCGTCGCCGACGAACACGTCGACCCCGAGTTCGGCACCGGCTGTGTAAAGATCACCCCGGCGCACGACTTCAACGACTATGATGTATGGAAACGCCATCGCGACGAAACCGCGATTGCTGGCCAGCCGCATGCCGGCTTGATCAACATCTTCACCGTCGACGCCAGCATCCGCGCGAACGAGGAAGACGAAGGCGAGCTGATACCCGCCACCTACATCGGCATGGACCGTTACACCGCGCGCAAGCGGATCATCACCGACCTCGATGCCCTGGGACTGTTGGAGAAGACCGAGGAACACACATTGATGGCGCCACGTGGCGACC
Source organism: Sedimenticola sp. (assembly GCA_026984055.1). Classification (GTDB taxonomy): domain Bacteria; phylum Pseudomonadota; class Gammaproteobacteria; order Chromatiales; family Chromatiaceae; genus JALSSX01. The sequence goes on along the minus strand of JALSSX010000172.1, from coordinate 45,167 downwards.
GATCGGGCGCGGTCATCGAACCGCTGCTGACCGATCAATGGTACGTGCGCGTCGCGCCGCTCGCCAAGCCCGCCATCGAAGCCGTCGAGAACGGCAACATCCGTTTCGTGCCGGACAACTGGAAGAACACCTATTTCGAATGGATGCGCAACATCGAAGACTGGTGCATCAGCCGCCAGATCTGGTGGGGGCACCGCATCCCGGCATGGTACGACGAGGCCGGCAACATCTATGTCGGGCGCAACGAGCAAGAGGTGCGCGAGAAACACCAGCTCGCCGCCGACTATCCCATCCATCAAGACGAGGACGTACTCGACACCTGGTTCAGTTCAGCTCTGTGGCCATTCTCGACCCTTGGTTGGCCAGAGCAGACCGAACGCCTGAAGACCTTCTACCCGACCAGCGTGCTAGTCACCGGCTTCGACATCATCTTCTTCTGGGTCGCGCGGATGATCATGATGGGGCTGAAGTTTATGGGCGACGTACCCTTCCACGAAGTCTACATCCACGGCTTGGTGCGCGACAGCCACGGCGACAAGATGTCCAAGTCCAAGGGCAATGTGCTCGACCCGATCGACCTGATCGATGGCATCGACCTTGAATCACTGGTCGAGAAACGCACCAGTAACATGCAGGTGCCGAAGAAGGCGAAACAGATCGAGGCACAGACACGCAAGGATTTCCCAGACGGCATCCAGGGCCACGGCACCGATGCATTGCGTTTCACCTTCGCCTCGCTGGCATCGACCGGACGTGATATCAAGTTCGACCTGAACCGCATGGAAGGCTATCGCAACTTCTGCAACAAAGTCTGGAATGCCGCGCGCTATGTGCTGATGAACACCGAGGGCGAGGACTGCGGGCAACAAGGTAGCGAGTTGGCGCTGTCCGCCGCCGACCGCTGGATACGCTCGCGGCTGCAACATACCGCCGACCAAGTCAGCAAGTCGCTGGACGGCTACCGCCTGGATCACGCCGCGCAAGCCATCCATGAGTTCACCTGGAACGCGTATTGCGACTGGTATCTGGAACTGTCGAAAACCGTGTTGAACAATCCCGCCGCCAACGACGCCGAGAAGCGCGCCACGCGACACACGTTGGTGAACGTGCTAGAAGCCATGCTGAGACTCGCTCATCCGCTGATGCCCTTCATCACCGAGGAGGTCTGGCAGCGTGTCGCGCCATTGGCCGACATCGACGCGGATACCATCATGCTGCAACCCTACCCGGTCGTCGATACCCAAGCGATCGACCCGGCCGCCGAGGTCGAGATGGCCTGGGTGATGCGGTTTATCCTCGGCATCCGCCGCATCAAGGGCGAGATGAACATCGCGCCGGGCAAGCGGGTGCCGGTATTACTGGCCAACGCCTCCGAGGAAGACCAAAGCTGGGCCGAGAGGCATCGCGCCTATCTGGACTTCCTCGCGAAGACCGAATCCATCGAGATACTGGCCACCGGAGAGGCAGGTCCGGAATCCGCCACCGCGCTGGTCGGTGACATGCGCATTCTTATCCCGCTCGCCGGCCTGATCGACAAGGATGCCGAGCTGGCGCGCCTGGACAAGGAGATCGGCCGCCTGGAAAAGGATATCGCGCGTACCGAAGGCAAGCTGTCGAACCCAAAATTCATCGACAAGGCACCGGAGGCAGTGGTTCAGAAGGAACGCGACAAGCTGGAGGATGCACACAAGGCGCTGGAGAACCTGAAGACACAGCGGGAAAGGATACACGCGCTGTAAGCCTCGGCGGGAGCCTCCCACGCGATAAGGATTGCCGCGCGGGATCGACCCCTGCCGCTCGATAAAGTATAGGGCATCTCGAAAAATCGAGACGCTCGAGTGGGACAGGAATGTATTCGCGGCGTTCCCTCGCACGGGTCGCGAACAGCCGACTGCATCACGCCAACGACTATTTGTCGTCAGGGACATCCGGTAAACTGATTGCGATTTCCGCCGTATCTCGCAGCCAGCGCACATAATCATCGAATAGCTTCTCGCCATATTCGCGGCGCAGCGCGGCAATCAGTTGCTTACGCTCGGCATCGCTCAAATTCGCGACATCGCCATCGCTGACGCTGTGCAATTCAACCACTACCGCATCGCCGTTGGCAAGCGACACAACCTCGGCCCGAGGCTTGCCCGCCACCGGACGAGGCAGCTCGAACACCTTATCCAGCAACTCTTTCGGCACACGTGGATCGGTACGTTTCAACGCGCCCGGCGCCTTCACCTCGGCTTTAACCGACGACGCCAGCTCACTCAGTGGCCGGCCAGAGAGGAATTCCCGAAACAGTTTTTCAGCGGCTTGCTTCGCCTTCTCGGCGGCCTGCCGGGCCGCCAACCGATCGCGTATCGCGGCCTTCACCTCACCCAGGGGCTTCACTGTCTGTTCCTCATGCTCGACAACACGCAGCACCAGCACGTGCTCCGGACCGATCTCAATGGCCTCGCTGTTATTCCCCTCTGTCAACACGTCCTCGCTAAACGCCGCGCCACTGACCTTGGGCGATGCCAGCACGCCTTTGCCGCCGTCTCGCCCCAACCAGTCGCTGTGCTGGATCTCCAACCCCATTTCCTCCGCCGCCGGCTCCAGCGTATCCGGATTCTGATAGGTCAGTTCGGTGAGTTTTTCCGCCTTGTCATAGAACTGTTTCTCGGCCTGTGCCTTGCGATATTCGGCTTCCACCTTGCTCTTCACCGAATCGAAGCTGGCCGAACCACCAGGAATGATTTTATCGACCTTGACGATGTGGTAACCAAAGTCGGTTTCCACCGGCGCGGAATAGTCACCCTCCTTCAGCTTGAACGCGGCCTCATCGAAGGCGTTGCCAAGGGTACCGGGTTCGAGAACCCCCAGATCCCCGCCCGCCTGCGCGGAACCGGCATCCTGGGAACGCGCCCTGGCCAGCTTGGCGAAATCCGCGCCGGCGAGCAACTGCTTGTATATCTCCTCGGCCTGCTGCTTTGCCTTTGCCTTATCCTCGGCGCTCGCATCCTTGTCCGCGCTGATCAGGATGTGACTGATGCGGCGCTTCTCGGGACGGTTGTATTTCTCGATATTCTGTTCGTAGTAGTTCTTCAGTTCGTCCTCGGTAGACTTGACCCGGTCTTGCACCGAGGCCAGATCGAAATCGATGTAATCGATCTTTACCCGTTCCGGCTGAATAAAGTCCCGCGGGTGATCATCGTACCAAGCCTTGATGTCTGCCTCGTCCACCTTTGCCTCGGCAAGATAGTTTGCCGCCTTTACCTGCGCGTAGCCGAAGTCACGACGTTGCTCGGCAAGACGCACATAGCGTTTCAGCAAGGCTGGCGTGACAAAATCACTGCCGCTTATCGCGTTCGCCAACTGGGTCGAGACCAGTGATTGGCGAACCTGCTCTTCGAAGCCAGCGGAGGTCATGCCCTGCAGCCGCAAACCCTGCTGGTAGGCAATCCGGTCGAAATGCCCGTTCACCTGGAACAGCGGCAAGCCCTGTATCGTCGCGATCACGTCCGCGTTGCTCGCGCCCAGTCCGAGGTCCTTCGAATGTTGATAGAGCAATGCCGCGCGTATCATCGAATCCAGTGTCCGGTCGCGCAACAGCTTAGGATCGAACATACCCGGGCGGTAGGCGTCGCCAAGACGCTCACGCATATTCATGCGCAGATTGCGTGTCTTGACCTCGAGTTCCCGCTGGGTAATCGGCTGGCCATTCACGCTGGCCACCTCTGGCTCGCCACCACCGCCCAGATATTGCTGGATGCCCCACAAGGCGAAAGGAATGGTAATCAATATCACGATGGTCCAGGCGATCCAGCCCTGGGCCTTCTCTCTGATTGCTTCAAGCATTGCTACGTTACCTAAGGAAAACAGGAAAGTTCGGCGCCCAGTTTATCAGACCAACCGCATGCAGCCAGCCGGGCGCGGAAACAAACAAAAAAAAAGGCATCTGCTTGAACAGATGCCCTTTGTAATGTGGCGGAGTGGACGGGACTCGAACCCGCGACCCCCGGCGTGACAGGCCGGTATTCTAACCAACTGAACTACCACTCCATTAGCAGGCCGCTGAAAAATAGCATTTTTCAATGGCCTGTGTGCGGTACAGGGATGCACCGCCATTTTCGATGACTTGCAGTCATTGAAAATGAAGGAACCAGAAAATTGCATTTTCCCGGTTCCGTCGTTGAAAACGCCCATGGAAGGACTTTTTCAACATCCTGTTAAGTGGTGGTGGGTGCTGCAGGGATCGAACCTGCGACCCTCGCCTTGTAAGGGCGATGCTCTCCCAGCTGAGCTAAGCACCCTAACTGAAGGTGCGCTAGTTTACGGCATCTTTTAGTGATTTACCAGCCTTGAATACCGGATTCTTCGATGCCTTGATTTCCAGCGTTTCACCCGTGCGTGGATTGCGCCCGGTCCGTGCGGCGCGGTCGCGCACGGAGAAGGTACCGAAACCAATCAGCGCAACCTGATCGCCGTCCTTCAACGCTTGAGTTATCGCTTCCACCATGCCGTCGAGCGCGCGGCCAGCCGCGGCTACCGAGATGTCGGCGCTGTCCGCCATGGCTTTGGCCAATTCAGTTTTATTCATAAATCGTTTCCCCCAAAGGTTACCTCCGTTCGCCACACCGTGCCGATGTGCCACTGTCCCAGTGCCCGGAGAAGCAGCATTTTATACAACAGCGCATGTCGACAAGTCAAGGTTGGAAGGGCCATGTCGGCACAAAACATGCGACATAAAAATAGCCCGCCACCCCAACAATGACGGGCTTCTCCAGCCAATTCGCACGCCGAGGCCTGAAACACCCCGGATCATGCAAGATTGCCTGTGGTTCAGCGGCGGGGTATCCGAGGCGGAACATGGGAAATACTCCCGGCATTTCCAGCATTCCCCACTTCCCTGTGGGTTATCTCGAGGCCAAGCCTACAGGGATGTATCCACGGCGTTCCCGCGGATGAATCACAGGCAACCGAGTACGTGCTTTCACGCCAAACACGCGGTCATCAGTGCTTGGTGACGCCGCCGCCGGTTTTCTTGCTGGCCTTGCGCGCGCGAGCCTTCTTCTTGGCCGTTTGATCCGGCGCCTCGCTGGCTTCGTTGCCAGCCGTGGCCGCCGGATGAGGCATCGATGTCAGGGCGATCTCCAGCACTTCATCTATCCAACGCACTGGCCGGATATCCAGGTTCTGCTTGATATTGCGCGGGATGTCGACCAAGTCGCGCTCATTCTCATGCGGGATGATCACGGTGCGTATGCCACCCCGATGCGCCGCCAGCAACTTCTCCTTCAGTCCCCCGATCGGCAACACTTCACCACGCAGGGTGATCTCCCCGGTCATCGCCACATCGGCGCGCACCGGAATACCGGTCAACGACGATACCAGCGCAGTACACATGCCGATGCCCGCGCTAGGGCCATCCTTCGGTGTCGCTCCCTCTGGCACATGGATATGGATATCCACCTTTTGATAGAAATCCTCTTCGAGGCCAAGTGAGTCCGCGCGGCTACGAACCACAGTCATCGCCGCCTGGATGGATTCCTTCATCACGTCGCCAAGCTGTCCGGTCTGGGTCATGCGTCCCTTACCCGGCGCCAACGCTGCCTCGATGCGTAGCAGCTCACCGCCGACCTCGGTCCATGCAAGCCCGGTCACTTGACCGACCTGGTCGGTGTCATCCGCGCGCCCATAGCGAAAACGCTTCACGCCAAGGTATTTCGCCAGCGATTTGGATGTGACGCTCACCTTTCCCTTGGGCTTCTTCAGCAGGATTTCCTTGACCACCTTGCGACAGATCTTGGCAATCTCACGTTCCAGATTACGCACGCCCGCCTCGCGGGTATAGAAGCGCACGATGTCTCGCACCGCCGATTCGTGAATGACCAGCTCTGTATCCTTCAGACCATTGTTCTTGATCTGTTTTGGAATCAGATAACGCTCGGCAATATTGATCTTTTCGTCCTCGGTATAGCCCGAGAGATGAATGACCTCCATCCTGTCAAGCAAGGGACCGGGGATATGCATGGTGTTCGCGGTGGCAACGAACATCACCTCGGACAGATCGAGATCCACTTCAAGATAGTGATCAACGAAGGTATTGTTCTGCTCCGGATCCAGTACCTCAAGCAGCGCTGATGCCGGGTCTCCACGAAAATCCATCGCCATCTTGTCAATCTCATCGAGCAGGAACAACGGATTCTTGGTGCCGACACGACTCAGATTCTGCACGATCTTACCAGGCAAGGCGCCGATATAGGTACGTCGGTGACCGCGAATCTCCGCTTCGTCGCGCACGCCGCCAAGCGACATGCGGGCAAACTTTCGGTTCGTGGCGCGCGCGATCGATTGCCCCAGCGAGGTCTTGCCGACGCCGGGTGGCCCAACCAGGCAGAGAATCGGCCCTTTCAGCTTGCGCACGCGCTGCTGAACCGCAAGGTACTCCAGGATGCGCTCCTTGACTTTCTCCAGGCCATAGTGATCCTCATCCAGCACCTGCTGCGCCTTCTCCAAATCCAGATGGATCTTGCTACGCTTCTTCCATGGCACCGCGACCAGGGCATCGATATAGTTGCGCACCACGGTCGCCTCGGCCGACATCGGCGACATCAGCTTCAGCTTGTTCAACTCCGACAACGCCTTTGTCTTGGCTTCCTTGGGCATGCCGGCTTTCTCGATCCGCTGTTCGAGTTCCTCGATCTCGTTCGGCGCTTCTTCCATTTCGCCAAGTTCTTTCTGAATCGCCTTCATCTGCTCGTTCAGATAGTACTCGCGCTGGTTCTTCTCCATCTGGCGCTTGACTCGGCCGCGAATACGTTTCTCCATCTGTAGGATATCGTTCTCGCCTTCCATCAGGGCCATCAGGTGTTCGACACGCTCACGGATGTTCGGCATTTCAAGCACATGCTGTTTCTCTTCCAGCTTCAGCGCCATGTGCGCCGCCATGGTATCGGCGAGACGGCTGGGGTCGTCGATGCTGGAAAGCGATGTCAGTACCTCGGGAGGGACTTTCTTGTTCAGCTTGACGTATTGGTCGAACAGCGACATCGCGGAGCGCATCAGCACCTCCATTTCGCGTTCGTTCAACTCCAGTTCGTCGTCGATGGTGCGAATCTCGGCGGCGTAATAGCCTTCGGTCGGCGCAAGCTTCGCAACCTCGGCTCGCTCGGCTCCCTCGACCAGCACTTTGATGGTGCCGTCGGGCAATTTGAGCAACTGAAGTATGTTAGCCAAGGTGCCGATCGGATAGAGATCCTCGATGGCGGGATCATCGACATCCGCGGTTTTTTGCGCCAGCAACAGGATCTGCTTGTCTTCCTGCATCGCAGTATCCAGCGCTTTGATCGACTTTTCCCGACCGACGAACAACGGAATGACCATATGCGGATAGACGACAACGTCACGCAATGGCAAAACGGGAACGGTGGTATTCTGTTGGGTGACCTGTGTCGAGGTCTTGGTATCTTGACCCATGGCGTATCCTTTGATTCATTTGTAGTGGCAAGGACTCGCGCCTTGCTCATTGAGGGTGTCCAGACGCCATCGGAAAAAGGTTGAAAAGGGAATGGCGGCGATGCTATGCGCCAAAATCGCGAACGGCGATTCGTCTGGAATCATCGGGTCTACCTCCGATATAGGAGGGTGTTCGAAAAGGGATATGGGGGCGGCAAACGGGCTTTCAAGTCCCCGTCAGGATGGAAAGACGGGGGCAATCCCGAGGCATATCTCCGGAATTGCCACGGCAAGCAGATTCAGTCCAGGGAAGCCGCCTGCTTGCCCTGACCCTCGAGCAGGATATAGGGTTCGGACTCGCCCGCGATGACGGCCCCGTCGAGTACGACCTTGCTGACATTCTCCATCGAGGGCAGATCGTACATGGTATCGAGCAGGGTCTGTTCCAGGATGGTGCGCAATCCACGCGCGCCGGTCTTGCGCTCCATCGCCTTCAGCGCGATAGCACGCAATGCGTCCTCTCGAATCTCCAGCTCGGCGCCTTCCATCTCGAACAAATGGTTGTATTGCTTGACCAAGGCATTCTTTGGCTGAGTCAGAATCTGTACCAAGGCATCCTCGTCCAACTCTTCGAGTGTCGCCACTACCGGCAAGCGACCGACGAATTCCGGGATCAGGCCATAACGGATCAAATCCTCGGGTTCGACTTCCCTCAGGGTTTCGCCCAGATTACGGCTTTCGTCGTCCTTGCTGCGCACTTGGGCGGAAAAGCCGATACCGCTCTTTTCCGAACGATCCCGGATGACCTTGTCCAAGCCAGCGAAGGCGCCACCAACGATGAACAGGATATTCGAGGTGTCGACCTGTAGGAACTCCTGCTGAGGATGCTTGCGCCCACCCTGCGGGGGCACCGACGCAATGGTGCCTTCGATCAGTTTCAGCAACGCCTGTTGCACACCTTCACCGGAAACGTCGCGCGTGATCGACGGGTTGTCCGATTTACGTGAAATCTTGTCGATCTCGTCAATATAGACAATCCCGGTCTGCGCCTTGTCGACGTCATAGTCACATTTCTGCAACAGCTTCTGGATGATGTTCTCGACATCCTCGCCAACATAACCCGCCTCGGTCAGCGTGGTGGCATCGGCGATCGTGAACGGTACATTGAGCAAGCGCGCGAGCGTTTCAGCCAGCAGCGTCTTGCCGGAACCCGTCGGTCCGATCAGCAGGATATTGCTCTTCGAGATCTCGACCGAATCCTTCTGCTCGTTGGCCTCCAGGCGTTTGTAATGGTTGTAGACCGCAACCGAGAGCATCTTCTTGGCCTGGGCCTGACCGATGACATATTGATCGAGGCTTTCCTTGATCTCCTTCGGCACCGGCAGACTACGCCCGGATTCCCGCGCCTTGTCCTGCATCTCCTCGCGAATGATGTCATTGCACAGTTCGACACATTCGTCACAGATAAACACCGAAGGGCCGGCAATCAATTTACGTACTTCATGCTGACTCTTGCCGCAGAAAGAGCAGTACAACAGCTTGCCATCGTCACTCTTGCCGTGCTTGTCATCGCCCATATAAAACCTCATTCCAACGTGAATGTCCGCGCGTTCACAGACACCTATAGTCCAATAATATCGCTTATGGCCGGTTTCGCAACCCTCGAACGAAATGGGTTTGCCCGCTCAGACGGGTACTCGCTCAATCAATATGCAGACATGTCACTACGCCAATCGTCGTCGACAGTCAAACCTTGTTTGACGCAATGACACGAAAACTTCTTGATACTGACCGGCAAGTCACGAAAAACATTCTTAATATCGGGAATGCCGCGCCTATTCCGCTTCCGTGGGAGTGCTGCGCTGGTCGAGAACCTCATCGATCAGCCCGTAGGCCGCCGCCTCCTCACCGCTCATGAAGTTGTCGCGCTCGGTATCCTCGGCGATCTTTTCCAACGGCTGGCCGGTGTGCTTGGCAAGGATCTGGTTCAAGCGTTCACGGATCAGCAGGATCTCCTTTGCGTGGATCTCAAAATCCGATGCCTGCCCTTGAAACCCCCCCAGCGGCTGATGGATCATGACCCGGGAATGCGGTAGACAGTAGCGCTTTCCTTTCTCGCCGCCAGCCAATAGCACGGCGCCCATGCTGGCAGCCTGGCCGATGCACATGGTCGTCACATGCGGCCGGATGAACTGCATCGTATCGTATATCGCCATGCCGGCGGTAACCGAGCCGCCCGGCGAGTTGATGTACAGATGGATATCCTTGTCCGGATTCTCTGATTCCAAAAACAGCAGTTGGGCCACGATCAGGTTCGCCATGTGGTCCTCGACCGGCCCGACGATGAAGATCACCCGCTCCTTGAGCAAACGGGAATAAATATCGTACGAACGTTCACCGCGAGCGGTCTGTTCGACGACCATGGGAATGAGTCCCAGGTTGGTGATGTTCGATTCATTCATGCCGTGCATATCGGTCAACTCCAGAATTCCTTTAATTCGCGGTTAGCAGGCCGTTGAAAAATGGCATTTTTCAACGGCCTGTGTGCGGTACCGGGATGTACCGCCATTTTCAATGACTGCAAGCCATTGAAAATGAAGGAACCGGGAAATCGCATTTTCCGGTTCCTTCGTTGAAAAAGGCCATGGAAGGACTGTTTCAACATCCTGTTAAATGTGCGTAAGTTGTTATTGACCCGGCGCCCCGATATATCGTATTCCGCCATGATCTCCGGCGCGGAGGCAAGGCATGGAACAGCCATTCCCCGCGAGGGGTGTCTTGATCCAGGCCATTCTGGCATCCTGAACGCGACATATCTGGCCACCAGGTAATCTTTTCAACCGGCCATTCAACGAAAACCGGAGGAGAGAGGTTCGGCTGCCGCGCGCGCCCCTCGGGTGGAAACGGTCGGAAGCCAGCAGACTTGAGTCACGTCATATTCCGTGACACCTCAATTATTTCATTAACTCATCGAAACTGTGTGTTTCTTCTTCGACGTTCATCAGTTCCATCAGTTTCTCGGCCACCTGCTCTTCCAACACGGCGGCTTCCAACTGACTGCGCTGTTCCTTGTTCTTCAGATAGTATTCGACAACTTCCGACGGGTCTTCGTAGCTGGCGGCGAGTTCATCGATCATACCCTTGACACGCTCCGCGTCCGCCGAAAGCTCGTGTTGACGCACAACTTCACTGACCGCCAGACCGAGGCGCACGCGTCGTTCCGCCGCCTCGTGGAACACGCTATCCGGCAGGTCGACACTGGAGCTCTGACCCGAGGACGCCATCTCGCGGCGCGCCTGCTCCCTCATCTGGGCGATTTCCTTGTCGATCATCACCTTGGGAAGGTCGACCTGTACCGCGCCGGCCAGCGCCTCCATGGCGTTGTTGCGTTTCAGAGTGCGCAGACGCTGATGCAGCTCACGTTCCATATTCTCGCGAATCTCGCGACGCAACGTGTCGACATCGCCATTGTCGACGCCAAACGCCTTGACGAAATCCGCATCCAGTTCCGGCAGTATCTGTTCTTCCACCTTGCCGACCGCGACCTCGAACGACACATCCCTGCCGGCCAGATCACTGGCATGGTAATCCTCGGGAAACTTCAGGCTCAGGGTTCGCTTGTCACCCGCATTCGCGCCGATCAGCCCCGATTCAAAGCCTTCGATCATGCTGTTGGAGCCCAGGATCAGCGGTACGTCGTCGGCCGAGCCACCCTCGAAGGCCTCCCCATCCATCATGCCCTTGAAATCGATTGTGACACGATCGCCGTTCTCCGCCGGGCGATCCACCTTGTTAAACGTGGCACGCTGCGCGCGCAGCCGCTCGATCATTGCATCGACATCCTCGTCACGGACCTCGGCAACTGGTTTTTTCACCGTCACGCCGGAAAGATCGCCAATCTCGACTTGGGGCATGACCTCGAATACTGCCTTGTAGGCCACGGTATCGTCCGATTTGGCTTCCGCCGGTTCGATGCGCGGCATGCCAGCCGGCGAAAGATTCTCCCGCGAGGCTGCCTCGAAAAAGGTCGACTCGACCAGCTCGCCAAAGGCTTCCTGACGCACCTGCGCGCCAAACCGCTTCCTAACGACGGACAACGGCACCTTACCGGGGCGAAAACCGTCCATTCTGACGTTACGGGAAAGATCCCGCAGGCGTTTCTCGACCTGCTTTTCCAGATCCTGGGACGGCAACTCCACTGTCATATGACGTTCGAGGCCTTCGCCTGCATCCACCGAAACTTGCATTCAAACTCTCCAGATTCAATATAACCGGACCACCCGACAGTCAGACGATAGTCCCGCCAGCGAGTGCAAAATTAGGATTTGTAATCGGATTACGCGGTCATCACCGAGTTCCCGTTGATTTGGTGCGAAAGGAGAGACTCGAACTCTCACGGGTTACCCCACTGGAACCTAAATCCAGCGCGTCTACCAATTCCGCCACTCTCGCAAAGACATTCCACCAAACCGATCATTATACCGTGAGTTCAAGCGCCGCGCCATCAAATGAAAATAAACTGCGCCGTGATCGACGAGGCTTACGCCCGCAAGCGGTCGAAAGGAAGGCATCCCGAGCCGGTTCAACCCTCGTCGATCTCCAATCCGCGCCGGTGGGTATCGTTGATCTGCTTCAGCAGGGTGGCGAACGGGATGGCATCTCCATGGTTGTGCAGAATCTCCATGAAAGCCAGATCCTCGCGGCCGAACTGGTAGTTGCCATCACACATCTGATCGTAGACCGCCTTGACACTCTGCTCCAACGGCTCCAGCCAAGTTGGAAACTTCGTCATTGCCTCCTCGGTTTCATACAACAGGCATTCGCGCAAGTCTCCGACCTCGAACACCGCCGACTTCACCCATTCCGCATATTCTTCAGGCGTTTTTGCTCTGCGCAGACTCACCAGTATTCACCTCTTTCTGGAACAATTGCTGATATTCATCGACTTGACTCGCGGTCAATAGGAATACGCCCTCCCCGCCTCGCTCGAAATCCAGCCAGAGAAAGGGCACCTCGGGAAAGCGTTTCACCAGCGCCTCGGCGCTGTTACCGACCTCGACGACGATAATACCATCCGGTGCAAGACATTGCGGCGCCTCGGCCAGCATCCGGATGATGACCCCAAGACCGTCGTCCGCCGCCTCCAGCGCCATTCGCGGTTCACACTGATACTCGCTCGGCAGGGTTTCCATCTCGCTTGCCGATACATAGGGCGGGTTACTGACGATCAATTCGTAACGCCGGGCCGGCAGCGCGGCGAAGAGATCGGAGTGATACAGGCCCAGCCTGTCCTCCAGCGCATACCGCTCACGATTGATACGCGCAACCGCCAAAGCCTCCTCGGAAAGTTCCACCGCATCGATCACGGCTTGCGGAAATGCGTGCGCGCAGGCGATCGCAATACATCCACTGCCCGTGCAGAGATCCAATACCGCGCCAACCCGATCCGCTTCCAGCCAGGGTTCGAAACGCGCCGTTATCAGTTCGGCAATGGGCGAGCGCGGCACCAGCACGCGCGCGTCCACATAGAATTCGAGACCGGCGAACGCGGCCACGCGAGTAAGATAAGCGATCGGCTTGCGGGTCTCGACCCTTTCGAGCAGCAATTCCGTGACGTTTCGCCTTTCGGTCGGATCGAGACGGCAATCCAGCCAGCTCTCAGGCAATGCATGACCCAGATGTACGGCGTGCAACACCAGCGCGAGCGCCTCGTCGAGCGCGTTGTCCGTGCCATGACCAAAATACAGACCGGCGGCGTTGAAGTGGCTCGCGCCCCAACGCACGAAGTCGCGCAACGTGTATAAGGTATCCCAATCGTTGTTCATCAGCGATCCACTGGAAAGGGAGCCGCGACATTGACCCGGCGACCAAAATATATCGTGTTCAGCCATGATCTCCGGCACGGAGGCAAGGCATCGAAGCGCCACCTCGGCCATCCTGCGGCAAGCTTTTATAACGCAGTCCGGCGTGCCGGAGATCATGGCCTATCATAAAAAACCGAACGGCCTGTGTGCGGTACAGGGATGTACCGCCATTTTCGATGCCTGCAAGTCATTGAAAATGAAGGAACCGGGAAATTGTATTTTCCGCTTCCGTTGTTGAAAAAGTCCATGGAAGGACTTTTTCAACATCCTGCTAGGGTTCAACGTCCTGCTAGGAACGCCAGGACGAACCTGGCTCGGCGTAACCCGCAAGGAAGCAGGTCAAGAGCGCGAGCAGGAGTGGAAGCTTTATATTCCTTGGCAATGGAATAGCCATCACCTGGGGGACGCTTTGATCCACGCACGTCCTGACGCCCTGAACACGACACATTTGGTCGCCCGGTCAATAATACCCGTTTCGCAACGAATGTTCACCAGGTCAAGTATCCCGCTTCCCCGCCGAAGAAAGGGGTTCAGGAACCAAGAGGAATTCGGCCGTGGGCACAATCTCGACACCAGCCACAACGCTGGACCAGGCGACCGTCAAACGTTTCATCCCATTTCGCAATCTGCGCGACGACAGCGTATCGCAATTGGCGTCCGCCGCCCGGGTCATCAGCTGTGGGTGCGGAGAACACTGCATCCGCGACGGCAAGCCCGACGACGCGCTGATTTTCGTGCTGAACGGTTCGCTGCACGTCGACCGCCCCGGCCAGGGGGAACTCGTTGTGGAAGGCGGCACCACCGCCGCGAATTTCCCGTTGAACTGCGAGAAAGCGACCACGCTGAACGCACGCGCCATCATCCCAAGCACGCTGGCGGCCTTTCCCCGCACCCTGGTTTCCCGCTTGGGTGCTCAGCAGCCCGCAGCCGACACGGGGATGTCGGTCGTCGAGGGTGGCCCGGAAGAGGCGCTGTTCATGGAGTTTCACGAAACCCTGGTGGGCGGTTCGCTGGACCTGCCGAGCATGCCTGGGCTGGCGATGCAAATCATGCGTTCCATCGACCGCGAGGATACCAGCAGCACCGACATCGCCGCCATCATTCAGATGGACCCGACCCTGACGACACGCGTCATCCAGGTGGTCAACAGCCCGTTGTACGCCGGCGAAAAACGCATCGACAACTGCCCAGACGCGGTTACCCGTCTTGGTCTCGGAGCGACCAAGCATCTCGCCATCAGCTTTCTGTTGAAGAATCTGTTCACCAGCAAGTCCGCCGTGCTACAAAAGCGCATGCGGGATCTCTGGCGGCACAGCGTCCGCGTCGCGTCCGTCGCGGCGGTGCTCGCCCGGCTCACACCTGGCCTGGATCCGGATCGCGCGATGCTTGGCGGGCTGATTCACGATATCGGTGTGATACCGATCCTGAACAATGCCCGACAGCACCCGGACTTGACCGAACACCCAGCAGTGCTCGAAAAGGCCATCAACCACCTGCGCGCGGAAATCGGCGTCGCCACGCTGCGACATTGGGATTTTGGCGAGGATTTTCAGAGTATCACGCTACACGCCGAGGACTGGGAGTATGCTGGCAACGAAAAAGCCGACTACACCGACGTGGTACTGGTCGCGCGGATGCACAGCCTGATCGGCACGCCGGCTTCCGCCAGACTGCCGAGAATCGACGAAACGCCCGCGTTCAACAAGCTCGCGCTCGGTCGTCTGTCACCGGAACTCTCGATCGCGGTGCTGGACAAGGCCGAACAGGAGATACGCGCGGTCGCCGCGATGCTCAGCTGAGCATCGCGTCACGGCCAGCCCAAACATCGGAATCATCGCATCCGCCTTACGCGCTCCTACCACTTTTCCTTGCGCATCGCCGTCATCACTGGCGGCTCGCAGGACTTGATGAAGTCGGCAAGGATACGCGCGGCTTCCGACACCTCGATATTGCGGATCGCTTCGGATTCCTTTTCGTCATCGTCCTCCTTGGCCTCGGATTCATCCTCATCGTCCTGATGTGCATCGGTGATTGCCGGCAGGCCAATGGTCTTGCGAAAACGGTTGCGATTCTCCAACTGACGCTTCTCGCGCGCCTCCCATTCCTCGCGACGCTTACCCTCCAGCAGACTGACGGTCTTCAGATCACGCGCCTTGGCCAGCTCCTTTTCCGTCTTGATCAGATAATCGAAGCCTGGGTCATGACTGATGCGCTGATAATGCCCGTCCAGGAGTTGCGACACCGAACCCAGACCCGTGGTCTTGATCGACGCGGGCTTGATGTGCGCCCACGGTAACGCGTTGTCATAGGCGCGTTCACCATAGTCACCGTCACCGATGACCGTCGGAAAAGGCACATCCGGCACGACTCCCCGATACTGAGTACTGCCGCCATTGACACGGAAGAACTGGGCCATCGTCAGACGCAGCCGTCCAAGGCTGCCCGCGCCGGAGCGTACAAAGCGATCCAGATCGATCAGGGTCTGTACGGTACCCTTGCCAAAGGTCGGCTCGCCGAGTATCAGACCCCGCTTGTAGTCCTGAATCGCCCCAGAGAAGATCTCCGATGCCGAGGCGCTGTTCCGGTCGACCAATACCGCCAGCGGCCCGGAATAGACCTGCGCCGGGTCCGGATCGTTCTCGATATTCACATCACCACTGGAGTCACGCACCTGCACCACCGGGCCGGATGGAATGAACAATCCGGTCAGTTCGACGGCCTCGCTGAGCGCGCCGCCACCATTCCCGCGCAGATCGATGACGATGCCGTCGACCTTCTCGCCCTTGAGCTTTTTCAGCAATTTGCGCACATCCCGGGTGGTGCTGCGAAAATCCTTATCGCCACGTCCCTCGGCAGCAAAGTCACGGTAGAAGGTCGGAATCTCGATGACACCGATACGCAAGCCGTGCAACCCACTCAAGTCCTTGATCACTCGGGACTTGGCCGCTTGATCCTCCAGCTTCACCTTGTTACGCACCAGCTCGACCAGTTTGGTCTTGGATTCCGCGACGGAATGCTTCGGAAGTATCTCCAGACGTACCACGCTGTCCTTCGGACCGCGTATGCGCTCGACGACATCCTGCAAGCGCCAACCCACGATATCAACCATCTTGCCATGGCGCCCCTGGGCAACGCCGACGATGCGGTCGCCCCGCTTCAACCGGCCATCCAGAGCGGCTGGCCCCCCTGGCACGGTACGCTGCACGACGGTGTATTCATCATCCGTTTTCAGCACCGCGCCGATACCTTCCAGCGACAGGCGCATGCTGATGTCGAAGTTCTCCGAACTGCGCGGCGACATATAACCGGTATGCGGCTCCAGCGAAGCTGCGTAGGCATTGGCAAACAACTGGAAGACGTCATTCGAGTTCAGCTGATAGGTACGCCGCTTGATGCCGAGATAACGCTGTCTGAGGGTCTTGCGAATCTTCTCCATGGATTTACCGGCCAGCTTCAAACTGAGCACATCGTTCTTCACGCGCTTGCGCCACAATTCGTCCAGCGCGGCCTTGTCCGCGGCCCAGGGCACGTCTTTCCGGTCGAATCGATAATCCTCGTCCTTGTCGAAGTTGAACTTGCCATCCAGCCGGCGCAGCACATAGTCGACCCGCTCGCCGACGCGCTTGCGGTAGGTGCGGAAGATGTCGAAAGCGGCCCCCAGATGGGCATCGTGCAGGGCATCGTCAAGCGCATCCCGATACTGATCGAAACGCTGGATGTCCTTGGCGGTAAAGAAACTGCGGTTCGGGTCCAGGGACTCCAGGTAGCGTTTGTAGATCTTCTCCGAAAAGGCATCGTCCAGCGCTACCTTCTTGTAATGGTATTTCTCCATCACCCGGGTCATGATCAGCGCCGCCTGACGATTGGCCCGGTCGGCGCTGAGGTCACCATCGGCGATCAGCGATACCTTGGCTTGCAACGAAAATGCCGAGCCGAGCAGTAACAGCGCGAGACTCAAGGAACACTGCCATCCGCATCCTCGACGCAAAAGGCCAACCAATACACCGGGGCGTGAATCGCCGCGACAGTCATTCTGCTTGTCCAACATGATTTTCATCCTGTATTCAATGATTTGCCGGCATCATGCATCAACAACGCGCCGGTTCTGTTTTATCCGAGTTTAGCATGCCCGCGCCCGAGCATTCGGCTACAGCAGCATAGCACCTATCCCCTTCACACCAGCATGCAGGCCTGCCTGAATGGCCAGATAGTCGGGATCGTCGGGTCCGATGAACCCATGACGAATCAAAAAGTCGATGATCACAAGGTCGCAATTCGGCTTGAAATCCCGCGTGTCGCACACTCGTCCGATCACCTCTTGGATCGGCATCAGCGCAAAGGATTCCACCTCCCCATCGGTACACACCGGCTGAAAACCTGCCGGCAGGGCCAAGTCGTAACAATAGAGGATATCGGGCTTCAAGCCGCGCGGCGTCTCGGCAAAGTAAGTGATCGCGCCCACCGGCGTCGCGCCAGCCGTGAGATCCGCGGGCATCCCCGCCTCTTCCTGACATTCCTTTGCCAGATTGTCTGACAGCGAAATGCCCCATGGCAGACCACCCGCAACCAGTTGGTCGAGCATACCCGGGTACAGATGGCGATCGCGCGCGCGGGTGCCGATCCACATCTTCATGCTCTCGCCGGCGCCGACATAGCCGTTCAGGTGCTGACCATAGGCGGCAACGCCGAAATAGCCGATCGCACCACGATCGATCAGGCACAGGGCGTGCTCGCGTCGACCGTCGGTCACCGGGTACAGCTCGCCGAGCAACTGCCCGACGACGCCCTCCCGCTGGAGTTCGGCGAGCACCTCGGCCAGCGCGGCGGAACGCGCATCGAAATCATGAACCTCCGGGTTCAGCACAACCAGCTGATCGGTCACCACGAAATGGCGAGGGAAAGCCTTCAGTCTGACGGCAAACGCCGGAGCGATGTTGCCCACATGGCGGCCACCGATGACAAACGGCAGAAACCCCTCGGTATCGCCGTTGTTCAGCGCGACGATCTTCCTCAGATAACTCATGAACCCCCTGTTTATAGCGCCACGCGCCGCACGGAATCGACGGATTCGACCTGGACATGGTAACGATGCAGCTCTCGGCGCGACCGCAACGGCCCGATGTCGGTGGAGATAGTGGCCTTTCGACCCGCTTTCAAGGTTCGCGCGTAACGGCCGCGCTCCAGCAGTTTGAAACCACGTCCCTGACGCCAGCCCACGGTGAACGAGATGCCATACATCGGTTTGGAACCGGCATTACGAAGCGTCACCAAGAGATAGCCATCACGATCCAGCGCCAACGATGCCTGGATATAACGCGCCGGATGCTGTTCCAAATCGAGATCCAGCAGCTCCGCCTTCGCTTTCCGACCCACGCGGGAGTGAGAGGTGGCAGCGACGCGCAGATACTCGACGGCAGTCGCCTCATCGCCACGATCCGCCGCCATGCGTCCCAGCGCATAGTAGGCCGTCGCGGTCGGCAATAGCTCGATACTATGGGTAAAATCCTGTTGCGCCCGCGCATCGCGCCCAAGCCCGCGCAATGCGAGGCCGCGATCGACATGAAAAGCAAAATAGTCCGGATTCAATTCGACCGCGCGATCATACGCCCGCAGCGCTTTTCCAGGCCGGTCCAGTTTCCGCAAGGCATCACCACGCAGGCTGAAGAACAAGGCCTCGCGGGGTTGAATGCGCAATGCCTCGTCGGCCAACGCCAGCGCAGCGCGCGCAGCGCCCTTCTTCAACGCCACGACACCTTTGTCGAAAGCCTCGTACGCCGGCTTGTCCCTCAGCAGGCCCGCCATCTCGCGCCGGTATGTCTTGGCGCCGACGAAAACCTTGCGACCCTTCAATCCAGCAGTCAGCGCCCGCGCCTCGCGGCGATTGTTCTCGACTCGCTCCCGGGATGGCGGATGCGACGCGAACAGGCCACTCAGCCAACTCGCATCCCGGTTTTTCGACAAGCGCACGAAGATCTCCTGCAAGGTAACCGCCGCCTGAGGATCATAGCCAGCGCGCAACATGTAGCGCATGCCATGGAAATCCGCTTCGCGCTCCGCATCGCGGCCATAGGCTCGGCCGGCCAGCGCCGATCCGATCGATGCCGCCGTGGTCGCCAGGCCACGATGCTGACTGGACGAAGCCGCCGCGCCGGCAATTGCGACCACGCCCTGCATCAGCAATCCGCGTTGCAACTGTTGCGCGCCATGTCGTGCGGCAGCATGCACGATCTCATGGCCGAGCACGGCGGCCAGTTCCGCCTCACTATGCAGTTCGGTCAGCAGGCCGCGATTCACCGCGATCTTTCCACCCGGCAAGGCCCAGGCGTTCGGTGTGGAATTGTTCAGTACAACGAACTCATAGGGCAGCTTTCGATCGGCGACACGCGCCAGCTTCTCGCCCACGCTTTTAACATAGGCGACTACCCGCGGGTCGGTGACATAGTCGCCGCCTTGCCGCTGGCGGCTCGGCATATATTGTTTCGCGCCGATCGCCAGTTCCTGCGATTCTGATACCAGATTGAGCTCAGTCTTGCCAGTCACCGGGTTCACCGCGCAGCCGCCGAGCGCCAGTGTAAACAATAAAGAAAACAGCGCTACAAACCGGAAGTTAAACAACATGGTTAATCCTTTATCTTGCTTGCTTTCGATGAAGGCGAACCGTCGACTTCTTTTTCAGACAGTCCACCCGGGCGATGGTTCTGCGCTTGTTCCAAGGTCCTGACACGCGCCTCGAAACGCCGGGAGGCGCCACGCGGAGCCTGTCCCCGTCGACACCGAGCGTGCGCCAATCCCACGGCATCGAAAACAGTCGAACGACAACCTTTTCTCTGCCCGGAAAAGTCCGCAAGGGCCACCACATTCAAGGGCCACCACATTCAAGGTTTCATGAAGTTGCGCCAACGCCGGCGGCGTCAATGGCACGCCATCTATCGGTGACTCGCGGCCAATACTGGCCCGCGCTGTTCTTCCACCTTGTTCACTTCCCAATGCGCTACCCGCTCGTCCTGGTCAACGAAATCGGCATCGCCGAAGACAGGCGTATGATCTCCAGAGGATCTCAAAAAATGCCTTCCATGGCATTTTTCTCGTCGCAAAGAGAAAATGCGATTTCCGCTTTGCTCACATTTTCAAACCTTTATCGTGATCGAAAGGGCTGGGACATCCTTGTCCCACTCGGGCATCTCGATTGTTTCGAGATACCCTCCAGCAGTTCATCGATGGCGAAAAACGACTTGGGTATCGGGATTATTGATCAGGATCAGTAGCTTTGCGAATATTCTATTCTATACTAATAGGAGCAAGTGTCGATATTATAGTCACGTAGTCGCGACCAACCGAACATCTGTTGCGGTTGACGCAATCCTGACAGAACAACGATTGCTGTCCCATGCCAACATGCGCGGCGCCACCAACCTGACTCTCATGATGGGGAAACACGCCAGATCATGCAAGGTTGCCCGAGGCCCGGCCGTGGGCTATCCAAGGCAGGAAGGCCGAGGCCAAGCCTACGGGGACGTATTCACGGCGCGCCCGCGGACGGATCACGGGTAACCGACCACATACTTTCACGCCAATCCATAAAAGTCAGCCAGCGAACACCCAGGACCAATACTTATGAGCGCAGAAGCCCTACAGATTCTCACCAAGGAAAACCATTTCAAGTCCGGCAAGGGGGTGCCGACGGTCGAGGAGGTATCCAAACTCGGTAAGAAGCAGATCTTTCCGGATGCCAATTATCCCTACGAGCGCAAGCTCAGCCGGCGCAAATACGAGGACGAAAAACGCCATTTACAGATCGAATTGATCAAGATGCAAAACTGGGTCCGAGAAACCGGCCAGCGCGTCGTGATCCTGTTCGAAGGCCGCGACGCCGCTGGCAAGGGCGGCACCATCAAGCGCGTCATGGAGCACATGAACCCGCGCGGCGCGCGTGTCGTAGCGCTGGAGAAACCCACCAGCGAAGAAGCGGGTCAGTGGTATTTTCAACGTTACATCAAGCATTTGCCAACGAAAGGTGAGATTGTGCTATTCGATCGATCCTGGTACAACCGTGCCGGTGTCGAGCGCGTCATGAACTTCTGTACACCAGAGCAGTACCTGGAGTTCATGCGCCAAGCGCCAGAGTTCGAGCGCATGCTCGCGCGTGATGGCATCCTGTTGTTCAAGCTGTGGTTCTCGGTCAGCCGCAAAGAGCAGTTCCGGCGTTTCCACGCGCGCCTCAGCGATCCATTGAAACAATGGAAACTCAGCCCGATCGACCTCCAGTCGCTGGACAAATGGGACGACTATACCGCCGCCAAGGAGGCAATGTTCTTCTACACCGACACGATGGATGCGCCCTGGACCGTGGTCAAGTCCGATTGCAAGAAACGCGCGCGCTTGAACGCCATGCGCTTCCTGCTGAACAGCATGGACTACCCGAGCAAAAACAAGAAGGTCGCGGTGCCACCCGACCCGCTGTTGGTCGGCTCGGCAAAAGTCATCTACGAAAAGGGCGAGAAGAAATACCGCAAGCACATGGGATTGTAATCCGACGAACGAATCCGACCCAGCCCGCCCAAACCCGCCACTTGGCGGGTTTTTTCTGGGCGGAAGCCAACCCAACAAGCCGTTTGCCGTCAACGCAGCGCGGCGGAAATGTGCGACAATAGCGTATTCCAGCCATCGACACATCGCCCAGAAAATGACTGATAACGCCCGCGAGATCCTTGTCACCAGCGCCCTGCCCTATGCCAACGGCCCGATCCACATCGGTCATCTGGTCGAATACATTCAAACCGACATATGGGCGCGTTTTCAGCGCATGCGCGGCCACCGATGCTACTACGTCTGCGCCGACGACGCGCACGGCACCCCTATCATGCTGCGCGCCAGGCAGGAGGGCATCACGCCGGAACAATTGATCAAGGAAACCAGCAAGTCCCATCAGGCTGACTTTGCCGACTTCGCGATCCAGTTCGACAACTACCACTCCACCCATTCCGATGAGAACCGCCACTATGCCGAACTGATCTTCGAGCGCAACCAAGCCGCCGGCCACATCCACGCGCGCGCCATCGTGCAAGCCTATGACCCGGATGAACAGATGTTCCTGCCGGATCGTTTCATCAAGGGGGAATGCCCAAAATGTGGCGCGGCCGAACAATATGGCGATAACTGCGAGGCGTGCGGCGCCACCTATGCGCCGACCGAGTTGAAGCACGCCTATTCGGCGGTCTCCGGCGCGAAACCGATCGACAAGAAATCCGAGCACCTGTTCTTCAGGCTCGGCGATTTCGAGGACATGCTGAAAAGCTGGACGCATGCCGGTCATTTGCAGAGCGAGGTCGCCAACAAGTTGGATGAGTGGTTCGAGGCCGGCTTGCAGGAGTGGGACATCTCGCGCGACGCGCCCTATTTCGGCTTCGAGATTCCCGGCCATCCGGGCAAGTATTTCTATGTCTGGCTGGACGCGCCGATCGGCTACATGGCCAGCTTCCGCAACCTGTGCGATCGCACAGGCATGGATTTCGACAACTGGTGGAAGCCGGACAGCGACACCGAGCTGTACCATTTCATCGGCAAGGACATCATCTATTTTCACGCGTTGTTCTGGCCGGCGATGCTGTCCGGCGCCGCTTTCCGCACACCGACGGCGATCTACGCGCACGGTTTTCTGACCGTGGACGGACAGAAGATGTCCAAGTCACGCGGCACCTTCATCAAGGCGCGCACCTATCTGGATCATCTGAACCCGGAATACCTGCGCTATTACTTCGCCGCCAAGCTCGGCGCCGGGGTCGACGACATCGATCTGAACCTGGAGGACTTCGCCCAGCGGGTGAACTCGGATCTGGTCGGCAAGGTGGTGAACATCGCCAGCCGTTGCGCCGGTTTCATCCGAAAGCGTTTCGATGGCAGGCTGGCCGCCGAGCTGGACGACCCCGCATTGTTCCAGAACTTTGCCGACGCCTCGGAAACCATCGCCGATCTGTACGAGAAACGCGCCTTCAGCCGCGCGGTGCGCGAGATCATGGCGCTGGCCGACAAGGCCAACCAGTACATCGACGACAAGAAACCTTGGGTGATCGCCAAGGAGGAAGGCCGCGACTCCGAACTGCATGCGGTGTGCAGCATGGGCATCGAGCTGTTCCGCGTGCTGATGATCTGGCTACGTCCGATCCTCCCCGCCACTGCGGCCAGGGCCGAAATCTTCTTGAAAGTCCCCAAGTCCGGCTGGGCGGATGCCGCCACACCACTGCTCGGCCACGAGATCGCCAAGTTCAAACCACTGATGACACGCGTCGAAAAGGATAGGATCGACGCCATGATCGACGCATCGAAAGAGGATCTCATCAGCACCGAAAGCAACGCGAAAGTCGCCTCGGAGACCATCGAGACACCCGCCGTCGTCGAGCCAGTCGCAGATACCATCGATTTCGACGACTTCGCCAAGATCGACCTGCGCGTCGCGCGCATCGCGAATGCCGAACACGTCGAGGGCGCAGACAAGCTGTTGCGCCTGACGCTGGATCTCGGCGGCGAACAACGCAACGTCTTCGCCGGCATAAAATCCGCTTACCATCCGGAAGATCTGATTGGCAAGCTGACTGTAATGGTCGCCAATCTGGCGCCGCGCAAGATGCGTTTTGGCGTCTCCGAGGGCATGGTGTTAGCGGCCGGACCCGGCGACAAGGATCTATGGATTTTGGAACCGCACGCGGGCGCCCAACCCGGGATGCGAATCAAATAGGGCCGCGATCGCGATGACCGAATACGCCCTGATCCTGGTAAGCACCATCCTGGTAAATAACTTCGTGCTGGTGAAATTTCTCGGCCTGTGTCCGTTCATGGGCGTATCCCGCAAGCTGGAGACCGCCACCGGCATGGGACTGGCCACCACCTTCGTGCTGACGCTGTCGTCGGTGTGCAGCTATCTGGCCAACGAATACCTGCTGGTACCGCTCGGCCTGGAATACCTGCAAACCATCACCTTCATCCTGGTCATCGCGGTGGTCGTGCAGTTCACGGAAATGGCGATGCACAAGACCAGCCCGGTACTGTACCAAGTCCTGGGCATCTACCTGCCGTTGATCACGACCAACTGCGCGGTACTCGGCGTGGCCCTGCTAAACACACAGGAACAGCATGGTTTCATCGAATCGGCTTTGTACGGCTTCGGTGCGGCGGTCGGCTTCTCGCTGGTGCTGGTGTTATTCGCCGCAGTACGCGAGCGCGTCGCCGTGGCCGATGTCCCCGAGGCATTCCAGGGAAATGCCATCGCGCTGATCACCGCCGGCCTGATGTCGATGGCCTTCATGGGCTTCTCCGGCCTAGTCGCGGGCTGAAGCATGCTGACAGCGATTCTCGCCATGGTCGTGCTGGCGGGCCTGTTCGGCCTGCTACTGGGCTATGCCGCCGTGCGTTTCCGCATCGAGGGCGATCCCATCGTCGACCAGGTCGACGCCTTGCTGCCGCAGACGCAATGCGGCCAATGCGGCTATGCCGGCTGCCGCCCGTATGCCGAAGCAATCGCGCATGGCGAGGCGGATATCAATCGCTGCCCGCCGGGCGGCGAGACCGGCATCATCGCCCTGGCGGATCTGCTCGGACGCGATCCGCTGCCACTGGACGAGGAGGTCGGCGAGGCGCAAGAGATCAAGCTGGTCGCAGTCATTGAGGAAAAAGACTGCATCGGCTGCACCCTGTGTTTGCAAGCCTGTCCGGTCGATGCCATCCTCGGAGCGGCCAAACAGATGCATACCGTCATCCGTGATGAGTGCACCGGCTGCGAGTTGTGTGTGCCGCCCTGCCCGGTCGAATGCATCAAGATGGTGCCGCTGGAACCGGACCTGAGTCACTGGAAATGGCCGGCTCCCGACGACTCTCGGGATGCCGGCCTGGCTTCTCCAAACACGAGCGAGGTGGCCTGATGTCGCTGCCGCTGACCAAGAACCGCCACCTGCACCGCTTCCACGGCGGCCTGCATCTTCCCGACCACAAGCTGGAATCGACCCTGCTGACGATCCTCGACGTCGGCGTGCCACCACTGCTGACGCTACCGCTGCAACAACATATCGGGCATATCGCGGAACCGGTGGTCGAGGTCGGTGATCAAGTTATGAAAGGCCAGTTGATCGCTCGGGCCGAGGGCTTTGTCAGCGCGCCCCTGCATGCGCCCAGCTCCGGGCGCATCCAGGCGATCGAAGAACGACCATTCCCACATCCGTCCGGGCTACCGACGCGCGCCATCCTGATCGAAACCGACGGCCTCGATGAATGGGGTCCACTACCCGAACCGCTACCGGACTTCGAGCAAACCAACCGCGATCTGCTGTTGGAGCGTATTCGCTGGGCCGGCATCGTCGGACTCGGTGGTGCGACCTTCCCAACCAGCGTCAAGCTGTCACCGGGCAAGAATAAGAAGATCCACACCCTGATTCTCAACGGTGCCGAATGCGAGCCCTATATCACCTGTGACGATATGCTAATGCGTGAACAGGCCGAACGCATCATCACCGGGCTGGCGGTGATACGCCACATCCTGTCGCCGAACGAATGCCTGATTGGCATCGAGGACAACAAGCCCGAAGCCATCGCGGCGATGCGCGAGGCATTGAAAGCAGCCGAACTGGAAGCCACTGAGATCATCGAGATTCCAACCAAGTACCCAAGTGGTGGTGAAAAGCAACTGATCTATATCCTCACCGGTGAAGAAGTGCCCTCCCAACACATCCCGGCGGACATCGGCATCGTCTGCCATAACGTCGGCACTGCGGCGGCCGTTGCCGACGCGGTCATCGATGGCAAGCCATTGCTCTCACGCACGCTCACCCTCGGCGGCGATGCCTTGAAGCAGGCACAGAACGTACATTCCCCGCTTGGGGCGTCGATACATTGGCTGATCGAACAGATCGGCGGCTACAAAACCCAGGCGAAGCGGCTGGTCATGGGCGGCCCAATGATGGGCGTACCGTTACGCAACGATGACTACCCCATTGTCAAGGGGAGTAACTGCCTGCTGGCATTGAGCCCCGAACAAGCGCCACCCGAGGAACCAGCCCGCCCCTGCATTCGCTGCGGCGAATGCGCGCGTGTCTGCCCGGTCGAGCTACTGCCGCAACAGCTCTATTGGCACACCCGCGCGAAGGACTTCGACGAGGTACAGAGCTATGACCTGTTCGATTGCATCGAATGTGGCTGTTGCGCCTACGTCTGCCCATCGTATATCCCTCTGGTACAGTACTACCGCTATGCCAAGTCGGAGATCTGGTCGCAAGAGGAAGAGAAGAAGAAAGCTGATCTGGCGCGCCAGCGGCACGAAGCACGCCAGGCGCGTCTCGCCCGGCTGGAACACGAACGCAAGGCGCGCCTGCGCAAGAAGAAAGAAGCCCTGGAAAAACGTGGCGCCGGCAAGGCCGACGACCCTAAGAAGGCCGCCATTCAGGCCGCACTGAAACGCGTCGAAGCCAGGAAAGCAGCTCAGACCGCCACTGCGGCGCCTAACGGGGATTCGACATGACCACGCTTGTGAGTTCGCCACACGATTGGGGCAGGCACAGAGTTCAGCAGGTCATGCTTCAAGTCTTGCTCGCGCTGACGCCTGGCATCGCGGCGATGTTCTGGTATTTTGGCTGGGGCGTGTTGATCAACATCGTCATCGCCACGGCCAGCGCGCTCGGCGCCGAGGCGCTCATGCTGCGACTGCGCGAACGCCCGCTACAACCGGCCATCACCGACTTCAGCGCCGTCGTCACCGCCGTGCTGTTCGCCCTGTCTGTACCACCGACCCTACCGTGGTGGATGACCGTGCTCGGCATGCTGTTCGCGATCGTCATCGTCAAGCAACTGTATGGCGGACTCGGTTACAACCCGTTCAACCCGGCGATGGCCGCCTATGTGCTGCTGCTGATCTCCTACCCGGTGGCGATGACTCACTGGTTGCCGCCGTCGGTGCTGAGCAAGGAGACCATCGACCTATTCGACAGCCTGCGCATCATCTTCGGCGGCACGCCACCGGCGAGCGGTTGGGACGCCATCACCATGGCCACGCCGCTTGATCAAATGCGCAACGGGCTTGGTCAGGATATGATGATCTCGGAGATTCGTGAGAGTCCGGTATGGGGCGATTTTGGCGCCAAGGGCTGGGAATGGGTCGCCAACTGGTACGCGCTCGGTGGCCTGTGGCTGCTGTACAAGCGCGTCATCGGCTGGCGCATCCCGGTCGCGATGATCGCCGGCCTGGTGGTGATCGCCGCCCTGTTCTCGCTCGGCAATCCGGAAAGCTATCCCCATCCGCTGTTTCATGTATTCAGCGGCGGCATCGTACTCGGCGCCTTCTTCATTGCCACCGACCCGGTCACCGCCTCGACCACGCCGCGCGGCCAACTGATCTATGGCTTCCTGATCGGCGTGCTAGTGTATGTCATCCGCACCTGGGGCGGATATCCGGATGGCGTCGCCTTCGCCGTGCTGCTGATGAACATGGCCGCGCCGACCATCGACTACTACACCCGCCCGCGCGTCTTCGGCCATCGCGAGGACGAACATGAATAGACGCGCCATCCTGCTCGCCGGCCTGATCCTGGCGGGATTCGCCTTTGCCGGCACCCTGCTTGTGGTCGGCACGGAACGTCTGACCGCCGAGCGCATCGCCCAGAACCAACGCGAATTCCTGCTGAAAAGCCTACACGAAGTCATCCCGGCGGAGGACATGGACAACGACTTGCTGACGGATCACATCGTCGCCCCGATTCCCGAGCTGAACAGTCGTGACGACATCATGGTCTTTCGCGCGCGCAAGCAAGGCAAACCCGTCGCGGTGATACTCAGCCCGGTCGTCGCGAAGGGCTATGGGGGACCGATCAAACTACTGATCGGCATCTACGAAAACGGCACCCTCGCTGGCGCGCGCGTGCTCGACCACCAGGAGACACCGGGACTAGGCGACCAGATCGAAACCGGAAAATCCGACTGGATCCTGGGTTTCAGGGGGCGTTCGCTGCACAATCCAACGGAAAAGCAATGGAAGGTAAAACGCGACGGCGGTGTATTCGATCAGTTCACCGGTGCTACGATTACGCCCAGGGCCGTGGTCAAGGCTATTCACGCCGCGTTGACATACTTCACCACGCACAAGGAGCGCCTGTTCGACGCGCCCGCTGAGACACGACACAAAGCCGAGGAAGACGATGACTGAATCCAACTATGGCAAGATCATCCGCGATGGCCTGTGGAACAACAACCAGGCGCTGGTCGCGCTGCTCGGCTTGTGCCCGCTGCTAGCAACATCGAACACCGCCATCAACGGCCTTGGTCTTGGCCTGGCAACCACCGTCGTGCTACTGCTGTCGAACACCACGGTATCGACCATCCGTCACTGGGTGCCACCGGAGATCCGCCTACCCGTCTTCGTGCTGCTGATCGCCTCCTTCGTCACCGCCGTGCAACTCGGCCTCCACGCCTGGTTCCACGAGCTGTACAAGGTACTCGGCATCTTCATCCCGCTGATCGTGACCAACTGCACCATCATCGGTCGCGCCGAAGCCTTCGCCTCGCGCAATCCCGTGCTGCCTTCCGCGTTGGACGGGCTGTTCATCGGACTCGGCTTCACATCCGTGCTCTTCACCCTCGGCCTGCTTCGAGAACTCATCGGTCAAGGTACCCTGTTCGCTCAAGCGCACCTGATGTTCGGTGAAGGCGCGCGCGGCCTGACCATCCATGTCAACGAGGACTACCCCGGCCTATTACTGGCGGTACTGCCACCCGGCGCCTTCATCGGGCTGGGCATGCTGATCGCCATCAAAAACGTCATCGACAGGCGTCGCGCCGCCAGCGCGCGTACCGTCAAGGTAGCGATGCCAGTACGCGAAGCGAACGCGAACGGGTGAAGTCTCCTTGGGATATCACGCGATAACAGCACCGCTTGCCGAGAGTATGTGCCAGTCGAGACCCAGAAGTTGGCTGGCCATGGCGATATATCGCCCCCATCTCGCCATCACCACATCAGGTCATCCGGTACTTGGTAATCGGCATAGGGATCGTTTTCATCCGGAGTCTGTTCTTTCGGCGGATCGACGACGATGCCAGGATTGCGCCGCCGGACCTTCTCGGCGATATCCGCAGGCACCAGCTCGAAAATTCCGTTATGGTTGACGATCACCAGTTTGCCCCTGGTGATCATCTCGTGGGTGTGGCCGGATACATAGAGTCGCTTGACCTTGCCGCGATACTCGAAATGGAAGGCAATGTCGTCTTCGCCGTTTCCACGAGGGTGACGATTGTCAAGCACCAGTTGCCTGATCTGCGTCGCGATCTCGCGTTGCCGGCGCGCTTCGTTCCGTTTCTGATTCAGTTCGCGATCGCGCGCGGCCTTCTCCGCCAGTGCCTGCTTGCGCTGCCGCTCCTCGGCCGAGATCACGCCGGCCTTCTGGTTGCGCTGCCGACGTGATTTCTTTGCCTGCTGTCGCTTGGCCTTGTTCGCCTTTTCTTTATCGATCAGGCCAGCCTTCAATAGTTGCTCTTGTAGTGAATTGCCCAAAAGCGGCACCTCGTCACCGTTTGCGGGATGTTGAAAACAACGTTTTCAACAACTGTTAGCGTGAAGTCGCCAGTCGGTTGCCTGTGATTCGTCCGTGGGAAATGCCGGGAGCATTTCCAGTGCCTTGCCTCCAGCAACCTTCATCACAGCGGCGTGCTGTGTAGCCACGCAGCATGCCCCAGTAAGGAGGTGGAATCAACCACTCGTTTGGTGAAAGAGCGGAATCCGGGAAATCCGCCCGGTTCCGTCCATCTGTCAGGGGTTACCCGGTAGAGCGACCCAGAACGGAAACTTGCCAACCTCGATGCGTTTCACCACTTGCAGCGTGTCCGCATCGATGACGACAACCTGATTATCCTTGGTCAAGGTGACATAGATCCAACGACCGTCACGACTGGCGCGCACGCCATGCGGCCCGTTACCGACCTTGATATCGCGTGTCTCCAGGGTTTGCGTATCGATCACCGTGACGACATCGTCGCCAATCGCGGCGGTCACCGCATAACGACCGTCAGGAAACACGTCGATACCACCATGACCGTTACCGACGGTGATGACCTTGCGCACTTTGCCCGAGGCGATGTCAAGCACCGCGACATGATGAACGAAATCCCGTACGAAAGCGGTTTTCTCATCTTGGGATAGATCCAGATTGTGCGGCCCGGTAATGCCCGGTATCGGGATCACGCGGATCATCTTGCGTGTCGCGGTATCGACCACCGCCAAGCCGGCGCCTCCCTGCAGGGTGACATAGGCCAGCTTGCCATCACGCGTAAAACGGGCGTTGTGCGGACCCGCCTCGACCCTGATGGTATCGATCACTTTCAAGCTGACGAGATCGATGACGCTGAGGTCGCCCGAGCCTTGGTTGCTGACCCAGGCGAAGCGCCCGTCCGGTGTCACCTTGACTCCCTTCGGCGCCTTGCCGACCGGAATCACCGCAAGCTGTCCGCCACTCGCCGTATCGAACACAGTTACCGTATTACTCGACGGGCTGGTGGCGAGCAGTCTGCTTCCATCCGGTGTTACCGCGTCGTACAACATGTTCGCCCCGCCCGGCCAGACGATTTCGTCGGGAAAGGTCTCGACCGTGCCGCTTTTCTTCATCGTGATGAAGGTAGTCTGCGGAAACTCCTTTGCGGTTGGCTGACCGGTCACCGCGGGCGCGGTCCCGGCCACCGCCATGGGCGAGCGTTCCAATGACGAGAAATATGCCGCCAGGTTGGCGATATCCGCGTCGCTCAGCGTGGAGGCCATCGCCTTCATGGTGGGTTCGACGCGCGAGCCATCACGAAAGGCGCGCAGTTGCTTGCTCAGGTAGCCGGCTTTCTGCCCGGCCAGGTTCGGGAATTCGGCGCTGACACCGATGCCTTTCGCACCGTGACAGCCGGCGCACATCGGCGCTTTCACCTTGCCCGCAGCGATATCGCCACTGACAGCCGCAAAGCCGGGAGAGACACTCAACAGTAGGAGCAAGGTACTGCTCGACAGGGATTTTCTCATGGGGTTATCCTGATTGGTGGCCTTGGGTAGTCGCCGCTGTCAGCAGACGGCGGCATGTTCGGGCATAGCGCGGCCCGCTTGTCGCAAAGCCTGGTTCGCCAACGGCGGAAACATGGCTTGTAGAATACGTTCGACGCCTTTCCGACGCATCTTTTTGTCATACAGCACCAGCACGCTCATCGCATTGCCCATGCGCCAAGCCTCCCAGCGCATCCCCTGGACACGTCCGGCATGAGCATTACCGAATGGCAGGCTACCGGGATAAACGAACACATGCGCATGCCCCTGGCGCGCGCCGGCGATGCGCAGATGGGCATTCAGATAACCGGAGAGGTTGCAGTATTTGGCCATTTCGACGCGATCTGCGGTCGGCGGCAGGCCGATCTGGTGGACGCGCAACCAGTCGCGCATCGGCGTGGTCAGGCCGTTGTTCAGATCGGCATCCTTATCGATATCGACCCGGGCGCTGATCACCAGAAGCGGCGGCCGTGGATGCATCCACGGCCAAAGCATCAACACCCCGAGCAGAGTCATCGCCGCGACAGCCGCGCCAGACAGCCAAAAGCGCGCGCTTCCCTCCCGCGCCGCAATACGTTGCTGACGCCGCCAGTTGTCACGGATACGTTGCGCCAGCGCGGCATCCGTTCGCGGCGCGTTCAGCAAATCTTGCAGATGCTTATCCGCCATCATGATCACCTTTCCAATGGGATAACATTGCCATCGTCCACCCGCAGTTGTTTACGCAAAGCCATGCGCGCCCGCGCGATTCGGCTCATCACGGTGCCGACCGGCACTTCCAAGCGCGCGCTGATCTCGCGATAGCTGAAGCCATGCAGCGCAAACAGCAGCAAGGTTTCGCGCTGCGCCGGATTCAAGCTGTCAAGCGCGTGGAACACATCGAGCATATCCTGACGCGCAATGCCGCTGGCCTGTTCATTCAGCCCAGCGGTGAGCGCCTCACGAAGGTCATTGTTCCGCGCGCGACCGCGATACTCACGGGCAGTGGAACGACGCAGGATCGTCAGCAACCAAGCGAGCGCGCTGTCATCCTCCTTCAGGGTCGAGAAGGAACGCCAAGCCTGGCAATAGGTCTCTTGCACCACATCCTCGGCATCCTGCCGGCTGCCGAGCAGCCACAAGGCGTGCTTGAACAACGCCGCATGATGCTGATCGATACAGGCATTGAAACGCTTGGCCATCTGGCGCCTCGCCAAATGCCGGGACAAGGAGGCAACGAGTTTCATATACAGGTAAGTGCGTGCCTCGGCCGGATTTATTCCATCGCCGAGCAAAAACGTTCCACGCGCCCGGGTTCATTTATCGAGGTAAGCGGTATAATCGGCTAATGAACACCTTCGTGAGCCACTTGCTCGAACTCTATCTCGAAGCCGCGCCGTGGCTGGTTCTCGGCCTGCTCGCCGCCGGATTGATCGAGGCCTGGGTACCAGACGAACGGCTCGGCCGCTGGCTCGGCGGCAGGGGAATCTGGCCGACCGTGAAGGCAGCGCTGCTCGGCGCGCCCCTGCCGCTGTGTTCTTGCGGCGTGTTGCCAGCCGCGATCGGCTTACGTCGCGCCGGCGCCTCGCGCGAGGCCACTTTGTCCTTTTTGATCGCAACGCCGGAAACGGGTCCGGATTCGATCGCTATCTCCTATGCCCTGCTCGGCCCTTTTCTGGCCGTTGTCCGGCCCGTCGCGGCGATCCTCAGCGCGGTGTTCACCGGCCTGCTGAGCCTGACCATCCGCGATAGCCAGGTCTCCCGCGCACGCGAAACAACCGAGCCGGCACCCACTTGCTGCTCGAAAGGCAGTTGCGCCAGTGACGAACCACAAACGCATGGCCAGGGTCCCATCGACAAGACCTTGCATGGCCTGCGCCACGCCTTCAGCACAATACTCGATGACCTGACGCTGTGGCTTTCGATCGGGCTGCTGCTCGCCGCGCTGGTCGCAACCCTGGTACCGCCGCTGGCCATGGCCGAATGGGGCAGCGGCCTCGGCGCGAAACTATTGATGCTGCTGGTTGGCGTACCGATGTATGTCTGCGCCACGGCTTCGACACCGATCGCCGCCGGGCTGCTACTGGCGGGTATCTCGCCGGGCACCGTGCTGGTCTTCCTCCTCGCCGGCCCGGCCACGAACATCGCCACCATCATGGTGATTCGGCGCGAGATGGGCATGACCAGCACGCTCGCCTACCTGGCCGGCATCGCAATCGCCAGCTTGGCGCTTGGTATCGGTGTCGATCTGCTGGCGGATGCCTGGCGGATCGATATCCTCGCCCAGTTGGGCGACAGCGCGGATAGCGTGCCACGATGGCTGGCGGTGCTCAGCGGACTGCTGCTGGCGTTTCTGGCCATTCGACCGCTACGCGGGAAACTGCTCGGATAGCCGGACCCCTTTCAGACAGACGTTTCAAACGAAGGATATGACATATCGCTGACGCGGTCACGACAGGGCATCCCGGTTGAGGAATACCTCAACAGGTCATTGAAAATGAAGGAACCGGGAAATTACATTTTCCGGTTCCGTGCAAAGAGAAAATGCGATTGCCTCTTTGCTCACATTTTCCATCACTTATCGTGATCGCGGTGACCCGCATGGGTAGCGGAAAAGCCCCTTGGGGAGGCTACCGAAGAGGCTTCGAGGGCAACACGACCCGACATCTGTCCGACTACCAGATGAAGAAAGCAAGGCTGCTTGGTCCGGCTGCCGAGAAGATCCGCATCTGGCTGTCGCTGGAAGAGATATGCCAAACACCCAAAAGTCGTCATCCGCGCAAGCGCTGATACACGCCGAAAGCGTCAATCGGTCGCCTTTGCATCACGCCTCAATACCAGTTCCAGCGGCCGCGAGGTATCCAGATGCACATCACGCTGCGGAAAGGAGATCTCCAGACCGGCGTCGGTGAACTTCTCGTCGATGGCCTGATGCAGCTCGGTAATGACCGTCAGTCGACCTTCCAACTCACCCAGATAGGCGCGCAACCTCAACGACAACGCGTTGTCGTCGAACGCCTCGAAGGTGACGCGTGGTGGTGGATCGTCCAATACGCGGGAATGCTCCTCGGCGGCTTCGTGCATCAAGGCCATCGCCAGATTGGTATCGCTGCCGTAGACGACACCAACGCTGATGATGACGCGGTTTATGGTATCCGACAATGACCAGTTGACCAGCTCGCCGGTGATGAAACTCTTGTTCGGGATGACGAGTTCCTGACGATCCCAGTTCTGGATCGTGGTGGCGCGGATGCGGATGCGCGACACGATACCACTGGTGCCGTTCACCGTAACCACGTCGCCAACGCGGATCGGCTGCTCGAACAACAGGATCACACCGCTGACAAAGTTCGCGACAATCTCCTGCAAGCCAAAACCGAGACCGACCGACAACGCGGCAACCAGCCATTGCACGTTCGACCATTGAAAGCCCAATGCGGTAAAGGTGATGAACACGCCGATGATCGCAACCACATACTGCGTCAGCGTGGTGATCGCATAGCGGGTCGCGCGGGTCAATGGCAGGCGCTGCAGCAGCGTCAGCTCCAGCAGTCCCGGCGTGTTCTTCGCCGCGAACAAGGTCAACCCCCCGAACAGCAGTCCAGCGAGCATGTCGCCCAGCGTCAGCGGTACCGTCTTGCTGATGCCGTCGATCAGTTGCGTGGTGGTGATCGGCAGGGTCACCTCATCGAGAAAGCCAAATGCCGGGATCACCGCCTTCCACAACCACCACAGACCAGCGAGCAACCCCAGAGTATAGCCGGTACGCACCAGTTGGCGTACCTGTTCGCTGAGTTCGCCATAGTCGATGGCATCGTCATCGGTCGGCAGCCCCTCGTTATCGTCCGGGATCACCGATCCGGTCTTGGCCGCCTCACGACGCTGCGCAAGCATCTCCTCGCGACGTTGCAGAATCTCCTGAAAGCGTAACCGTCGCTGGGTGACATACAGGCTGCGATAAAGCAGATCGCGCAGCACAACCAGGGCGAAGATGAACCACAACGTCTCGGCCATCTTGCTGGTCAGGAACAGCGCGGTATAGTAGTAACCCGCCAGCGCAGCGGCGGCCAGTCCCAGCGGCAACAGCAACACCAACGGAAACCAGAGGAAATGGTAGGCGGCCCAGCGACCACCCACGCTATCGGAATCGGTCTCCTGAAACACCGGACTCTTGCGTCCCCAGATGCGATAGACCGCGATCGACAACAGCACCATCAAGACCACGAACGAAAGCCGCCCGAGCGCGAGCAGGCCCGGTTCCTCCAGTTCCACCGGGCTGGCCAGATGGATGAAGCTGGATGGCACCTGCACCGCGCTGGCCGAGATCAGGAACATCAGCGGCGCGCCCAGCGGGATCAGCCAGACGGCCTGTCCGCCAAGCTTCCGGCACAGGGTCTCGCGCCAGCGCAGATGAACTGGCGCCAGACCGTGCTCCCGCGTGACCTGATGCAAAGCGCCGAGAAACAACAGCAGATGACCGGCGCCCTGCAGACCGGCAGCAACCGTCACGCTGAAGGTATCGGCGGCGCGCAGCGAAGCAAGCAACAGACCCGCGCCAAGCGGCAATAGCGGCACTGGCGGGATCAACACGACAGTGGCGAGCAGGACGGACAGCGTCGCGGTAAAGCTATCGGTGCGCACCCGACGCGTCGCCGCCTCGCTGGTTTCTAGGGCGCGGCACGCGCGTCGCCACGACCACAGCAGGATCAGCACCAGCAGCATCCATGAGATCACCGCAAGCGGACGTTTCCGCCAGACGCGGCGCGCGTCTTCGCGAAGACGCGTCAAGTTGGTCGGATCGATGAGCCAGTCGAAACCCTGGAGCAAGACGTTCGCTTGGGCAAGTGGCACCGGATCGGTACTCGGCATCCAGAGCAATTGCTCATCGATGAATTCACGGTAACCCTTGGCGACATCCAGTAACTGACGCGTGTTGGTCTCCAGTGTCGACAGCTTGGCGACATAGCGATTATAGGCCTTGGTCAGATCCAACATCGCCTTGCGATAAGCCGACCAAGTCTTCAGCGCGCTTTCACGCAGCCGGGCAGGCCTCTTCTCATCGGCCACCTGGACCTTCGCCAGCAACCGCGCGATCCAGGCATCGGCGTCGGCGGTATCGCGCAGTTGTTCATCCAGGGTGAGCTGGCGTAACACCGCGTCGTTGATCTCGGTTTGATAGCCCAATACATCCCGTGTCAGCCAAGTCAGTGACGGAATCAGGCGTCGGTGCTTCAGCAACAGCGCGGAAATCTCCTCGCTGTCGCCAACGATACCCAACGCATGGGTGATACGCTCGCGATCATCACGCAGCTCATCGAGCAGACGCCGGACGGTCTCGGCCTTGCGATCGCTGGCCGCCTCCTCGTCCAGCAGCCTGCCTTGCTCTTCGACCAATGCCGCGATCCGTTCCTGAATCTGCTTCAATATCGGTGGCGCTTCGTTGCTGGCCTCGATCGCCGCGGCCTGGGCCGCCTCCACCGCCTTCTCCCGCCTCGCCTGTAACTGCTTGCGCAGCAGATCCACCTCGCGACCGATGCGCTTGATCCGCGCGGCAAGATGGTCACGTCGCGCCTGCGCCAGACCGGTCAGCAGATCCAGATTGTTCTGCCGCAGCGCCATCCAGTCAATGCGTTTCTCCAGCAGGCGTTGCCGGGCCTGGTGAAGCCGACGCGCCACGGAAACGGCAAGCGTGGCATCCGTCACTGGAGCGGCCGCGCGCAGCGTCGCCAAGCGCTTACGCGCATCCGCCAGCTCGGCGCCGCCATTCTTCGCGATATTTGCGTAATCCGCCAGGGCTTTCTCCTGTTGCGCCAACTGAGCGCGCGCCTCGTCGAGGCTGGCCTGACGTTCACGCAAGGCGTTTTCCAAGCGGCTGGCGTCCCAGGTCACGATCCTTTCCGGCTTCAGTCCAGCAACTTGCGAAGCCTTACCGCGCAGGCGCCTGATCTGCTCTGGCGCGCCGTGAATCAAACGCTTCAGCGTGGCTATCTCGGCATCGGTGTCATCCGCCAGCGCCAGCTTCGCGGTCGCCTCGTCCAGCTCGGCCAACAATTGCTTGCGCTGGCTCTCGCTCAGGGTGTCGTCGGATTCGACACGTTTCCGCCGGGCGGCGATCGACGCAGCGGAAAGCGCCTCGACGCCATCGGACGACACGCTCGAAACCGACTGCCGGGCCATCGGCGCGGTGTTCTTGGACCCAGCAGCCCATGACACACTCATCAGGATCAGCAAGACAAAGAGACGTGGCGCAAGGGTCAACCGGAAATCCTCATCGACGTTTCAGCATCAGGGCATCTCGAAAAATCGAGATGCCCGAGTAAGACGGGGGATGTCCCACCTTTTTCGATCACGATAAGTGATTGAAAATGTGGAAAAAACGGAAATCGCATTTTCTCTCTGCGACGAAAAAAATTCCATGGAAGGAATATTTCGAGATCCCCATCAGACCCGCCGACTATACCCAGAGTTGTCCGATCTGGCGACCAGCGAAGCCATGACACCCCCGGACCCCGCCGCCGCTCTGAATGACGGTTCCGCGGAGACGTTCATGGCGGCGAGGTATTGCCGCCATCGTGATCGGAGGTGATCATGGGACCGCTACGGCAGCACACAAGGCCGAACGACGGTGTTCCGATGGCAACCCGGCCGGACTTGGCAATCCCCGGCGAGGATGACAAACTCTTCCGAACTCACCACGAACAGCCCGGGAAGCATGCCCCTCGACTACTTCACCCTTACCCGTCAGCGCAAACAGCATCCCGCTTGGCGGCTGTTGCTCGCCGATCACGCGCCGTTGATCGCGAGTTTCCTGCAACATGCCTTCATCGGCCCGAACGAGCGCATACTGTCGAACACCGAGTTAGCGTCACGCCTGGAAGATATGTTGTTCTCGCTACGCGAGGCCCTGGGTGACGACGCCTTCCCAAAATCCGCCGCGCGCTACCTGGACGACTGGGCGGGGGATGAAAAGGGCTGGCTACGCAAGTTTTATCCGCCCGGTTTGGACGAAGCGCATTTCGACCTGACTCCGGCCGCGGAGAAAGCGATCGCCTGGCTGGACAGCCTGGGCGGCCGCAGCTTCGTCGGCACCGAATCGCGCCTGTTGACTGTCTTCGAGTTGTTGCAAGGCATGATCGAGGGCGCGGAGAGCGACCCGACCGCGCGCATCGAGGAATTGGAAAAGCGCAAGGAAGCCATCGACGACGAAATCGCGCGCATCCGCGACGGCAACCTGAAGGTGCTGGACGAAACCGCGCTGAAGGATCGCTTCCAGCAGTTAGGCGCGACCGCGCACGAATTGCTGACCGATTTCCGCGAGGTAGAGCAAAACTTTCGCGAACTGGATCGCGGCGTGCGCGAACGCATCGCCTTGTGGGAAGGCGGCAAGGGCGAACTGTTGCGGGATATCTTCGGCGAACATGACGCCATCATCGATTCCGACCAGGGCCGTAGCTTCCGCGCCTTCTGGGATTTTCTAATGTCGCCCAGTCGCCAGGAGGAGTTGACCAAGTTGCTGGAGAAGGCGCTGGCGCTGCCGCCGATCAAGGCGCTGAATCCCGACCGCCGTCTGAAGCGCATCCACTACGACTGGCTGGAGGCAGGCGAACAGACCCAGCGCACCGTTGCGCGCCTGTCGCAGCAACTACGCCGTTACCTGGACGACCAGGCATGGTTGGAGAACCGGCGCATCATGGAGGTGCTGCATCAGATCGAGACACGCGCGCTGGCGATCCGCGACAAGGCGCCATCTGACGCCTTCATGCGCATCGACAACCCAGGCGCACGGATCAGCCTACCGATGGAACGTCCGCTGTACCGTCCACCCTTCAAACCGTCGATCGATGATCATATCGAACTCGCCGAGGACGACGGCCTGGACGCCGATGCGCTGTTCGAACAGACCTATGTAGACAAGGCGCGCCTCGCCGCATACATCCGTCAAGCCTTGCAGTTGCAACCACAGATCGGCCTGCCGACACTGCTAGAGGCGCATCCACTGGAACAGGGGCTCGCGGAACTGCTCACTTGGTTGAGTCTCGCCAGCGGCGACGACAATGCGCTATTCGACGACAGCCGGCGCGATCAGGTGACCTGGACGAGCGCCGATGGCGCCCGGCGTAGCGCTGGAATACCCCGTATAATCTTCAACCGATGAACACTACCGAAGCCACCAGCGACGCCCTGCCGCCCACCCTGATCGCACTGCTAAAGGGCATCGTCTACGCCGAGAACGATCCGACGCTATGGCAGAACCTACTGACGTTGCAAACCCGGGTGCGCGATTATGTCGGCATGATCGGCCTGGAACTGATGCTCGACGAAGCGGAAGGCCACGCCTGGCTACGCACGCGCCCGGCGCGCGACGGTGAACCAGAACCACCAAGGCTAGTGACGCGCCGCCAACTTTCTTTCCCAGTCAGCTTGTTGCTTGCGCTACTACGCAAGAAACTCGCCGAATTCGACGCCAGCGGCAGCGACACCCGGCTGATCCTGTCGCGCGACGACATCGTCGAGCTGCTGCGCGTCTTTCTACCCAGTGGCAGCAACGACGTGCGCCTGATCAAACAGATTGACAGCCAGATCAACAAAGTCGTCGAACTCGGTTTTCTGCGCAAGCTACGCGGCCAAGACCAACAGTTCGAGGTGCGCCGCATCCTGAAGGCTTTCGTCGATGCACAATGGTTAAGTGAGTTCGACCAGCGACTGGCGGAATATCAAGCAAGACTCGTCGACAAACAGGACGAGTGATCCCGGCGCCCGCCGTCAATCCAGCCCGACGACGACCAGAGTCGGTTACGCCACGCTGACGATCGCCTCGTCTCGTTCCGGCAAGCGGACATCAAACGGGACCAAGTCGACCTCGCAAGTGGAAGCATCCAAGGCATCGACGGCTTAGACAAGTCGCCGATGAATGGTACATTATGCGCCATGCCTCTACTCACGACCGCATCCCCAGACGAACCCTCGCAACTCGATTTCGGCAGTGATGACGAACTCGCCGGCTTTCGCCTGCATCATCTGGAGATCCTCAACTGGGGCACCTTCGACAAGAAAGTCTGGACACTGGAAACCCATGGCCGCAACACCCTGCTGACCGGCGACATCGGCTCGGGAAAATCGACCTTGGTGGATGCGGTCACCACCTTGCTGGTGCCGGCGCATCGCGTCGCCTACAACAAGGCCGCCGGCGCGGAGGCGCGCGAGCGCGACCTGCGTTCCTACGTACTCGGCTACTACAAATCGGCACGCAACGACAGCGGCCTCGCCTCGCGACCGGTGGCGTTGCGCGACCACAACAGCTACTCCGTGATACTCGGCGTGTTCCACAACCAAGGCTACGACCAAAACGTGACCCTCGCGCAAGTGTTCTGGAGCAAGGATCCCGCCGCCCAGCCCAGTCGTTTCTACCTGGTCGCCGACGCGCCCTTGTCGATCACCAATGACTTCGCCGGCTTCGGCAAGGACATCAATCGGCTGCGCAAGAAACTGCGCGCGCGCCGTCATATCGAACTGTTCGATAGCTTCCCGCCCTATGGCGCGGCCTTCCGTCGCCGCTTCGGCATCGCCAACGCGCAGGCGCTGGAATTGTTCCACCAGACTGTCTCGATGAAATCGGTTGGCAACCTGACCGGCTTCGTGCGTGAACACATGCTGGAAGGCTTCGAGGTCGCCGGACGTATCGACAACCTGATTCATCATTTCGACGACCTGAACCGCGCCCATGAAGCCGTCTTGAAGGCGAAGGATCAGATCGATCGCCTGACGCCCTTGGTCGCCGACTGTGAGCGGCAAACGGCACTCAGCGGCGAGAGCGCCGCGCTACGCGACAACCGCGATGCCCTGCGCGCCTGGTTCGCATCCTTGAAGGCCGAGTTGCTGGAAAAGCGTCTGACACATCTCCACGCTGACGGCGAAAGGATCCAGGCACGACTCGACGAGACCGACGCCAAGCGTCGCGACCTTGCCGGCCAGCGCGATTTCCTGAATCAATCCATCGCGCGCAACGGTGGTGACCGGCTGGAAGCCATCGCCGTCCAGATCGCGAGCAAGAGCGAGGATAAGCAACGCCGCCTGAAAACCGCCAAACACTACGCCGAACTGGCCGCCGGTCTGAATCTGCCGAACGCACTGAGCAGCGACACCTTCGTCGCCAACCGCCAACAGATACAACAACTGCGTGATCGATTGGAGGACAGCGACAGCACACTGCAAAACCGTCAGACCGAGACCGGCTACGAATTTCAGCAGTGCAAAGACGAACATGCCGAAATCGACACCGAACTCACCTCGCTGCGCCAGCGCCGTAGCAATATCGATCAGCGCCAGATCAGCATCCGCGACGCATTGAGCAAGGCCGCCGGCATCGCCGTCGACGAGATGCCGTTCGCCGGCGAACTGATCCAGGTACGGCCAGACGAACGCGACTGGGAAGGTGCGGCCGAGCGAGTGCTGCACAACTTCGCCTTGTCGCTGCTGGTGCCCGAGAGCCATTATGCCGCCGTTGCCGACTGGGTCGAGCGCACCCACCTACGTGGCCGACTGGTCTACTACCGGGTGCGAGAACAGCAACGCGCCACGCCACCGAAATATCATCCCCGATCACTACCACGCAAGCTCGCCATCCACCCTGAATCCGCCTTCTACGCCTGGCTGGAGCAAGAGTTGGCGAAGCGCTTCGACTATGCCTGCTGCGAGGATCTGGCCAGTTTCCGGCGGGAACGACGCGCCATCACCCGCGCCGGCCAGATCAAATCCGGCGGCCAGCGTCACGAGAAGGATGATCGCCACCGACTCGACGACCGGAGCCGCTACGTACTCGGCTGGAGCAACAAGGAAAAGATCGCGACGCTGGAGGCCAAGGCCGCGCAATTGGAGCAGCGCATGCGCGCGCTGGCTGGCGCGATCGCCGACATCCAACATCAGCGGCAGGCATTGCGAAAACGCCAAGACCTACTGGTTCGCATCGCCGACATCCAGGAGTTCAGCGATCTCCACTGGCAGCCATTGGCCAGCCAGATCGACGTGCTGGAGAACGAACGTCGCGAGTTGGAGGTATCCTCCGACAAGCTCAAAACCCTTACCGACAGGCTCACCCGACTCGAAGAAAAGATTCGCGACAACGAAAGATCCCGCGACGGACTGACTCGCCAACTGGCACAAAACGAAGAGAAACGCAGACAAGCCGAAGCGCAACTCGCCGACTGCCTCGAGGCGCTGAACACACTGGATGCCGCCGAGCGCGAGGCGCGCTTCGTCGAACTCGACGCCTTGCGCAACGAGGCACTCGGCGAGCATCGCCTGACGGTGGAATCCTGCGACAACCGCGAAAAAGACATGCGTGACTGGCTGCAACGCCGCATCGACGCCGTGGACAAACGCCTGCGCACGCTGGCCGAACGCATTATCAAGACGATGCAGGACTACCGCCGCGACTACCCGCTGGAGACCGACGAGGTCGACGCCGCGATCGAGGCCGCAGACGCCTACCGCGAGATGCTCGATGAACTGCAACGCGACGGCCTGCCTGCCTTCGAGGCGCGCTTCAAGCAACTACTGAACGAAAACACCATTCGCGAAGTAGCCAACTTCCAGTCGCAACTGGCGCGTGAACGTCAGACCATCACCGAACGCATCGAACACATCAACGCCTCGTTGACCCAGATCGATTACAACGAAGGCCGCTACATTCGCTTGGAAGCACGGGCCAACAACGATGCCGACATCCGCGATTTCCAACACGATCTACGCAGTTGCACCGAGGGCAGCCTGAGCGGCTCGGAGGATGAACAATACTCCGAGACCAAGTTTCTCCAGGTGAAAGCCATCATCGAACGCTTTCGCGGCCGCCAGGGCAGTAGCGATCTCGACCGCAACTGGACGCACAAAGTCACCGACGTGCGCAACTGGTTCGTGTTCTCCGCCTCCGAGCGCTGGCGCGAGGACGACCGCGAATACGAGCACTACACCAGCTCCGGCGGCAAATCCGGTGGCCAAAAGGAAAAACTGGCCTACACCGTGTTGGCCGCCAGCCTAGCCTATCAATTCGGGCTGGAATGGGGTGAACGCCGATCGCGCAGCTTCCGCTTCGTTGTCATCGACGAAGCCTTTGGGCGCGGCTCCGACGAATCCGCGCATTTCGCCTTGGAGCTGTTCCAGAAACTGCAACTGCAATTGCTGGTCGTCACACCATTGCAAAAGATCCACATCATAGAGCCCTATGTCGCCAGCGTTGGCTTCGTACACAATGAGCAGGGTCGCGAATCCCAGCTGCGCAACCTCGATATCGAAACCTATCGCGCCGAGCGCAAGGCTCGCCAGGCCGCTTTGTCGCCGTGAGCGGCTGGGGCG
The DNA here is from genome assembly GCA_026984055.1 of Sedimenticola sp. Taxonomy (GTDB): domain Bacteria; phylum Pseudomonadota; class Gammaproteobacteria; order Chromatiales; family Chromatiaceae; genus JALSSX01. Next base: position 1,505 of record JALSSX010000172.1, on the reverse strand, counting down.
ATCACCACGCGGTCACGAACAGGCTACGACGCCTGTGGAACAACGGCCGGCTACTCGCCATCCGCGTAGACCCCGGCGACAATCTGTTTCCACTGCGCATCCCACTGAGGAAACCCAGCGCCCGCGAACTCACGGAGCAATTCGACGTGGCGCGTGCCTGGGTCGGCGCGCTGCGACAGGCCAGCCAACGGTATGGCTACGCGCTGGAGTGGAAAACCATCGGGCACCGCATCCACGGCGCCCAAGACCTGCCCGACGCGGTACGGATCGACACCCCCGACCTAGCCTTGCGGATGCTGCACAAACAACCCGAGGCCAAATGCTTCGACAAGCTCGCCGAACAGATACTCGGCAATTTCCCGACGCTGCATGGCTGGCTAGCGCGCAAGCCATTGAAGGCGCTGCAACATGCCGACGACTGGCCGCGCCTGCTGGCGATACTACGCTGGCTGCGCGAGCACCCACGCCCCGGCATCTACCTGCGTCAGATCGACCTGCCCGGCGTGCATACCAAATTCATCGAATCCCACCGTGGCCTGTTGATCGAGCTGCTCGACCGGGTACTACCCGCCGCGGCGATCGACGCGAGCGCCAACGGCGCGCGCGCCTTCGAAGCACGTTACGGCTTTCTCGCCAAACCCACGCTGATAAGATTCCGCCTGCTCGATCCCGGACAACACATCCATGGCCTGAGCGACCTGAGCATACCACTGGCCGACTTCCGCCGCCTGAATCCGCCAGCACGGCACATCTTCATCACCGAGAACGACATCAACGGACTCGCCTTTCCCATGCGCGAAGACAGCTTGGTGATCCTGGGCCTGGGCTACGGCCTCGACGCATTACGAGATATCCCGTGGCTGTCCGAACGCCGCATCCACTACTGGGGCGACATCGACACCCACGGCTTCGCAATGCTCGACCAGTTACGCGGCTACCACCCGCATGTTCAGTCGCTGTCGATGGACAAGGCCACCCTGTTGGAACACCGCTTGTTGTGGGGACGCGAAAACCGCCCGACTCGACGCGAACTGTCCCATCTGAACCGTCCGGAGCAGGAACTCTACGATGCTCTACGCGAAAACCGGCACGCAGAAAACCTACGACTGGAACAAGAGCGTATCAGTTACGCCTGGCTGGAAGCCGCGTTGCGAAACCTATCCTAACAGGCCGTTGAAAAATGGCATTTTTCAACGGCCTGTGTGCAGTACAGAGAGGTACCGCCACATCGATGACGGCAAGTCATTGAAAATGAAGGCACCGGGAAATCCCATTTTCCGGTTCCGTCGTGGAAACAATCCATGAAAGGACTTTGTAACTTGCATGATGATTTTACAGACTAATTGATCCCTAAAAGATAAAATTAAGTCTGGTTTTGTTCCAAATTGCAAGTTGGAACAAAACGATGTGCTAGACCGATTGTAACAAGATCTCAAAGATCGGTGAATAGCAAGGTCAGCATATCGACCTTAAATAAAATCGAATAGTTGCATGGAGCCTTTAAA